>CAZOHS010000106.1:6465-8994 GCA_964579285.1 uncultured Rhodospirillaceae bacterium | reverse complement strand
AAGAAAATTAAAATTCTGACCTAAACACTAATATTTAGATACCCAGGAGACCGATATGGTAAATCCGTTTGCAGACCAAAAGCTATTTATGAACGCGTGCGACCAGAGCACCGACAGCCCAGGAAATGAAGAGCAGTATGACTTATATCGGAATTTAATTGCAGAGGAAGTCCAAGAGCTAACCGAGGCCGTCCAGGACGAAGACAGGGTCGAACAACTTGACGCGTTGGTAGACATTTTAGTTGTAACCATTGGTGCGATCCACTCAATGGGAGCCGACGCTGAAGGTGCCTGGCAAGAAGTATTCCAAACAAATTTGGCCAAGATTGATCCGGATACTGGAAAAGTTACCAAAAGAGAAGACGGAAAGGTCCTTAAACCGCCCGGTTGGCGAGCCCCGAAGTTAGCGCCGTTTTTGAGGTAACAAAATTAGGCTTATTGAAACATTAGCAGTAGACGAGCACTATCGGCCTAATCGGACTTCGAGAGAAATTCTAAAATAACTTCGGCAACCTGCTCCGGTTGATCAAATTCGACCGTGTGGCCAGCATCTTTAATTATTTGAATGTGTGTCGGCCCACTGATACCCCGCGCAAAGTCCTCTGCATAAGCACTGGGGATAATTTGATCGTGTTCCCCCCATATTATGAGTGTTGGACAGTTAATTTTAGCCAAGCGCTTACTTAGACCCGTGTCCCCTAACGGCCACAGTATGTCTGCGGCCGCGACCTTGGCACGGAGCTGGAATATTGCCCAATCTTCCGCATTCGCTCCGTCTGGTGGCGCCAACCATTCTTCCAATTGTTCAGGTTTATTTGATATTTTTGTCAGACCCATTGATGGTTCCTGAGCAAATATATCAGCCACTGGCTGATTTTCATTGAAAAGACCGAAGGGGGCCAGCAACACTAATTTACTGACCGCGTCTGGCCAAATTGCGGCTATGTCAGCTGCTATTGCCCCCCCAACAGACGCTCCAATCAGACATCCAGCGTGAAGCCCAGAATTTGTGTAAGAATCGTGAGCGGCAATCAACCAATCGAGGTGACCATCGAGGTCTTCGGAGAGTGGGCCGCCGGGAAACCCCGGCAAGGAAGGAGCTTTAACCGAACATTTGTCAGCCAAGGTGTCGAGCAAGGGCAACCATTGTACTAATCCCCCATAGCCCGCAAAGTACCCCAGCAAAGAACCGGTCCCCGCTTCCCAGACCCTAGTCTTCCCTAAACGCGTATCAACGTATCTTTCTGCTGGTGCAGTCACTCTGCAGCCAATCCCCGGCTCGGTTCTTGTTGGGCTCTATGCTCCGGTGGAAGCGAGTTTGGCCACCAGTGATCCTCCCACTGGTCTTCAAACAAATCCCGTAGTTGAGGAATTACTTTGCGTGCAAAGAGATCGGTATTATATCGTGTCAGATCGGCCGTCATATTCCCAAAATGCAAAAGGGTCATCAGGTGCCCGACATTCATCTCCTGACATATTCCACGGAGTTGTTCCGCCACCTCATCTGGACTGCCGATAATGACGTGGCCCTTTTCAAAAACGTCCGCCTGGTCGGTTCTAGAACCAATTCTAGAGACCTCAGCGGCCCGCAATACTTGGGATTCCACTTTAGCTCGGACAGTCGCCTCTGTCGCATAACCGGGCGGGTTTGCATACGCGGGGTTTATATGGAGACACCGGTTATAAAAATAGTTTGCCGGCTCCGAATATAGATCCAGCGCTTCTGCCCGCGTCTCCGCGACGCCTATTGTTTGCAGAAACGCCGAATGAAAGGGATTAGGTTCCTTCCCCAACTCATGCACTTTGTCCCAGAACCCCGCAATAGAGGCCTTGCTGGATAGGTGTCCAAAATAGGACAGGTTTGCATACACAAAATTCTTTTCGGCACACATTTGCCAAGTCTCTACAGACCCGCCACCCGGCACCCAAATGGGTGGATGGGGTTTCTGTATCGGGCGCGGCCAAACATTTACATACCGCTGTTTGTTGAAGCGTCCATTGAAAGAGAACGTACTGTCTGTGGTCCACGCGCGTTGGATAAAGTCAATCGCTTCGTAATAACGGGGACGTAATTTCGCAGGGTTCTGACCGTAGGCAAAACATGTGTCCATAGGCGTCCCAACCGGAAAACCAGCGATCATCCGGCCACCCGAAATACAATCAATCATTGCCATTTCTTCCGCAACACGTGTCGGCGGATTGTATAAGGCCAAAGAGTTGCCCATCACACAAATTGCCGTGTCGCGAGTTTCTCGCGCCAATGCAGAAGCTATTAGGTTGGGAGATGGCATCAAGCCGTAGCCATTAGAATGATGTTCATTGACGCAGACGGCATCAAAACCTACGTCGGCGGCAAATCGAAGCTCGTCTATGTATTCATTATAGAGAATGTGCCCTTTTTGGGGATCGAAAATAGTAGAATCTAAGTCTACCCAGACTGACTTATGTTTAGATTTGAAATCTTCGGGCAATTCCTGATATGGCATCAGGTGAAACCACATAAATTTCATGTTTTTTCCTCTCCCGATT
>CAZOHS010000106.1:0-6365 GCA_964579285.1 uncultured Rhodospirillaceae bacterium | reverse complement strand
CTATCGCTAATCGAGAAAAATATCGCATTCACAAGCCAGAACATTGACCTTCGGTCCGGGGATCAATTCCAGCCTGATTATTTAAAACTCAACCCTAACGCCGTGGTCCCCACACTAGTCGATGAACGGTTTGACCAAACAAAAACCGTGATAACAGAATCCTCAGTGATCCTGCAATATTTGGAGGATACAAACCCTGGGTCCGCCCTGCTCCCCGTATCATCAATCGACAGGGCCAATATGAGACTTTGGTTAAAGCGGGTAGATGATATTGTGCATCCTGCAATAGGCACCTTAACCCATGCAACCGTATACCGAGCGGCATTTTTAGCTCTTGACGCCCGGGCCCGCAAAGCGCGTTTGGCCAAGATACCCGACGAAAATCGGCGGCAACGCTTCGCCGCAGTGTACAAAGACGGGCTCGACGCAACGATAGTTAACAAGGCTGCCCACGCAATCAACGCTTCGATAAAAGTCATGGACACCGCCCTAAACAACAGTCGGTTTCTCGCTGGACCTGATTACAGCTTGGCGGATTGCGCTGTAACACCGTATGCAAATCGGCTGTTTGATCTGGGTCTGCTCAGTTTATGGACAGAATCTGCTCCGCTTGCATATTCTTGGTTCACTAACGTCAAAAACCGAACCAATTTTGGCCCTGCCATCACTAATTATCTCCTACCGGAAGACCTTGCTGTTTTCGGAAGCATGGATCCGACGACCGCTTCGCGTGTGAACCGTATCTTGGAGCAGAGATAAAACAGGTGACGCAATGAGCACGCCGAGGGAATCAAGTTTATATGCGACTGCCGAATACTCCCAACGCGATTTAGGTTCCGAGAACACCTTTATGGAACAAGGGGTCAACTTCAACGCCTTCATCGAGCAATTGTTGATCAACCATATAATCGATAAAACGATGCAAGTTCGCGCGATTTTTGCCTAAACCCGAGGGCCACAGTTCATCGTCAAATTCCTTCATATCGCTACTAAAGGCATACCTTCCAAAAGGAAGAACTGTATAGTTGTGATCGATGTAAAATTCATAGGCTTGGTCGCGCGCGTCATCCCACATTTTCATTAGTTGAAGCGGTAACTCTGGAAACTCTGTTGCGACAGATTCCTTAATGGCTAACAAATGCATAATTGGGTAGTAACCGTGGTTATCCCAGTAGTTACGGCATTCCGCACGAGTATCAGGAAACAATCGCCGGACAATATCATTCTCCAGTATTTCGTGTGGCGGATGAGGATCAATATAAGCGTCGACATCGCCGGCAAGCAGCATTTCAGCGCCAGTACGTCCCTCCGGCATTCGCGTTATATTATCAGTATTTCCATTCCATTCTATCTCTTCTGGCCTTTGCGTCACCCAATGGACATCGCGCCAATCAAGCCCGTATTCAGCTTTGAGATCACCTTTTGCGAGAACTGACATTGTTACCTGAAAAGCCCAAATCGCAACGCGTTTTCCGGTCAATTGTTCGGGAGATTTGATGCCTGATTCTGATTTGACAAAAATATGATTTTGGCTAAAAAGTCTCCGCGGAAAAACAGGCACAGCAGTCAGGGGTATACCTCGCTGGCAGGCCATTATGTACGAAGCCAGTGACACCTCCGCGATATCGAACTCCAGGTCTACCAACATGCGACGATGACGGTCTACACCGTCACGGCGCGGGGGAACCATCCCCACCTCAAGAGCATTCATCGTTATGCCTTTCGGGGTCTTTATCAGGCCGAGAAAAAATGGGAGATGACGGTCATATCTTTCGAGAGCTATGGAAAGGGTCCGTTCTGCCACAATCAATACTCCTATATCGGCCTTTAAAAAGTCAGTTAACGACGGAAACGTGCCACAGAACCATGCGAATACAAATAGTACCGGTCAAAATCATTCAAGCATTACGAGCACGGGGGCTTTTCCCCTTACCCCCATAGCAACGGCTTGGCCGGTACAGAGTTCATAAATCATCGGCGCGAATTCAATTAAAAGAATTGTGTTGACTAACAAATATTTTCCCCCGAACATTTCGCTATCAGAGAGAAGTTTAGGCGAATTAATTAGCGATAAGGATATATCCCTAGATATCGTCACTTGACACTGACGGGATACGTCGTTGGCGCTCAAATTTGCCCGAAGACGAGTAGCCCAAAGTAATGGGTCATCGGAATAAAGAGGAGAGATCCGCTATGGCTGACAGGACAGATGGTATCAAAGAGTTTGAAATAAAGGAATTTGACCGCGCAACATCGACCGGGGACATTCTCGCTCACGCGGAACGTCAGAAAAAGGAGCGTGGTTTCGACGACATTTTGATTATCGATGTTGATGCCCACCATTTTGAAAGCCGTTCCTGGGCTCAGGTCGTGGAATACATCGAAGACCCTGTCGTGCGACACACCGCACAAAGCTTTGAGCAGCCTGATGGCACAAACCCAGGGGGGCTCCTGAATGTCGAGCCAGGCCTAAACTTCCAGAATGTCTCTGGGCGAATACAACATTCTGGCGGGTTTCGATACGAAGCTATCGACGACGAAAGTGTCCATCCGGACGTCGTAATGGCAAGGCGCGCTATGAATTCTATGGGAATCGACTATCAGGTTATTTTTCCGACGCCCATGTTGCAGTTAGGTCTTCATCCAAACCCAAATATGGAGGTGGAACTCGCATTTGCCTATAACCGTTGGCTCACACAAGAGGTGCTGACTGGCGACGACGGCGTTACCACGATGATTTATTTACCGTTTTGTGATGCGGAAGCATCGTTAAAAACCGTTGAAGAATTCGCGGGGAAGCCGGGCGTGGTTGGCTTTAATATTACTTCCGTTCGCCACAAGCCGGTTCACCATAATCAGTATATGAAAGTTTATTCGGCTATTCAGGAAACTGGCCTTCCACTTGGCTTCCACGCAGGTCCCACGTGGCACGACCAATGGACCTCACAAATTGACCGATTTATTGGCGTTCACGCAATCTCCTTCGTTTTATGCAACATGGTACACATGACAAACTGGATTCTTGAGGGTTTGTCTGAGCGTTTTCCCAACCTCCCGGTTGTATGGATAGAAAGCGGACTTTCCTGGGTACCTTTCATGATGCAGAGGCTAGATAACGAATATTTTATGCGGTCTTCGGAAGCACCCTTACTGAAGAAAGCGCCAAGCGATTACATTCGCGAAATGTATTTCACCTGCCAACCGATGGAGGCCCGGGACCCTAAACTACTCCGCTCCACCTTCGAAGCAATCAATGCCGAAACCCAACTGCTTTATGCGTCAGACTGGCCTCATTGGGACTTCGACGCCCCGAGCGTTATCTGGGATCTTCCTTTCCTGGACGAAGAGGCAAAGAAAAATATTTTGGGTGGTAACGCTAACAGGCTGTTCAACCTCGCGCCGCGGATAAGTAATCTAGCAGCAGCCGAATAGCGCAACGCCATCGCGAATTCGCGCGGCAGAACATTACGCCGTAGCAGCGCTTGAAAGGGATATCCGATTTGCACGACCGGTCGGTACTTCGGCACCCTTGTTTAGGTATAATTTGACCGCGACGTAACGAGGAGGCTTAAAATTCTGTCAACTGTCTCAGAATACCGGGCACCTGGCGTGACTGTGCATTTATGGTCCCGGTAGACCTTCCTCCGATAGACCTTAATATATATCTTAAACCGAGTTTGCCCACGGGTCATATTGTAAACACATTGGCTTAGCATATTCCGAGCACCTAACACCAATTCTGGGCCGAAAAGCAGGAAGTGGAAGTATAAGACATGGAACGATTTGTTTATCTCAATGGCGCATTCGTCCCCCAAAGCGAAGCCAAGATCTCAGTCATGGATTGGGGTTTTTCTGGGGGGGATGGCGTCTACGAGGCCACCCGCACATTTGGCCACGAGCTTTTCCGACTGGAAGACCACCTGGACCGCCTTGAACGGTCACTTGCTTACGCGAGGATAGAAAGCGGGCTCAGTAGAGACGAGATTGCGCAAGCCTCCCGCGAGACCGTTAAGCAAAATACGAAAATGGTCGGCGTTGATGATGAGTTCACTCTTTGGCATGTAATTACAAGAGGCGATAGATTGGCAGACGATAATGCCACCGCAACCGTTGTAATGTATTGCCTAGACATTGCTTTTGCCTCGTTTGCCCGGAACTACATTGATGGCATACCGTTAGTTACCCCAAGTGTAAGGCGTACTCCACCTGAATGTGCGGACCCGAAGGCCAAACTCACTAACCGAATGAACCAACTTCAAGCAAAGTTTGAAGCTGCTCAGGTTGCTCCGGACGCGCTTCCCCTGTTGCTAGACGTCGACGGGAATATAGCGGAGTCTAATACAGCAAACTTTTTTTTCGTTTCGTCGGGTCGCTTGTATACATCTACTCCCCGAAATGTGCTTAGTGGCGTGACCCGTCTCGTAATTTTTGAGTTAGCAGCCGCACTAAGTATTGAGGTGGTTGAGGGAAATTTTACACCCTACGACGTCTATAATGCGGACGAAGCCTTTCTGTCAGGCACAAGTGGAACGATTTCGCCGGTAAAGAGTCTTAATGCCATAGGCGTCGGTGAAGGACTGCTCGGACCAATTACGAAACAATTAATATTAGCGTGGAACGACATGGTCGGTCTGGACTTTGTTGCGCAGGCACTCCGGCACCTTGGTGATAATGAGCGCGAGCCCGCACTCGCCGAGTGGGAACGGAGGCTCCAAATAAGCGAAGAATTGTAGGCTAAGGAAACGACGGTTATGCGGCTTGGAATTTGGACCCCATTGCCCCATACCATCCGGGTAGAACCCGAGATGGCGATAGCTATCGAAGAATTATCTGAACAAGGAAAGGGCGGAGTAACCGATCGTTCGCTCTCCGCGGCGCTCGTCGTCATCAAACGCGCGGAACAGCTTGGTTTCGCGACAACATTGATCGCGGAACGTTACATTGGCCCGGACCTTGAGGCCTGGATTATGGCCACGGCTATGATCGCCGAGACAACATCGATCGAATTGATGGTGGCAGCACATCCCGGCATCATTCACCCCCAAATCGCAGCAAAAATGGGTGCAAGTATAGACCGTATTAGCGGGGGCCGCTTCGCTATCAATGTCGTTAACGGATGGTATGAAAAAGAATTTGAAGTGTTCGGCAACGGTACCTGGCTTACTCGCAACGAAGAACGTTACAGCCGGATGGGAGAGTTCATGGCAGTCCTAAAGGGCCTGTGGTGCGAAGAAAGTTTCAACCTAGACGGCACACACTTCAAACTAAAGGATGCAGTATTACCGATTAAAACCTTGCAAACACCAAACCCACCTATTTACGCCGCGAGCAGCGCTCAGCAAGGCATGGATCAGATTGCCAAGCACGCAGACGTCTGGTTTGTAGGATACGAACCTGGGCTTGATAATGCTCCACAGAATATCCAACGTATTGCCCGTGAGGTTGGGCAAATGAAAAGATTAAGCGCCGCTCATGGCCGAACCATAAAGTTCGGAATTAGCGCCCATGTTATTTGCTCCGAAACGCGTGCCGAGGCCCTCAAACGAGCTAGGGCGTTAGAGGATTATGGAGCGCGCGATCGTATTTCACTCGTCGCCGCAAAAGCGTTAGGTGCGGGCTTAGTAGGCACACCAGACGACATCATAGAACGCCTGTGCGTTCTGAACGAAATAGGTGTGGACACTCCTATGATTCATTTTTATCCGATGCTTGAGGGTTTGGAGACTTTTGCCACGGAAATAATGCCGCGATTACCTCAAAGATAAATCTATCTGACCTCGTGTTGGGTTACATTTAAATATTTAGAAGTATGCAACTTTTGACGGTGGTGGGGTTTGCTCACTGCGAGTATCAACTACCACCTCGCCGTCAACTAAAATAAAAGAAATCCCCGGTAGGTCACCATGGGCAATTGCATCTTCCAGTGTTGATCCCGCAGAGCCCTTCACGGGCCCGGCAATAATCAGGTCTGCCACTGCACCCACGCGCAAAACACCGACGTCCAGCCCGTGTGCGCGTGCAGTGTTACCAGAGGCAATCGCAATGGTCTCTGCCGGAGTTAACTCACATACCGAGGAAAGTAATAGTATGTTTCTTAACATTCCCCTCGGGATAATGCCGGTGCCGCCCGGAGTGTCGGTCCCAATCGTCAACCGGTGAAGATGACCAAGTTTTTGTATCCGCGAGACTGCGCGAATAGTCGAACGGTAATTGCCCGAGGAGCATAACTCCAAGAAAAAATCGGTCTCATCTATCACACGGTCTAAATCGTCATCGCCCATGGGTATCGGACCTCCCGCGACATGGGCAGCGATATCGGGCTGCAACCAAGAAAGTGTTTTAAATCCACAGATTTGACTTGAGCC
>CAZOHS010000105.1:0-9025 GCA_964579285.1 uncultured Rhodospirillaceae bacterium | reverse complement strand
CACTTGTGGAGGCTTGAAGAATTTTAGCTTTTAGTCTCTTAGCAAGACCGAGAACATTTATTGCACCGTGAACGCTCGTCTTTATCGTCTCGACCGGCGACCGCTGATACTGCAATGGTGATGCAGGGCATGCTAAATTATATATTTCGTCGGCTTCCACATAGAGTGGAAAGGTCACATCATGCCGCATTAACTCAAAGCGCGGATTGTTTAGTAGATGAGCAATATTATTTCTACTACCCGTAAAATAGTTATCTACGCACAGTACATCGTTACCCTCATTTATTAGTCTTTGGCAAAGGTGCGAGCCAATAAAACCTGCGCCACCCGTTATAAGAATTCGTTTAGAAATGGGCATCACTTTTTTTCTCGTTTAGACTTCATGTGGGGGAGCTTCTCTAGGCGCCCTTTTTGACAATATTCGTTGTAATGTGCGGCGATGCATGTTTAGGCGTCGCGCTGTCTCAGATACATTCCTATCACATTGTTCATACACTCTCTGTATGTGCTCCCATCGGACCCGGTCTGCAGACATAGGGTTTTCGGGAGGTGGTGGTAACCCCGGGCCGGTAGCTAGAAGTGCCGCTTCTACCGCGTCCGCATCGGCTGGTTTGGCCAAATAATCCAATGCTCCCGCTTTTACAGCCGCGACGGCTGTCGCAATATTTCCGTATCCAGTGAGCATAACAATGCGGGAATCTACTCTGTGTTTTTGAAGAACAGAAACGATGTCAAGACCGCTTCCATCGGAAAGCCTAAGATCTAAGACAGCAAATGCAGGTGGATTACACCGAACCTCCTTTATACCTGCCTGAACATTTAACGCTGTAGTAGCTTGAAATCCTCTCTTTTCCATTGCACGTGCTAAACGCTCACAAAAGAGTTCATCGTCATCTACTATCAGAAGAGTTTTATCTTCGTATAAACTAAGTAATTGTGAGGTCATCTTTATGCGCGCTCGTCTTGTATTTCTAATTTGTCTCGGCTCCATAGTATCTCAACATTGGCGCCTCCGTCATTCAAATTTCCAAACTTAATACCAGCGCCCGATCGTTCAAGAAGTGTTTGGGCTATAAAGATTCCAAGCCCCATTCGACCATCAGACTGGCTGCGAGAAGCTATATAAGGCTCTCCGAGTCGTTCAAGAAGTCCGGGCGGGAATCCGAGGCCATCATCTTGAATAACGATGGTAATATACTCAGCATCCCAAAAGGTGGAAATCTGTACGTTTTTCAGAGCGAATTGGCTAGCGTTTTGTATTAGATTTCCAAGGCCATGAACAATTTCGGGGCTTCTCATCACGATTGGCTCGGGTAATTCTTTGCTCTTTGCCTCAGACACAAAATGAAACAAAATATTATCTCGTTGATGACGTTCAGCGGCCGCCTGAACAAGTGCGTGAATCGGCAGTAACGCAAATGGAGACCGATTGTCTATATTATCCACGGACCGCTCAGATAACTCCGCGAGAATGTCTCGGCATCTTCGAGTTTCCCCCATAAGAAGGCGCATGTCTTCACGTATCGGGCTCTTCTCAGGTAATTCACGTTCAATTTCGCCGGATACGACGGCTATCGTACCTAACGGGCTGCCTAATTCATGGGCCGCCGCCGCCGCGAGCCCTCCAACCGCAGCTAGCTGCTGTTCTCGTGCAAGCGCCAACTGACTGGTAGCCAACGCCGCGGACATACGTCGTGCCTCATCAGCCACACGCCATGTGTATATCGCAAAGAAAATTATTCCAATTACTAAAGCAACCCACGTACCGAGCACATACACTTGAGGAACGGAGAAACCCTTTTCAGTCCACGGAAGCGGATAATGATATATTGCTAGGAGGGTTATACAAATAATAGATAAGATACATAATGCAATAGTGCTCCTTACCGATAGGATAGTTGCCGATACCGCGATGGGGGCAAGTAGCAGAAAAGAAAATGGGTTATCCAGGCCACCAGTAAGATATAGAAGGGCCGCAAGTTGCAACACATCAAAAGCTAGAAATGTAGCAGCGGCTCTCTCACCTAAATGTATAGTTTTAGGATGCCCGGTTATTACGACCAAGTTTAATAATAATGATGCCCCAACTATTGCAAGAGCAGAAACCAATGGTAACTGAAAGCCAAAACCAAAATGCACTACTAATAATGTTAACACCTGACCAGCTATTGCCACCCAACGAATCAGAGTAAGCGTCCGTAGTCGGACGGGATCGTTGGATACAATGGCATGCTCCGAACCAACAGTCGGCATAAATTTAGCTTTAATGATCCCACTGTGTTTTAGGAAGGTCACGGATGAAGCTCCACAAATTTTTGACCTTCCACGTCTACCCCGATACTGGTCGAAGGTGAAGCCTATTCAAGAAATTACGGTCCAAGATAATTTCCAATTTCCGAGAAAGAATCCTGGCCTTGCTATTGGCCGCGATACATATTGCAAAACATGAAGAAGATTGTAATCAAAGCGGAAAATCTCACAAAAAGGTTTGGTGATATTCTAGCCCTAGATGATATTAACTTCGAGGTTCGAGAGGGTGAAACCGTTGCACTGCTCGGAGGCAACGGGGCGGGAAAGACAACAACAATTTCTATATTGTTAGGCCTTTTAATACCAACCTCAGGAAACCTCTCGGTACTGGGTGCAGATATGTCTCGAAATCGCCATAAAGTGCTCCCCAGAATGAATTTCTCCTCACCGTATGTAGATTTGCCAAAAAGGTTAACAGCGCGCGAAAACTTGAGAGTCTACGCGAAACTATACGGAATAGCGCAACCCAATAAGCAAATTTCAACTTTGGCAGAAGATTTAGAAATAGAGACGTTTCTCGATCGACCTTTCGGTGAATTGTCTTCGGGTCAGAAAACTCGCGTGTCTCTCGCAAAGTCTCTACTAAATGAACCTGCTCTTCTACTCTTGGACGAACCGACTGCCTCTCTAGATCCAGACACCGCAGATTGGGTTAGAAGTTACCTTGAAGAATTTCAGAATAGAGTAGGCGCTACCATCCTCATAGCTTCGCATAACATGAGTGAAGTCGAACGCCTTTGTAATAATGTCCTTATGATGAAAGGAGGCCGCATCTTTGATCAGGATAGCCCCAATGGGCTGTTGCAAAAATATGGTCGAATAAACCTAGAGGATGTTTTTTTAGATATTGCCCGTGGAACACCAAACACGTTGACGGAAAAAAGCCGAGATTAGTATGGACCTATCCTATTCACCTCGTTTTTCCATCCACCGTGTTTGGGCGATGGTACTTCGTTATTTTTACCTACTTCGTGGATCAATACCCCGGATCGTTGAGTTAGCGTACTGGCCCACGATGCAAATGTTAATTTGGGGATTTATGTCGGAATTTTTAATGAATCATTCAGAATGGTTTGTAAAAGCGGGCGGTATACTAATCGGTGCTGTTTTATTATGGGATATAATGTTTCGGTCAAATATTGGTGTTTCACTTTCTTTCCTTGAAGAAATGTGGTCGAGAAACTTAGGCCACCTTTTTGCTAGTCCTCTCCGACCTTATGAATGGGCCTTATCGCTTCTCGTAATCAGTGCGTTACGAACACTTATAGGAATACTGCCAGCCGCACTGCTCGCAATCCCACTTTATCATTATTCTATATTCCAAATGGGATTACCCTTAATTGCGTTTTTTGTGAATCTTCTTGTATTTGGCGCGGCAATTGGTCTTGCCGTATCAGGGCTCGTCCTGCGCTGCGGTCTGGGTGCGGAAAGCTTGGCATGGGCCGTTATATTTGCCGTAGCTCCTTTTAGTGGTATTTATTATCCGATAGAAACATTACCCGATTGGGTTGAACCTATAGCCTATGCCCTACCATCTTCACATGTATTTGAGGGTATGCGAGCGGCAAGTCTCGAGCAAATATTTCTGGTCGATCAATTTATTTGGGCAGTCGTTCTAAACGTTTTCTACCTCGCACTCGGGCTTAGTGTTTTCTTAATTGCCTTTAAAGGTGCTCGACGACGCGGACAATTATTACAAATGGGTGAATAAAAAAGTTAAAGAGATTAGCTTCTAACATTTGACCCAAATTGAAATCAAAATCTAACCTGCTACAAAACCAATTCAATTTACCTTTATTTTAGATCTTCTGCAGTTTTTAAAATTCTTGCTGCGGGATGCCGAGCGTTACGTACCGCCCAATCTAGAGCGCTACGGCCTGTATAATCTGTTAATGTTGGATCAGCTTGTGCCTGCAACAATGTTTGAAGTACATAAACATGCCCCTGTGACGCAGCAATCATCAAGGGTGTCAACCCATGCCGGTTTTGTTTATCAGGTTTGGCCCCCGCCCTTATTAACATCAAAATAATACCGGCATGATTGCCCGAGGCAGCATAATAAAGAGGCGAGTTTCCTAGTTTATCTGACGCGTTTACGCGTGCATTGAACCGAACGAGCAATTTTGCGAAATCTTCTTTGCCTCCCTCGGCTGCAAATGATAGAGGAGTGCGTTGATTTTTATCCCGAACATCGACATTGTGCTTATGGTCCAAAAGAATTTCTGCAGCCTCCAAATCATCGGCGATAACAGCCACAATGAGTTTGTCTTCGCTCAAAAGATCCATTTCCGAGAATGCTACGAGCGGCCATAATCCAACAATGGTTATTATTAAAAGTGTGAAATAATTTAATCTAAATCTATTCATCTAAACACGCGTCAAGTTACCCTATAGTCAATTGGTTAGAATCCGCCTACATCTTAATGGTCGATTGAGGTCCCTGGAATATAATAATGCGCCTATATCAGTCAGTTCTAATCGGTATCACAATAATCATCATCGGCGTGATTGCCGCATACCTTCTCTATGGTGGAAATGGCAAAGGTGTGACAGCCATCGGCGGTCATTTCCAACTTACCGATCATACTGGCCAAAAACGTACGAGCGAATCATTCAAGGGACAATACACTTTAGTATATTTTGGGTACACGTTTTGCCCTGATGTTTGCCCGACGGGCCTACAAGTAATGACACAAGCAATAGACCAACTGGATGACAAAACCCAAAATAAAATTACACCCCTTTTCATTACCATTGATCCTAAGCGTGACACAGTGGACCAATTAAACTCTTATGTAAGTAACTTCCATCCCCGCCTAGTCGGACTGACTGGCACGGATGAGCAAATAGCTAGAGCGGCACGAGCCTTTCGAGTTTATTATTCCCAGTCCACAGAAGATGAAAGCGCGTCCAACGACTATCTTTTAGACCATAGCTCAATCATATATTTAATGGATTCGGCGGGCACTTACATTACCCACTTTACTCACACAACTACAGTGAGCAAGATCGTGGCTACCTTAAAAGATAAATTGGGACCATAAAAGAGCGATAGATGATGGCGAAGAAAGATTTTTGGCGCGTAAAAAGCCTTGACGAAATGAACGAACGGGAATGGGAATCATTGTGCGACGGTTGTGGGAAATGTTGCCTACTAAAACTGGAAGATGTTGATACAGGTGAATTATCATTCACTAATGTTGCTTGCCGCCTTCTCGACATTAATACTTGCGCTTGTACGGATTACCAAAAAAGAACCGACCGTGTGCCTGATTGTCTGCGTGTTACACCTTCACTTACTAAAACAGCGAATTGGCTACCGTCCACCTGCGCATACCGGTTAATATCCGAAGGGCAAGAGCTATATTGGTGGCATCCACTTGTATCCGGAAACCCTGATACAGTGCATACAGCAGGAATGTCAGTTCGGCAAAGGGTTGTTCAAGAATCACAAAGAATTGACCCAGAAGATCACATAGTGAAATGGCCTGAATAATATCTTTTATTATTACAGATTTACTCTCTAACGGGTTTATTCTGCTGCCTGAAAATGCGAGCTAATTTTGACGAAGGTATAAGCAATTTAGTTAGCAATGTTGGCTATTAATTTTATACCACAGAAAATATCTAATCGAACTCGGCTTTTGAAATTACTCGTTGCATGAACTCCCTCCAGACCCGGGCCGGGTGCCCTCCCCCAGTTACTCGTTTCATGGGCAAACCATTGTCATTACCCATCCAAACACCCGTCACTAAATCTTCAGAGTACCCGACAAACCAAGCATCGCGAAATCGTTGACTGGTACCCGTTTTGCCGGCTACACGCCAACCAAGGTTCGCCGCTTTGCCCGTTCCCCTAACGACTACAGAATGGAGCAGATCATCCGCATAACGGACAACATCTGGTTTAACTAATACCACGGACGCGCTCGGCATTCGACTATAAAGGACGTCATCATCTCGAGTGCGTATTTCAGTAATGGCATGAGGCCATACCGCATATCCACCGTTGGCAATCACACTATATGCCGCCGTAAGTTCAAAAAGAGATACCTCACTAGCACCGAGTGCAAGGCTGGGATGGGATTTTATATTTGAAGTGATTCCCAGCCTCCGGGCTATCTCTATAACTTTCTCTCGTCCAACATTTTCCGTAATCTGTACCGCCACTGTGTTGATCGATCTCACTATCGATTCTCGCACGGTGACCTTACCTTGATATTTACCACCATAATTACGGGGGCTCCATTTTCCGACGCGGACTGGTCGGTCAATTATACTGTGATCCGGGGTCATCCCGTTTTCCAACGCGGAAAGATATACGAATAGTTTAAATGCAGAACCGGGCTGCCGGAATGCCTGAATCGCCCTATTAAACTGGCTTTTTCCGTAACTATAGCCCCCAATAAGAGCGCGCACTGCGCCGTTGGGTGTCATAGCCACCAACGCAGCCTGTCCAATTTTTCTTGAACCTCCGTACCTATCTAATGTTGTGCGAATCCCCATTTGAGCTGTCTTCTGCATTTGCGAATCCATTGTAGTGTACACAACAAGATCAGCGTCTATTGTGCCCACGAATCCCTCTAAACGTCGAAGTACCCAGTCGGAAAAATAGAGTGTTTCTTGACTTTGACTAACAGACTTTGACAGCTTCAGCTTGATTTTTGATAGGTAATTAGCAGTTTCAACATTTATAAATTTTGATTTGACCATCGCGGAAAGCACCACCCTTGCTCTTCTTTCCGCCGCCTCCGCACTACGTAAGGGAGAGTAGCGAGACGGTGCTTTTAGAAGTCCAGCAATCACCGCGGCTTCATGAAGATTTATCTTTCTCGCAGATTTCCCAAAATAACGTCTGGATGCGGCATCCACTCCAAAGGTGCCAGAGCCTAAGTATACGCGATTAACATAAAGGGTGAATATTTGTTCTTTAGAAAACCTCGCTTCGAGCCACAAGGCAAGTAGAAATTCCTGAACTTTCCGCCGTAAAGTGCGGTCTGGTTTGAGAAATATATTCTTAGCCAATTGTTGGGTGAGTGTGCTGCCACCTTGTTTTATCCTGCCAGCCCAAACGTTTGTGATTAACGCCCTAAACAGCGCTTTTACGTCAAATCCCCTATGCGCAAAAAAACGTTTGTCTTCTGTGGCTATTATTGCCTGAACAAGATGTTTTGGGACCTCATAAAACTCCAACGGATCCCCATATATATCACCATATATAGCAAATTTTTTCCCCTTGGAGTCGAGGAGTGTAATGCTAATTTTGCGGGTGGGGGCGGCTATTTTGTCTAGGTCGGGCAAATCGTATGCATACCACGCAATGCCGAAGCCAAGTAATATCAATAGCCAAACGGTAATGGATATAGTCCATTTAAGTAATTTAAAGATGATATAAAGACCTAGTTATATTGGGTTTTGCGTACACAAACTTGATTTGGACCAAATTTCGTACTCGAAAAATATGTACCTCTATAGAGCCCAATTTAATTAGCCAGGCAAATATTTTCTGGCCGTATAATCGACTTTGGTAATGGCTTTCACATAACGCTATAGTCTCGAGATTAGTAATCATATTCATCCATTGTATCAACGGTCAATCGCGAGGAAAAATGGCAAAGACACAACTAGAATGTTTGATCCGGCCGGCCCAGCGTGATGACGCGGAGATTATAGCTGATATAAAAACATCTCAGAAAGGTTCGTCTAATGACCTAAACTCCGGCTTTTCAAGAAACACGTTTGTCCGGGACTGCTTTTCGGAAACCCCTGCGTTTAACACCTTCGTAGCGGAAGCGGAAAATGTCTTTGTTGGGTACGCCATTTTCTATTGGGGTTATGACGTTTATAGCTCTTCGCGTGGAGTATATCTCGCTGACCTATATGTAACCAAAAATCACCGCCGGTTCGGGATAGGAAAACAGTTAGTAAAGGAAGTAACCCAATTTACACAAAAAAAAGGGGGTCGTTGGATATTCTGGTCAGTTTTAAAAAGAAATAAAGTGGCTCGGCGATTCTATAAAACATTGGCGCCACAACTCAACGACATAGTAATGCATGGTATCTCTGACAAGTCATTTGATAAACTTGCCAATAGTTAAATTCTATTAAACATCAAGATTTACTACCTTTAAGGCGTTATCTTGAATAAAATCTCGGCGCGGCTCCACTAAATCGCCCATTAAAGTAGAAAAAACTTTTGTTGCCTCATCGGCGCGTTCTATTTCAACGCGCTGCAATGTACGTACGTTGGGATCGAGTGTAGTTTCCCACAATTGTTCAGGATTCATTTCGCCAAGACCCTTATATCTCTGTATGCTAATCCCCTTACGACCGTTTGCTGTCGTAGCGTCGAACAATTCTACTGGCCCGGTTATGCGCTGCTCTTTGTCCTTGGTCACTAGCACCGCGGGCCTACCAAACAAGGTCTGAAAATCCAGAGCTAATTTATCGAGGCTGGTTGCTTCGAATGACCTCAGCATTGCGCCATCGATAACTTGCCGCTCAGAAACCCCGCGCCTTGTACGAATAAAGGCCATTCCACCTCCTTCAATTATTTCTGCTGCCCAGCCCCGGTCTGTAGGATTGGCGAGCCCATTTAAACGCCGTGCTAGAGCTTGGGCGACTAACTGGGATTGTTCTACGGAACTAAGAAGCTCACTATTAAACGCGCCAAGTACCGCGGCCTGCTCGGCGACGGTAGTGTTAGTAAGCTTAG
>CAZOHS010000104.1:0-9076 GCA_964579285.1 uncultured Rhodospirillaceae bacterium | reverse complement strand
TGTGATCAAATAATTATGCTCGACCAATAGTCGAAGCTCGTGAAAAAACTATGATCCATCCTTCAAGACTAAAGCGTTCGGTTTGTTAGGCTGGAAAAATTCTTATTCCTGGTCTTTACCAGGGGGTATAATTACGGATCCTTGATCCTTCATTCGCGTTTCAACCGTAAATTGTCAAATTCGTCGCGCCGGAATGTCCAATCCGGGAAAACCACAGTCGTTGCCCCCGATTCCTCGATGATTGCGGGACCGGAGCGCGGTTTTTGATCGCTAAGATATTGGCGATCGTAGATCGGAACATTTTCGATAGGGACGTCAAAATATACTACCCTGCGGCCAAGCAGAGGCTCTCCCTTTGCGCTTGGACTGTGAACCCGTGGCTTTACCGATAGGATCTGGGCAATCATTCGAGCATTAACAATTTCGATTTCCTGATCCTGGTTGGCGTGACCGTAAAGTCCAGCATAGGCATCGTGAAATTCGGCAAGCAAGAGGTTCGGATCGGGCTTTTCCATTTTGATAGGCAATCGGATCTCAAAAGCCTGGCCACGGTAACGGATTTCGAGCTCACATTCGAACTTGACCTCTTTTTCTGAGAACCCTTCTGCAGTTAAACGGCGCCGTCCCTGATCGCGGAGCCTTGCAATGGCCTTATCAATTCGATCCATAGTTTCTTCCGTGTTAAACCCCAGTATCGTTTCTGTTAGATCGTGGCGAATATCACTTGCCATTAGGCCAAGCGCTGACAAATTCCCGGCAAAAGGGGGAATAAGAACATCATTCATTTTTAATTCGTCTGCGATTTGGGTCGCATGCATGGGACCGGCACCGCCGAATGCCACTAACACATATTCCCGCGGGTCGTGCCCTCGAGCGATGGAAATTTCACGGATTGTTGTGACCATTTTAGTTACCGCTAAACGAACGATTCCAGCCGCAATTTCCTTTGGTCCTGAAACGCCAACTTCATCAGCTAGCTTTTGCATGACGGGAAGCACCCCATCCGTTGAAGGGATAATTTTGCCTCCAAGTGGCTTTTGCGCAGATAAACGCCCCAAAAGTAAATTCGCGTCCGTAACGGTTATTTCCGTGCCGCCTAAACCGTATGATATAGGCCCCGGCGTAGAACCTGCGCTTTGGGGACCAACGTGAAGTTGCCCCTCAGGATCGACCTTGGCTATGCTACCCCCACCTGCGCCAACCGTATGAATATCAACTTGAGCTAATTTAATCGGAATTCCCGTAATGAGGTTGTTGAATTTTACTTCAGGTTTGAGATTGTGAACCATGCATACATCAGTGCTGGTGCCGCCCATATCACAAGTAATCATGTGCTCAAGCCCGCAGGATTCGCCTATTAACACGCTCGCAGTAATACCTCCAGCGGGACCAGAAAGAACTGTTTGGACAGGGTAATGCTTAGCACTCGCGGCAGATAGAACACCACCGTTGGAAGACATCACATACAGTTGACCATAATTTTCGAGAAGGGCCTCCAAGTCGTCCAAGTAGCGCTTCATAAGTGGAGCTATGTAGGCGTTGAGCACAGTCGTCGTTAAGCGTTCGAATTCACGATATTCAGGTACGATCTCGTGTGAAAGGGATGCCGAAATACCGCTTAGGTGGTCTTTCAAAAAATTTCGTGTTTCGTGTTCGTGGCTAGGATTAGCGTAGCTGTGGAGATAACAAATGGCGATCGACTCAATGTCATTAACCGCCAGTTCTTTAGCAATTGTGGAAAGGCTTTCTCTGTTTAGCGGCTCCCGCACCTTCCCTGAGGCCAACATCCGCTCATCAACGTCAAACCGGAGAGAGCGAGGAACGAGAGGTTCGGGACGACGAAAGGTAAGCTCGAATAAAGTGTTAGGTGCCATGCGACGAGTCTGACCAAGCTCTAGGAGATCGCGGAAGCCCCGAGTCGTCAGAACGGCTGTTCTGGCACCGCGGCGTTCTAAAATAGCATTAGTTCCGATAGTCGTACCGTGAACAAGACGTTCAATTTCCTGAATTGAAACATTCAGTTCTTTTAGGCAGGCCTTTATGCCTTTACTCTCATCGCCTCGCACGGTTAATGCTTTTGCGGCCTGCATTACGCCTGTTGCTATATCGAGGGTGATGACGTCAGTAAAAGTGCCGCCGGTGTCGATGCCAATTACTTTCATGGAGAGACCTACCTAGTCAGCCGAACATACGTGCAAGGACGCTATCGACCTTTTCAAGCGTGGTTGTGATGTCAGCGTTGGTATGTGCCATGGAGAAAAAGTGGCCCCCACCGGGGCGCACGAAAACTCCCTCATCAATTAAATTATAATGGAATAACATCAAGCGCTCCTTATCCGTTACGGCTTCTGATGTATCCGTAAAAACGAGGTGCCATAAGGGGCCTTCACCCAATACTTGGGCAGCAATTCCGCGTCGGTTGATTATCTCTCGGAGACCTTTTTTAAGGAACTCGACTTTTTCGAAAAACGCCGGATAGATCCCAGGCTCGCGGACTACCTTCAGAAATGCGTGGGCAGCGGCGACAGATACCGAGTTGCCGTAAAGCGTTCCACTAAAATATACGGCTCTAGATTCTTCATTCCAGATACGGGGATCACACAGCTGCATTATATCCTCTCGCCCCGCGACGGCTGATAATGGTAGACCTGCACCCACCGCTTTTCCATACACAGCAAGATCCGGCAATACACCGTAATGCTCTTGTGCGCCCCCGAGAGCTAAGCGAAACCCAGTCACAGCCTCATCAAAAATCAGAACGATACCTAACTTCTCGGTTATCACCCGGAGATTTTCCAGAAACCCTGGTGAAGGACCGCACATTCGTTGGACTGGTTCGACAATAACCGCTGCAAGGTCATTCTGGTATTGGCGTATTATTTGCGCGGTGGTGTCAAAATCGTCGTACGGCGCAATCAAAATTTCGTCGGCTATTGAAGCCGGCATACCTGCTGTGTTTGCCAAGGGTTTTGGATAGTCGCCTGTAATGCTTTTATTGTAGCTCCACATGGCGTAGTCGTGGTTACCATGATAGGCGCCCTCAAACTTCAAGATTTTATTGCGCTGCGTAAAGGCACGAGCAAGACGCAGGGCCTTGAACGTCGCTTCTGACCCGGTACAGGCGAGGCGCACTTGGTCACCGCAAGGGATAACCTTTAACAGATCGGCAGCATATTCGATAGCAACATCATTGACGAGGGCTAAAAAGTGAATTCCTTTCTCTAGCTGAATGTTGATGGCCTCGGTGACTTCTCGGTTGGTATATCCGAGTAGTAGGGTACCTCCGCCGCAAGTAAAATCGATGTATTCGCGCCCCTCTGCGTCAAACAAATGGGCGTCTTGCCCACGCGTGATAACAACAGCCCTTTCGTCTGGAAGGCGGTGCCGGCCTAGGACACCGCCGGGGAAAACCTCATTAGCTTTGGTAAGCAAACTTGCCTGGTAGCTCATGGTAGTATTATCCCGTCAAGCTATGGAATGTCAGGCGACGCACCTCGATAGGAGTGTCCGCAGTTAAACCGATCATCTTCTTGCTGAGGTTACTGATGCGCACTTTTCCTGAAGGGATCTTTTTGGATGGTCGGGGCCAAGCCCTGAGCACTGGGCCGATGGGTCCAACCAGTTCAATCGGTGCAGTTGAATCGAGATCTAAGAGTTCGAAAGCCTTGGGCGATAGCTCACAGTAGGTGTAGCTTTCTTCTTCACCATTATCGACTCCATCTTCTGGGCGGACGATAACCGAAAAAAATACCCGGTCGTTAGAAAGCTTGTTTCGCAGATTATCTGTTGCTTTGAGATCGATGGTCATGTCTTTCAGCACTACGCCGTATACTTTCTCTGCCGAGTCCAACGAAATCAAACCGCCGAGTACGTCTAAGAGCACCGCGTTTGAGTCTCTCGCCAACGGATCCCCCCAACCGCCACCCCCTGATGAACTAATACTAACTACGTCATCCTTTTTCAGTGGGTAGTTTGCCACGTTGCCGGGACTATCTGAGGGTTGTAAAGCCTTTCCGTCGCGATAAACAACAAAAGTGTTTGGTGCGCCCGCTAAACCCCTGTTGACCCCAAACGGCGGTATAACGTTCTTGTTAGAGGCGACTGATAGAGATCCGGTCTCTGAAACTAGTCGTATGTCTCGCCTCAACCCTGGACCTCCCCTGTAAGCACCAGGACCTCCAGAATTCTCGCGAATTTCACAGCGCTCAACCAGTAGTGATGATTCGTGCTCAATTGCTTCCGCGGGTTGGATTGAGCTAAAGTCGCCTTCAGCAAAATTCCGGATAGCAGCGTTGCCGTCACCTTCTTGAGATCCCCCAGTGCCGCCAGCCGGATACTCATAGAACAGAAACATGTCGCCAGTTTCCGAGTGATATCCTGAGATATAGACGTGGTTCGCTGTCCCCTTAATATCCCCGCAAATCAAATCAGGAAAGGCACGGCCCATGGCACCTAGAACAACAGAAATTGCCGCATGCCGAACCTCCGAGGAGCCTGCACAGGAAGCCGGATATTGGGCATTAAAAAAACTTCCCTCTGGGACTCGTACGTCAATCGGGCGGAAATTCCCATGGTTTACGGGCTCTCCGGGATCGAGAAACGCTTTAAGAACGATGAAGGCGCCGGTCGCCGCGACCGCAGCACCGCTATTCATCGATGCTGAAAGTTGGGATGAGGACCCAGAAAAATCGACTATTATGCTGTCACCCTGGACTATAATATTGACCCGCGCTCGTATAGGTTCTCCACCGGGCGTCAAAGGATCTAGATAATGTTCGTACATAAACTCACCATCCTCCAGCGCATCAATCCGTCGGCGCATGCGCCGTTCTGAACGGTCCAATAAGGTGCGCATGCTTGCTTTGACCGTAGTCGCACCGAACTTGTCCATGAGCTCATGGATCCGGCGTTCGGCGACTTGGCAACTACCCCACGTGGAAAGGAAGTCACCACGCCTTTCACGTGGCACGCGCATATTTGCAAACATCAATTCGAGTACCGAGTCATTTAGTTTTCCAGCTTCGGCCACCCTCATAATTGGTATCCGAATGCCGTCATGTAGGATTTCCGTATTTTTCCCCGATATACTACCCGGCGTCATTCCGCCAACATCACCCCAATGGGCACGGACCGCGGGAAAAAGTGTCAGTTTACCGTCTGTGAATACAGGAAAGATCATGGCAATGTCGTTGAGATGGGTACCCCCCGTATAAGGATCGTTATGGAGAAAAACGTCTCCGGGGTGAATATCGTCGCCAAAACGCTCGAACATTGCCTTTACTGACCAAGGGATAGGAAAGATATGAGATGGATTATCCTCTTCTTGGGCGATAATCTGTCCGTCACCGTCAACGAGCACACAAGAAAAATCGTGGGCTTCGTAAATTATCGACGAATAGGCAGTAGCCACGAGGTTTGCACGCATTTCCCGCACAGTTGAGATCATGCTTTCTTGGATAACCTCGACAGAAATTGGATCAAGATCAACGCTCGAAACAACGGTTGGATTTGATTTGTGGCCCATTATCAAATGCCCGACGGAAGGTATTCACGACCTAGCCAGACGGTGAATCGGCGGAAAAGGCGATCAATCACCAATCCAAGAATGCCAAGCACAATAATTGCGACAATAACTGTGTCCATTTTGCTAAACTCGCGGGCACTGAATATAAGAAACCCTAGTCCGCTGTTGGCGGCGAGGATTTCAGCCGAAACGATTGTTGCAAAAGCGCGGCCCATACTAATTCGCATACCTTGGATCACGTATGCAATTACTGAGGGAATTACCACAAATCGAACTACCTGGATCTGGCTAGCACCCATGGATCGCACAGCGTGAATACGGCTGGGCACGACGTGAGTGACGCCGGCTTCGGTTGCTAAGGCGACGCTAAAGAAGGTGTTGTAAACAATGAGGAATATCTTAGAAGATTCTCCGATGCCGAACCAAATTAGCGAAAAAACTACCATCGCGATGGCCGGGATAAAACGGAAAAACTCCGTGATTGGCTCCATCATGCGGCGGAAGAATGGAACCAATCCCATGGCAAAGCCAACTGGGATTGCGATAAGGCAGCCAATGATGAAGCCTGCTAACAAGCGGAATAAGCTGGCCAAAGCATGTCCAATTAATTCACCACCAACCATCAATCGCTGTGTTTCCTCAAAGGCGACCACAGGTGATGGAAGAACAGCCACGTCGAAGCGAAACGACATTATCCACCAGATTGCAACCAATGATGCGATTCCAAGAACCGGAATCAGTCGGGATCCCGGCAGTTCCTCTCCTCTTATTTCCCAAGATGGTGTGGCCATCATAGAAACTAAGCCGTTCAAAAATGGATTAGCGGACGACCGCATATTCGCCTCCATAACGACTTATAAGTAGGCGAAATACCCGGTCTGTCAAAAAGCCAAGTAGGCCGAGCATAACAAGCCCAACAAAAATATCACCGGTTTTTAAAAATACACGCGCCTGCTGCAGCATAAATCCTAACCCGAAATGTGCCGCAATCATTTCAGCAGCAATGACTGTCGAAAAAGCATTGCCCATAGCAATCCGCATGCCGGTAAGTGCATGAGGCATGGTTGAAGGCAGGATAACGATGCGGAACACTTGCCATGAACTAGCTCCTTGCATTTGGGCCGCTCGAATCCGGTTAATAATTACGTGGCTAATGCCGTCTTGTGTGTTGATGGTAACTATAAATATCGTTGCAAAAACGATCAGGAAAATTGTGGCAACGTTACCGGTGCCGAACCAAGATACAGCCAAAACAATCATCGCAATGGGCGGTATGAATCGGAAAAATTCGATAATTCCACTTAGCGCACTACGGACGATTGGAATACCTCCCATCCACAAACCCAGGAAGACACCCAGCAAGCTACCAATCATAAAACCGGTTAAGATGCGTACTAAACTTACTGCGGTCTGTAACAATAAATCACCTAAAACCATTCGGGTGAAGGATTCCCAAACAGTCGTGAGGCTAGGGAAAAACAAAGGATTTATGAGACGAGAGCCGAGTTCCCAGAGGCCTAAAAGCAATACTAACGTTAAGGAGTAAGGTAACACATATCCGACTAGAAGTTTTTTCATTCGACTTCCATTTTTGCGACCTCATCGGCGAGAATATTCTGAATTTTGCGATAGATCTCCAGAAGCATGGGATCGGTGCGGTCGCGAGGTCGGGGTAAATTTACGGTTATGGTTTCACGTATAGCGGAAGCTGGCCCTGCACGCATAACGCCGATCCGATCTGCTAGAATAAGTGATTCAAGTACGTCGTGAGTAATGAATAGGACTGTGCGTTTTGTTGCAGTCCATATGCGGATAAGTTCATCCTGCATCTGGACCCGGGTCTGTGCGTCTAGCGCAGCGAAAGGCTCATCCATGAGCATCATCGAAGGATCGTTGGCTAGAACCCTAGCAATTTGAATACGCTGTTTCATACCGCCAGAAAGCTCTCGAGGTCGTTTGTGCCCGTGGCCAGAAAGTCCAACAAGGTTTAGTAGGCGGTCGGCCAATTCTTCTTGCTCGGCTTTGGACTTTCCTTGTATTCGTGGTCCTAACAAAATATTTTCAGAGGCTGTCAGCCAAGGCATAAGCGAGTCATCACCCTGGAAAACAACGGCGCGGTCAGCACCGGGCCCCGCGACGACGATACCTTTGTGTAGTACTTTTCCGCTGGTTGGATTTTCGAAGCCAGCGAGTAACGACAAAGCTGTTGTCTTGCCACAACCACTGGGTCCTAAGAGGCAGTAAAATTCCTGTTCTTCAAGTGTCAGGTTAAAATGCTCAATGGCCGGCGGGCCGATTTGGTCGACCCGCCGGCCAAAGGATTTGCTGACATCCCCAAATTCCGCTACGAACATCAGACGAGGTATTTCCTATGAGCAGGATATGGCTTTTGTATAAGTTGTCCGTTCAGGCGCAACCTCACGCAACAGTTCGTGGTCGATGCCGCTTTTCCAATCTGGTTTCCCGGTAATCTTACCGATCTTGGTTTGGAAATTTAGCGCCTGACAAAGGTCTTTGAAGGTACCATCTGACAATAGAACCTTTAGTCTTATTGTCTTAGAGATAGCCTTGGTATCATTCAATGGAATGTTGAATGCTTTGCTGACAATTTTTGCCGACTCGTCGGGATTGGAAGCAAGAAATTCGTCCGCATCGATAAAAGCACGAAGCAAGGCTTTGGCAGCGTCACGGTCGGCCAGCAATCTCTTGCTCATTGTGATGGGCGTATCATTAACAAATCCAACATCTTTATCGAGGGCTAGCATTTTAGCGCCAGGAAGGACTTTCATCGCTTTTCCAGCCCATGGAAACCAAATCGAAACTGCGTCAATTTCTCCTTTGCTAAATGCGATGAGCTGTTCCTGAGGCTGTAACCATAGCATTTTTGTACCTTTTAGGCCAAAATGACTTTCGAACGCACCCCACCACATGTGTGATGAGGGGCTGCCCTGGGCTATTCCAACTTTTCCACCGCTTAAGCCTTTAGGGCCATCAATTCCGGGTCGTGCAACGACAGCTGTGAAGCCGGATTGGCTAAGCCGCGTAGAAGCGACGATGCGAAATTTCTTTGAACCCTGTGCCAGTGTATTAACCGGGGCGAATGAACCTGAGTTGGCAGCGTCGAGTTCACCAGCGAGCATTGCTCGGAAAGAACGTGTCGCGGAGGAGAATATCTTCACTGTAATATTCAACCCATGTTTCTTGAAAAATCCTTTGGCTTCTGCAATGACCTGATACGGGCCGGATGGGTCTGCTCCGCTGCCAATTACCCAATCAGTTTTCTTCGGTGCTGCATCGGCATAGCTACTTGAAGCAACCAAAGCAGCAGCTATCATAGCTGTAAATATGCGTTTCATTTTAAACTCCCTGGATTTATTTTTACGTCGAGTTAACCTGAGTCGGGCAAATAAGACTTTGGAAATCGTATCGACTCAAGGTTCCAATAGGTTAAGTACCCTTAAAGCCCGACACCAAGTTTTGGTCTATTATAGGGAATCTATTTTAAAAATCATTTAGGTGCAATGTAAACATTATTTTGTATACATATATTTA
>CAZOHS010000103.1:0-9374 GCA_964579285.1 uncultured Rhodospirillaceae bacterium | reverse complement strand
ACGTGCCTTCTGATCGATCAAATTATATATGTCATTGACGATTTGGGAGGGCCCTGCGCGTCCAAATATTCCTGTTATCATAGTTTAGAGCCAAATCCTTGTACGTATTTGACAGCCGTTAAACATAACGTCAGTTTTACAATCATTAACAAAGATTTGTTATACATAATAGATAATCTTTAGCGCTATGATGGTCTAATGAACTGGAATAACGAAGTTGTCGTTGGTAGAGCTTTATACAGCGCATGCATAAGTATGATCGTTTTGATTTGCGGAGCGTGCGCCCCAAAAATAAATAACCACGGCAATTTTCCTAATTTCGATTCAGTGAATAATGTCAAAGTAGGAAAATCCAATCGAACAGAAGTAAATAAAACCCTTGGACCACCCTCGGCGGCTGCCACGTTTGACAAGGAAACATGGTACTATGTTGGCACTCAAGCTAGTCAAAAAGCATTTCTAAAACCCACACTTCTAGATCGCCAGATACTCATTATCCATTTTGACAAAAAAGGCATTGTTCAGAAAATTGAACGCCTTTCCAAGGACAACGGCCGTGCCGTCCGCATTGTTACTCGGAAAACTCCAACAAGTGGCAAAGAATTGACTATATTGGAACAACTAATTGGAAATATTGGGCGTTTTGGTAACCAAGGATCAGGCGCGGATGGCGCAAGGTAACCAAAACAGAACCCCCAAAAGCCAATAAACTCTCAGGCTCCCTAACCAAATTACGTTGTTCCAACCACAGCTAGCAGCAAGATCGCAACAATATTGATGATTTTAATCATTGGGTTTATCGCCGGTCCCGCCGTGTCTTTGTAGGGATCACCGACCGTATCGCCTGTCACCGATGCGGCATGTGCATCGGAGCCCTTACCCCCATGATTACCATCCTCAATATATTTTTTCGCGTTATCCCATGCGCCGCCCCCCGCAGTCATAGACAAAGCTACGAAAAGGCCCGTAACGATAGTCCCAAGCATCAAGGCGCCAAGAGTGGTTAACGCAGCCGCGGGACCGCCAATCCACTTTATAATAATGTACACTACAATCGGAGCCAACACTGGTAACAATGAAGGTATAATCATTTCCTTTATCGCAGCCTTAGTCAGAAGGTCCACCGCTCGGCCATATTCTGGGCGCGCTGTTCCCTCCATAATTCCGGGTATTTCTTTAAACTGGCGGCGAACTTCGACGACAACCGCAGCTGCGGATCGACCTACCGCCATCATGCTTAGAGAACCGAACAAATAGGGCAATAGACCACCAATGAAAAGACCGATAACCACATAGGGGTCCTGAAGACTAAAGTTTACCTGCGACGCAATTTCCGGCACATAATACTTCATATCCTCAGTATACACTGCGAATAAAACTAAAGCCGCGAGCCCCGCTGACCCAATAGCGTAACCCTTAGTTACAGCTTTTGTCGTATTTCCAACCGCGTCGAGCGCATCCGTATTTTTTCGGACTTCTTCTGGTAGTTCAGCCATTTCTGCAATACCACCGGCGTTGTCTGTTACGGGCCCATAGGCATCTAACGCAACCACCATCCCCGCAAGCGCTAACATAGTTGTTGCCGCAATCGCGAGACCATATAAGCCAGCGGTGAAAAATGCGATCAAAATACCGGCTGCTATAACGATCACGGGGAGTGCCGTTGCCTCCATAGAGACCGCTAAACCCTGGATCACGTTTGTCGCGTGACCAGTTTCCGAAGCTTTGGCGACACTCTTAACTGGCCGGTAGGTCGTACCTGTATAGTATTCGGTAATCCAAATGATCAGTCCTGTCACAACTAAACCCACTATACCGCAATACAGAAGGTCCATAGCCTGAATAGAGCCTGACGCTGTTGGAATTTCAGCCGAAAAATTGCCAAAAATGATGTAAATAGTGATCGCAATAAATATTGCTGAGAATACCGCGGACGCCACAAAACCCTTATAAAGCGCCGCCATAATGTTGTTATTACTACCAAGGCGCACAAAGAATGTGCCTATGACCGAGCCTATAATGCAAACAGCGCCAATCAAAAGTGGCAGCAACAGCATCTGCTCCTGAACCGCCCCCGTAAAGAAAACTGCTCCCACTAACATAGTTGCAACTACCGTGACCGCGTAGGTTTCAAAAAGATCCGCAGCCATACCAGCGCAGTCACCCACATTATCACCCACATTATCGGCTATCACAGCAGCGTTTCGGGGATCATCCTCTGGAATTCCTGCTTCGATTTTTCCAACAACGTCGGCTCCGACGTCTGCCCCTTTCGTAAATATTCCGCCCCCGAGCCGCGCAAAAATTGAGATGAGAGAGGCTCCAAAGCCAAGTGACACGAGCGCTTCAAGGATATGGCGCAAGCCTCCTGGGTTACCCGGGTCATACACGTTACGCAAAATAAGGTAGTATGCCGTGACACCTATGAGGCCAAGACCCACCACAAGCATACCGGTCACGGCGCCGGACTTAAATGCCACCGTCAACGCTGGTTGAAGCCCTCCCGCACGCGCCGCATCTGCTGTACGGACATTCGCGCGAACGGAGATGTTCATCCCAATATACCCAGCTGCGCCCGAGAGTATCGCGCCTATAAAAAAACCAATCGCAGGGTAAATACCTAATAACAAGCCGATCACTACGCCGACGACGATACCCACGATACCGATGGTCATGTACTGGCGATTTAAATAAGCCGCGGCGCCCTCTTGTATTGCGCCCGCAATCTCTTGCATTTTTTCGTTTCCAGCTGGCGCGGACAGCACCGAGCGGCTCGCGTAGATACCATACAGAATCGCAATTACGCCACAGCCGATTACGATCCAATAAGCGTTAGACATCTTATAATTCCTTGTTATTTAGGGACTTCTGACCCTGGGATTAGGCTAAAAGGCTCCTCTAGCTTGCGGGAGCCTCAAAAGTGGCCGGAAGATGCCAGATCAGGGGATTCAAAGCAATACCGACATCGCGTGCTTTCGCGCGTTTTATATACAAGTGTGAAAAGTGATACGCTAATTATAGGTCTTCCGGCCAAAGTACCTTAACCACAAAGTGGCAAACAAAACGATAATAACCAGTGGCGCCATTACTATATTTACTGCAGCCCAACCTATTGAGTGCTGAACGGCGCCGGACGTAACCGCGCCAATAGAAATCACTCCCCAAATACAAAAATCATTCAGCCCCTGAACCTTTGCCTTTTCCTCGGGCGTGTATGTCTCCGTTAGCAAGGTAGTTCCCCCTGTAAAAAGAAAATTCCAACCCACACCGACCAGAACAAGGGCGGTTACGAAGTTTAGAAAGGTGACCCCTGATAAGTTTATTATAAGACAAGTGCCGCAAAGTAGGGCTCCTACTATTAAAATATTATGAACCCCAAACCTAGATATGAGGTGACCCGTAAAAAATGCTGGAACGTACATGCCTAATACGTGGGCTTGAATAACATAAGAAGAATCTGAAAATGTAAATCCGCATACTCCCATGGCGATAGGAGTAGCGGTCATTACAAAAGACATTACGAGATACCCAAAGGTGGCGGCGCAAACAGCAATTATAAAGTTTGGTTGTTTAACAATTTCAAGAAGTGGACGCCCACCCGTTGCTCGCTGGCCTGCAGGTGGCCGGGGTATGTCTATAAAGCTTACGACACACGCAACAAGTAAATAGACAACAACCAAAGCGAGATACACCCCAGCATACGTAACTGGAAGAAAATCTGCAGTATTTCGAGCCAATGTGGGGCCTAGGAAGGCCGCCACCACACTTCCAGCCAGCACATATGAGATAGCTTTGCTTCGAAACGCGCCCGTCGAAATATCTGCAGCTGCAAACCGAAAATAATGACAAAAGCCATTAAAACTGCCGGTAAGTAGGCACGCAACACAGAACCCGACAAAACTACCGGTAGTAATCGCATATGCACCAACCAATCCCCCACATACTCCGATACTAGCACCGGTAATGAAACCAACCTTTCTGCCGACACGCGCCATATAAAGAGATGCCGGGATCGTAGTCAGAGCCATCGCAATAAACTGGAAAGCCAAGGGCAAGGTCGCCAAACCTTTGTCTTCAGAAAGTAAAATGCCGCCTACGATAGGGCCAGTTGCTATTATCGCCGATGTAGAGGTCATAAAAAGACCTTGGCATGAAGCAAGCAGAAATATATTCCTGCGAATAGATATATCGGCCATTACGTTAATTGCTACGCCAATCGGCGCACCTCATGAACTCAAGCGTTGTTATTAAATTTTGCCAGACTAGCAGCAAATAACGCGCACCATTTTCCCGAAAGCAATTGCACCTCCATCCACAGACGATTGGCAGTTTACTTCGAGAGACATTAGGACGTTATACAACAACAAGTCTCACGTTGCTCGAATTTAATTTTCGCAAAAAATACCCCGACGTGAACAACTAAGTTGCAGCATTACTCGACTTTCTAAAAGTGAGTGTATCCAGTTCTATCGACATTTATGGCTGAGCCTTTGGAATCAATAATCTTCACAGCGCCAGGTTTTCCATCCAAGACACCTATTTTTGTCACTGCCACTTCAGCTGTCTCCGCAAAGGAGACTATTTCCTTCGATCTCTCCTCTGGAGCCGTAAATATCAGCTCATAATCATCGCCGGTTACAATTAAATCCTTTAACTTTGCGAGACCTGATTCAACTATAACCTGGACTTCATCAGAAACCGGGATATCGTCTATAAATATTCTTGCCCCCACCCCGGAACCGTCACAAATATGCTCAAGGTCGGCAACGAGGCCGTCAGAGCCGTCAATCATGGCAGTAGCTATATAACGTAAGGCCTGTCCAAGTTGGATGCGTGGTTCCGGCAATTGATAACGGCTAACGAGACGATGCGAAGTATCACGGGTTTTTTGGAAATGTAACAAGCCTAACGCGGCATCGCCCACAGTACCTGATACAAAAATTGCATCGCCAACCATCGCAGTGCTTCTAAGGACCGCTTTACCAGCTGGTATATCCCCGAGCATCGTAACAGACAATGTAAGCGGGCCTGGGGTGTGCGTTGTATCTCCACCCAAGAGAGTTATGCCAAACTCTTCTTGATCGCATCGAAGACCTTCTGCGAAGGCAGTTATCCAGTCATCATCAATCTCAGACGACAAGGTTAAATTTAAAAAATAACCATTTGGCTTCGCTGCCATTGACGCCATATCGGAGAGATTTACTCTTAGCAAACGTCGAGCAATAATTTCCGGTTTCTCATAAGCGAGAAAATGGACGCCTTCAACGAGAGTATCCGTAGAAATAACAGTTTCTAACCCCTCTTTCGGTGTAATCACTGCCGCGTCATCCAATAAACCGAATGCTCGGTCATCAACACATAAAGGAGCAAACACATTTTTGATTAAGTCAAACTCACCAAACCGCATCGATTCATGTTCCCATATCTCCGCATCTAAATTCGTCTGGCCTTATTGATCGGGCGACGCTGTCAAGGACACCATTTATCATCCCAGGTTCTTGGCCCCCATAAAACGCATACGCAACATCTACATATTCCGATATAATGACGCGAGCGGGCACTGATTCTTTCAAATTAATTTCTAAGACCCCGGCCCTCAATATTGCACGAAGGATGGTCTGCAACCGATCAAACTTCCAATTTTTTGCGAGCGAACGCGATATGATCTGATCGATTTGTGCGCGATCAGCGTATACACCTCCCACTATCGCCTGAAACAAACCTGTGTCCGGGAGAACGTCGTCACCGGTTTCGAAACTACACCCCATCCGAAATTGTATAAATTCTCGCACTACAATATTCGGCTCGGCCCCAGTCTGGTCAATTTGGTAAAGCGCCTGAACAGCGGCAAGGCGCGCCGCGCTTCGCTTTCTGGTGCCTCGACCATTCGACTTCTGAGATGTGCGACCGGGTGTTTTCCCCATCACGACTGTGATTTCAATTCGCGCTTTAACTCAATCATTGCAATGCACGCCCGCGCCGCAGCGCCGCCCCGGTCGTACCCATCACGTTTCGCTCGAATTAGTGCTTGTTCTTTATTCTCAGTTGTTAGCACCCCGTACCCGAGTGCAATACCATATTTAATTACTAAATCGTTTAGGCCACGGGCACTCTCGCCGCAAACGTAGTCGTAATGGGACGTCTCCCCCCGAACAACACATCCTAGCGCTACAAATCCATCGAATTGTTTTCCACCCATCCGATTATTACGAATTTCGATTGCACTGCGTATTGCACCCGTTAGCTCAAAGCTCCCAGGAACTTCAAAACGCTCGTAAGTCGCTCCGTATTCCGCCAGTTCGACTAAAACACTTTCAATCATATGACGAGCAATCTCCTCATAATAAGGAGACTCCACAACCATAATGTGCGGCACCTTAGACACCAGACACTAACTCCCTGGCTTCTTTATGGATCGACGATCAGAAACCGACAAACCAAAGCCTTCCAATCCTTTTATTGCGCGCGTGCGATTAGTCAGAAGTACCATCTCTTTAATACCTAGGTCTGTTAATATTTGCGCACCCACACCGAAGTCTCGTAAGGCGGGCGGAGCAATTTCCCGACCCTCTTCACTCGACACGGACACCTCTGCTGACGCAGACAATGGGTCTGCAGGCATGCGGTGCCGAGCGCGCACTTGATTGGAAAGTTTTTCGGCCCAAGGTTCACGGATGATCACGACAACTCCCGTTCCCTCTTCACCGATTGTCCGAATCGCACCTTCGAGTTCGTAGTCACGTTGGTTTGTTGTGTCATGAATCATATCATCGAGAATATTTACTGCATGCATTCGAACGAGCACCGGTTTGTTCGAGCGAATTTCACCCTTGACTAGCGCCAAGTGCTCCGCGCCCGATACTCGGTTTCGATACACTATTAGTTTGAACTCACCGCCGTTTTCCCGATTAACCCGAGTAGTAATTGAACGCTCCACGATCGAGTCGTTTTTAAGCCGGTAAGCTATTAAGTCAGCAATAGTCGCAATTTTGAGCCCGTGAAAGTTCGCGAATTCCACAAGATCCGGGAGCCGGGCCATAGTCCCATCTTCATTCATAATTTCGCATATAACACCAGACGGATTGAGACCCGCGAGCCTCGAAAGGTCCACAGCGGCTTCTGTGTGCCCTGTCCTAACTAGCGTTCCGCCGTCCTGTGCTCTCAGAGGAAAAACATGACCGGGTGTTACTATATCATTTCGTCCTTTTGAAGGGTCAATAGCGACTGCAACGGTTTGAGCACGATCGGCCGCGGAAATTCCTGTTGTGACCCCCTCGCCCGCTTCGATTGACGTTGTGAATGCAGTCTCAAACTGCGAGCGATTATCGCTTGACATAAGTGATAGCCCTAATTGATCAATTCTATCACCCGTCATAGCTAAACAAATTAAACCTCGCCCGTACTTGGCCATAAAGTTGATAGAATCTGGCGTTGCCATTTGCGCCGCTATGATCAAATCACCCTCGTTTTCACGATCTTCGTCGTCGACCACAACAACCATTCGCCCGTTTCTAATATCTTGGATCACTTCTGGTATTGGAGATAGAAATTCTCGTAGATTTCGATCAGCAAGTTTGTGCTGCGTTTGGTTTGTCTCGCCTAGCTCGACAAGCGTTAACTTCTTATCAACCATTGGTTAATCCTTACCCATGAGACGTGCAACGTAACGGGCGATCGTATCTATTTCCATATTGACACGATCTCCCGCCTTTCGATTGCCAAATGAGGTCACATCCTGAGTGTGACTGATTATATTTACACCAAACTTGTTACCATCTACTTCATTAATTGTTAATGAAACACCATCAAGAGAGATGGACCCTTTTTTCGCAATGTATGAGACCATATCCACCGTCGTCTCGAAAGTGAAACGCTTGCTATCACCCTCAGGCACCACATCGACAATTTCTACCACTGAATCAACATGACCAGACACTATGTGCCCGCCTAACTCGTCGCCTATTCGCATCGCTCTTTCCAGGTTCACGGAGGTGCCCACCTTCCAATCTCCAATGGCGGTCTTGTTAAGAGTTTCTGTAGATGCCTCAACCGCGAACCACCCCACACCCTTGTCGATCACCGTTAAACACGGCCCCGAGCACGCTATTGAAGCCCCAACGTCTATGTTATCCGTGTCGTAAGATGTGTCAATTTCGATCCGTGTATCACCAGCCTGCTCAATCGCGCGCACCTTCCCAACGTCAGTAACAATACCTGTAAACATAATTACACCTCAAAGGCTTAATGCATAAGTTTCGATCATGTCGTCGCCAGCAGAACGATCAGATAATTTGACCAAGTTGAGAGCCTCGTCAAGGGTTGTCGCACCCAATGCAGTTAAAACAGGCACTCCATCGGCGCCAATAATCTTTGGTGAGCGAAACCAAACGAGCCGGTCAATTAGTCGCTTTTGAAGCAAGCGTGAAATAATTTGGCCTCCTCCTTCGACCATTAAGCGGGTGATACCACGATCGCCAATTTCAGATAGCGCTAATTCCAGACACATTTTATTTTCCTGGTCGACGGCTATTTCAATTATCTCCGCACCTAGCTCCCGGTATCGCCTTTGACGACCTTCTCGGAAACCGCGAGGCACCATAATCCAGGTTGGCACTTCTCGCGCTGAACTCAACAGGACGTGTGTGTTAGGCAATTCAACTTGGCCATCCATAACAATCCTAATGGGTGATCTTTGTTCAAGGCCAGGCAACCGGCAGGTAAGGGATGGGTTATCTATATGCGCCGTATGCCCCCCGACTAACACCGCGTCGTAACGTGCTCGCATCCCATGCGCAATCGTACGCGAAAGGGACCCTGTAATCCATCTACTGTGCCCAGAGGCGGTCGCTATTTTGCCATCAAGAGAAGTCGCAACTTTTGCTGTTACGAGAGGACGACCTATGAGTATTCGCGAAAAAAAACCTGCAGCCACATCCTCCGCTTCTTTGGAACAGGTACCTTCCGTAACAATCACACCCGCATCACTTAGCAATTTCACTCCACGACCGTCCACTCGGGGGTCAGGGTCACGAACACCCACCACGACGCGCGATATACCCGCGTCTACGAGCGCCTGGGCGCATGGCGGAGTTTGCCCGCTGTGGGCGCACGGCTCAAGTGTCACATATGCCGTTGCCCCTATTGAGGACGTTTGTGCACGCCTAATAGCTTCCGTTTCCGCATGGGGTCGCCCCCCGTCTTGGGTCCACCCGCGACCTAAAATTTTCTCGTCCTTAACTATGACACAGCCAACCGAAGGATTTGGCGCTACACTACCCTGCCCGCGCCGTGCAAGCTGAATGGCGACTCGCATAAAATATTCATCACTCAACGTCTTCTTCGTCCCGGTCTCCGAGACTCTCAACAAAGTCTTC
>CAZOHS010000102.1:0-9579 GCA_964579285.1 uncultured Rhodospirillaceae bacterium | reverse complement strand
CCTTATCTTTTGCGACATTAATCTTCTCTACGCGGCTCTGCTTGACAGTTTCGGCATAAGCCTCTCGAAGTCCCGCCTCAGACGCAGTTTGGACCCGACTGAAAAGCTCCTCATTATCTTCCTCTGGCTCAGAGACGTCCCACGGTTCTTTCGCGCATTCTTCAGCCAAGCTCACAATCATATCGATGACGGGTTGAAATTCTTTATGTGCAAACATTACTGCGCCAAGCATAATATCTTCAGACAGCTCGTTAGCCTGCGATTCAACCATGTTTACAGCGCTTGCTGTGCCTGCCACGACCATATCGAGATCGGAATCATTTATTTGTTCTTGAATAGGATTAAGTAAATACGTCCCGTCTTTATACGCAACGCGAGCAGCGCCTATAGGACCCATGAAAGGAATACCTGAAATTGTAAGAGCGGCGGACGCACCAACAAGAGATACTACGTCTGGATCATTCTCCAAATCGTGAGCTAAAACTGTGCATATCACCTGTGTTTCATTGCGAAAGCCCTCGGCAAATAATGGTCGTAAGGGCCGGTCAATTAGCCGCGATGTCAGTGTTTCTTTCTCAGAAGGTCGGCCTTCTCGCTTAAAAAACCCGCCAGGTATCTTGCCTGCAGCGAAGGTTTTCTCTTGGTAATTTATTGTAAGCGGAAAGAAATCAATGCCAGGTTTAGGCGCTTTTTGGGCAACCGCTGTACATAGTACTTTGGTGTCCCCGTAAGTCACTAAAACCGCTCCATCAGCCTGGCGTGCTATCTTTCCGGTTTCAAATGAAAGAAGCCTTCCGGCCCACTCAATTTCTTTGCGATAAGTTTTAAACATTCTTTCTGTTCCTTCCTATGGCCCGCCGCCCTATGCGACAAAGGCAACTGCGCACCTGCGCGTCGCGCAGGTGCCTCCGATTGTTTTGCAGACCCAACCGAACTCTCGACGGGCCATCATGACTACATACGATGTTGCGATTTGGAGACTTATAAATATTGCCCTGCTCAAGTTCATAGCAGAGAAATTCTTTAGCACGCCATCGTTAACTTACTTAGCGCCTTAGCCCTACTTGTCCGATCAAGCTTTCGTACCGCGACTGATCCTTACGCTTCAGATAATCTAACAAACGCCGTCTCTGACCAACCATCATCAGTAAACCTCGGCGCGAATGAAAATCTTTTTTATGCACTTTCAAATGTTCTGTAAGATTAGCTATTCTTTCGGAAAGGATCGCGACTTGCACCTCCGGGGAGCCCGTATCATGCTCACCAGTTGATTATTCTGTTATTAGTTCGCTCTTACGCTCTTGGGTAATCGACATCATCTACTCCGTTTCCGCGTCTTCAGAACGCTTTAGAGGTTAAGCACTCGTATTGGCCGGATCTCTTTGTCTTGAAAACGCACAAGCGCTACGAGCTTTTGGCCCGACATGGCGCATAACACGTCTCCATCGCCTATCGTTGTTGATGCGCTCGGATCGACAAATATTATTTTGTCCTTTAGCACTTGAACCGAGCGCCCATGGCGCAGAAGATCGGCTTGAGTTTCCGTCAAAGCTAGGGCCGGGATGTCGTCCAGCGCAGCCGAAACGGACAGCAAGTATTCTTGCGGAGGGGCACATACCACAGAAATAGCCAACTTATCCAGCGAAATCGCATTTTTTTCATTGAAAGGCCCACAATGAGTTCGCCGCAACTCTGATACATAAGCAACTGTACCCAATTTTACGCCTAGGTCACGAACTAGGCTGCGTATATATGTTCCCTTCCCACACGTTACTTCGAACACGGCAGTATCCTTATCAGGGCGCGAAAGCAGCGAGAAGCTTTTCACGTATACCTTCCTAGCCTTGGGTGCCCGTCCTGTTCCATTTCTAGCTCTTCTATAAGAGCGCTCGCCGTCTACCCACAAAGCCGAATAGATTGGTGGAACCTGCAGGATGTCTCCAATAAATTCATTTAGTTGTAATTTTATAAGACGATTGTCGGGACGATTAGTGCTTTTCTCAACAACCTCCCCCTCACTATCATCTGTATCACGGGCCTCGCCAAACTTAGCGGTAAAAACGTAACTTTTTTCCCGGTCTACTAAATAAGATACTGTTTTGGTTGCCTCGCCTAACGCGATAGGAAGAATGCCCGTCGCTATAGGATCTAATGTGCCTGCATGTCCCGCTTTTTGGGCTTTTAAAATTTTACGTACATTAGAAACTGACCGAGTAGAGGTTATTCCAGCACTCTTATCAAGCACTAGCCAGCCGTTAACTGGTTCTCCTTTTTTTTTACGAACCATTATCTGTAGAACAAAATTCACCGTCAGTATCAACGTCAGTATCAACGTCAGCAGCTACCGCTGGTGACTTCAAAAGCTCATTAATACGATTTGCATTATCAAAACTTTTGTCTAGTTCGAATGATAGTGCCGGCAATCTACGCAAACTTACCCTCTTCGAAAGACAGCGGCGAAAAAATGGGACAGCTCTAGATAAACTCGCCAAAACTCTGTCGGTATCAACCCCCCCAAGCGGCATCACAAACGCTGTAGCATTTTTCATATCTGGACTAATTCGGACCTCCGTAACCGTCACGGAAACTTGGTCAAGCCCAGGGTCTCGTAGCTCTCCCCGTTCCAGTGATCCGGATAACGCGTGTCGTATGAGTTCACCAATACGCAATTGGCGCTGGCTACGCGCCTCCGTGTGTTCGTGCTTCATCGAAGCCTGCCATACCCGTTAAAAGTTCTTCTATATTATGGTTCGGATTATCTAATTGCCTATTATAGAGAGCGTGCTATTTCCTCTACATCAAAACACTCAATTATATCTTCAGCTCTGAGATCTTGATAATTTTCAAAGGCCATGCCGCACTCAAAACCCTGCGTTACTTCACGCACCTCATTTTTGAAGCGTTTTAATGTGGACAAAGTTCCCTCATGAATTACCACATCATCACGTAACAGACGAACCTTGGTGCCACGCCTAACAACACCCTCTGTCACCTCACAACCAGCAACTTTTCCAACGCTTGTAATATTGAATACTTCTTTGATCAAAGCATTACCAAGAAATGTCTCACGAATCTTAGGAGCGAGCATACCTGATAGCATTGCTTTTAGATCATCAACCAGTTGGTATATGACAGCGTAATAGCGAATATCGAGATTATCCTTTTCGGAAACCTGACGCGCTTGGCTGTTAGCGCGCACGTTAAATCCCACTAACAAAGCATTGGACGCCGTTGCAAGCGTTACATCGGATTCATTAATTCCGCCAACCCCGGCATGGATGACACGTACGGTCACTTCTTCAGTACTCAAATTTTGAGCGCTGTGGATTATAGCTTCGACAGACCCCTGAACGTCGGCCTTTACAATGATTGGTACTTCCTGGACTTGGCCAGATTGAATTTGACTAAACATCTCATCGAGTGTTCCACGCGCGCCAGCCTGTACTTTAGCTTCTCGATCACGACGACTTCTGAAATCTGTAATTTCTCGCGCCCGAGCCTCGCTGTCTACCACACTAAATTCATCACCGGCACCGGGTGTCCCATTGAGTCCCCAAATTTCTACCGGTGTTGATGGTGTTGCCTCTTGTAATCGCTCACCGTTGTTTCCGATCAGAGCACGTACTTTGCCCCATTGGGCTCCGGCAACGACGATATCCCCAACATAGAGTGACCCACGTTGGACAAGTACCGTCGCAACGGAGCCACGGCCAACCTCAACTTTAGCCTCTATTATCACACCTTCGGCGGAACGATCAGGATTCGCATTAATTTCAAGTATTTCAGATTGTAAAACAATCGCCTCTAATAAAGCATCCAGGTTAGTCTTTTCTGCTGCCGATACTTCTACAGACAAAACTTCCCCACCAAGCGATTCAACGACCAACTCTTGACTCAATAACTCATTACGTACGCGGTCAGGATTGGCTTCAGGTCGATCCATTTTATTGATCGCTACGATGATTGGCACCCCCGCCGCCTTTGCGTGGTCTATTGCTTCAATTGTTTGAGGCATCACACCATCATCAGCCGCTACCACTAGTACAACAATATCAGTCGCATTAGCGCCACGTGACCGCATTGCGCTAAAGGCTTCATGGCCTGGAGTATCAAGAAAAGTGATGCGATCACCACTCTCCACTTCTACCTGATAAGCACCGATATGCTGGGTTATGCCACCTGCCTCCGCCGCCGCAACTTCAGTGGCCCGCAAAGCATCAAGAAGTGATGTCTTTCCATGATCCACATGCCCCATTACTGTCACGACAGGGGGTCGCGGTTTAAGAGTTTCATTTGTATCTTCAAGACCTTTTAGCCCAATCTCCACATCAGCTTCAGAGACACGATTTACCTTATGCCCAAAATCCTCTACGATCAGTTCAGCGGTGTCAGCATCAATTGTTTGTGTAATCGTCGCCATGATGCCGTTGTTCATCAGAGCCTTAATTACGTCTCCTGCTCTCTCTGCCATTCGGTTAGAAAGTTCCTGGACCGTTATAGTATCGGGCACCGTTACTTCGCGGAAGATTTTAATAGACTCCTTCGGTTGCGCTGCCGCTCGCTTTTCTCTCTCGCGCTGTCTCCTGACGGAAGCAAGACTGCGAACCCGCTCCTCATCATTGAGTGCTTGAGAAATCGTAAGCTTACCGGCTCGTCGTCGGATCTCTCCTCGTCGAGCCCCTTGCTTTCGTACTTCCGCTCGACCAGAGCGCTTGGGTTGATCCTCATCGGCCTCATCAGCATGTTCATCCACCCTTGATTTTGTTTTTGATTTAGTGGTTGCTTCAGCCGCTTGTTCTGCTGTCTCTAGCCTTGCAGCTTGCTCTGCAGCTCGCCGAGCCGCCGCCTCCTCGAGTTTACGCCTTTCCGCGTCTTGCTTTCGGCGCATCTGTTCTTCTTTTTGCCGCTCTTCTTCAAGTTCGCGTGTCTTGGCTTCTTCGTCTCGACGCCGCGATTCCATCGCTTCACGCTCGGCGCGGCCATCTTCAATTTCTGATTGAGTCTGACGCGCCCCTTCAAGAGCGCGCATTCGAGCCGCCCGCTCTTGATCAGTCAGCGTTTGAGCTGGCACTGGCTCTGCCTCAACTGGCTGTGGCGGCGGAGAGGCCGGCTCCGGAACTAGAGCCTCTCGCACTTCTGTCATTCCACCATCATCTGCCTGCTTAAAAGTGCGCTTTTTTCGCACTTCAACTGTAACCGACTTGGTCCGACCATGACTAAAACTTTGCCGAACCTGGCCTGCATCAACTGTTTTATTTAGTTCAAGCTTACCTGGTCGCGAGAGCGTAAGTTTCGTCTTCTTACCATCGCTGATTTCTTTTTTTTCAGTCATCTTTGGTTAGCTTTCCTCGTCAGGTTGAGGTGTTTCACCGTCAGTTTCCAAAGCAGTGTTAGGGCTGTCAGTAGCGATTTCTTCTTCAAACCAATGAGCGCGCGCAGCCATAATTAAAGCGTTAGCCTCTTGCTCATCTAATGTGTAATCAGCAAGGATGCCCCGCTCATCACCTTCCGGTGAGCCAGGATCAATCAACTCGTCCGTCGCCAAATCGCCGAGGTTATCGATAGTTTTTATTCCAGCTTTACCCAACGTTACAAGCATTTGCGGCGACAATCCATCAATCGCAGCCAATTCATCAGTGACACCGAGGTCGCGCCGCTCAGCGGTCAAACGGCGTTCTTCTTCGGACAAAAACACATTGGCTCGATTTCGGAGTTCTGCAGCGATTTCTTCGTCAAAACCTTCTATAGTCACAAGATCTTCGATTGGCACAAATGCGACCTCATCAATACTCGAAAAACCCTCAGTTACCAAAAGATGTGCGAGCACATCATCTACATCCAAACTGTCCATAAACATTTGAGAACGTTTTCGAAATTCATCCTGTCGCCTTTCGGATTCTTCATCTTCCGTAAGGATCATAATGTCCCACTGCGTTAATTGTGACGCCAGTCGAACATTTTGGCCACGGCGACCGATGGCAAGGCTTAGCTGGTCATCGGGGACAACCACTTCAATTTTTTGCTGTTCCTCATCAAGAACTACTTTAGATACCTCAGCCGGAGCCAACCCATTTACGATAAATGTCGCGGGATCGGTGGACCATTGTATAATATCAATCTTTTCTCCCTGTAATTCCCCTACAACCGCTTGAACTCGGCTACCCCTCATCCCCACACAGGCGCCAACCGGGTCAATACTTGAATCATTAGATAACACGGCGATTTTTGCCCTACTGCCAGGATCTCGTGCAACAGACTTTATTTCGATTATACCGTCGTAGATCTCGGGCACCTCCTGGGCAAAAAGCTTAGCCATAAATTGGGGGTGGCTACGCGACAAAAATATTTGGGGTCCACGTAGCTCTTCTCTAACATCATATATATATGCTCTCACACGATCCCCAGGCCGCAGGGACTCGCGCGGAATCGACTCATCGCGGCGAATAACCCCCTCAGCCCGGCCTAAGTCAACAGTTATATTGCCAAATTCAGCTCGTTTAACAATCCCATTAACAATCTCTGCCACCCGGTCCTTGTATTCTTCATATTGACGTTTACGTTCTGCTTCACGGACTTTTTGAACTATAACCTGCTTAGCAGTTTGGGCTGCAATCCGACCGAAATCGATAGGTGGTAGTTGATCTATTATAAAATCACCTGCCACTGAGCCTTCTTTTAGGGCCTGTGCCTCTTTTATTGTGATCTGTGTCGTTTCATTCTCAATTTCTTCAGTAACCTCAAGATAACGTGCAAGTTTTATATCACCACTCTTGCGATCTATTTCCGCTCTGACATCGTGCTCCATGCCGTATTTTGATCGGGCGGCCTTTTGTATCGCCATTTCCATAGCTTCTATGACTTCTTCCGCCTCAATCGACTTTTCGCGTGCAACTGCATCTGCAATTTGCAGCAGTTCTAACCGGTCGTAACCCGCAACGGGTATGTTATCCATATCAACCATTTTAGCTCTCTCAATAACTTTCTGCGCGTTTTTACTAACTATTTGAGCCAGCCCTCAATAACTTATCGGTTAGCACCAGATTGGCCAACCGAATATACTCAAAGGGAATAACAAAGCTTTGCCCATTACTATTCATCACAACACAATCACCTTCAACACCCACCAGAATGCCCTCAAAACTCTTTTGGCCAGAAATCTTTTTCCGACACTCAAGATGGGCTTGGTGGCCAACAAACCTCTCGTAATCGGCCAATTGAACAAGTGGTCGATCAATGCCGGGAGAGCTCACTTCAAGAGTATATGCACTCTCGATGGGGTTTTCCTCATCTAACATTGCAGACAACCCGCGGCTAATTAACGAACAGTCTTTCACGGTCATCTCCGCACGGTCTGAGCGTTCAGCCATTATTTGAAGACATACATCCTTGTCACCCGTAAGGCTCACTCTGACTAAATCATACCCCATTTTATCTAGGGGCAATCGAACTAGTTCCTCGATATACGAAACCCGACCCATCTGCGTCTTTCTATCTTTATTCCTGCTTTCCGATTCCTCGATCATTGCTGATACAAATCGTTTAATAATTTCTTATTCTAATTCCATTGCTAAACTGCGAAAAAAAAAGCGGGCGAGGCCCACTGTTTAAAGCTTTTGTTGCCCCTGAGAGGGCATGTGGTGTGTTAGGGGGTAATCTAGTCATACGCGTCGAAGATGGCAAGACCCTATCGTGGTTTGAAAATAGCCCTATCTAAACGCTTATATGATAGAAAAATGCATTCACGGCCTGCAATGACTGCTTTTTTCTGGTATCGTGTAGCTGGCCAATCTGCTGGGCTATGCCAACAATCTGCAGGTTTTTCTATGTCCCATGAAAATCCATAGTGATTATTAAAGTGCCATAATATCCATTCAAGATAGCCCATTTCGTCGGTTGCAATACGTATCTCACCACGATCCTTTAGTACCCGCGCCAACTGATCAAGAACCTCACCCGAAATAATTCGGCGTTTATGATGGCGGACCTTCGGCCATGGATCAGGAAATAAAATAAAAACTTTATCAATCGAGCTATCGGGCAGTCTTTCTATCAGCAACCGCGCGTCCTCACAAAAAAGTCTAATATTGGCGAGTTCTTGTTCACTTACCCGTCGAAGCAATTTAGCTACCCCATTTAAATATGGTTCGCACCCTATTAAACCAATCAGGGGATTAGCTACCGCCTGCCAAATTAAGTGTTCGCCAGCACCAAAACCAATTTCTAGCCACACTTTCTCGATATGGGTCTCAAAACAATCGACCGGCGCAATCTGCTCTCCAGCACACGGCTGGATTCGTAGCTTGGGTAAAAGCGAAACAAGAAGTTGCTGCTGGCGACGACGCAAACCGCGGCCATAACGACGGCCGTATAAAATCTTTTGTTTCGACCGCTGATTAGGGTCCAGAGGCGAATCGTCCACTCAGAGTATGGCTTCCCTCAAGGCGTCTGTTATATCGGTTTTTTCCCATGTAAAACCACCATCTGCGTCCGGTTCGCGCCCAAAATGTCCATAAGCAGCTGTGCGGGCATATATTGGTCTACTAAGTTTGAGCCTCTCACGGATGCCTCTGGGTGATAGATCTGTTACCTCTTCTATGCCCATCGCTAGCTTCGCTTCATCTATAATCGATGTACCCGCAGTATCAACGTAAATAGACAAGGGTTTGGCAACACCGATGGCATAAGACAACTGTATTGTGCAATTTTCCGCCAACTCAGCGGCTACTACATTTTTAGCAACCCACCGAGCAGCATAGGCGGCCGACCTATCAACCTTGGAAGGGTCTTTACCGGAAAACGCACCGCCGCCATGGGGGGCAGCACCTCCATACGTATCGACAATAATTTTGCGCCCTGTCAAACCACAATCGCCGTCCGGCCCGCCTATCACGAAACGCCCGGTGGGATTGACATAGAACTCGGCCTCGTCGCACATCCAACCGTTTGGGAGAACATTCTCTACGTGTGGCCGGACGATTTCCCGGACTTGGTCCTGATCTAATTCAGGCGCATGCTGCGTAGAGACCACGACGGACGCTGCACCTATAGGTTTGCCATTTTGGTATTTTAATGTCAGTTGGCTTTTGGAATCTGGCCCTAATCCAAAATTCACGTCAGCATGGCGTGCGGCTGCCAGTGATTGAAGAATAGCATGCGAGTAGTGAATCGGAGCAGGCATCAAGCTCGGGGTTTCCCTGCACGCGTACCCGAACATTATGCCCTGGTCACCCGCGCCTTCATCTTTGTTTCCGCTCGCATCAACACCCTGCGCAATATCTGTTGATTGCTGATGCAGATGAATCTCGACCTCAGCATTTTTCCAATGAAAGCCGTCCTGTTCATAACCAATGTCTCTAACCGCCTCCCGGACAACTCGCTCAATGTCGTCTTTTGTGATACTCTCAGGCCCGCGCACCTCGCCAGCTACCACTATGCGGTTGGTGGTTGTCAGCGTTTCACAAGCGACCCGAGATATGGGATCATTTTTGAGATACAAGTCGACAACGGAATCCGAAATTCTATCTGAAACCTTGTCGGGATGTCCCTCCGATACGGACTCGCTTGTAAAAAGGTAACTAC
>CAZOHS010000101.1:4750-9587 GCA_964579285.1 uncultured Rhodospirillaceae bacterium | reverse complement strand
ACCGCACCCATAATAAACTTTGAAATTAGCTGCGGGTAGTTGTAGCCATTTGCCGCATCAACACCCTTCTTGGCTGACGATGCCTTGCCAATCCAAAACATAATGAGCTCGCGACCCGTCATATTATTAGGCATGCCGGCGACCGCGCCTTTATAAGTTTTCCCTATGAGGTTTTTCTTTTTACTAATTTGATCAACCATCGTCTGCTTGACCAAAAATTTGCCCTTGGAGCCGGGCGCGATAATTTTACGCCCGCTATCCTTTGCCGCGTAATACGACATCATTTTCTCTTTGAGCGCGGAATTTGGTTTGCCGTTACCCTTTCCAGCGAGTTTTTTTAGAGAGTCATGCAAAACATGTCGCGCTATTTGTCCTGTGTAGGATACCGAATTGGTCTTAGACCCCGAATATCCCTTTAAGGTAACTGGGAATGTACCATAAACACTCTCTCCACCTGCCAAGGCGCACGGCGCCATCAGACCAAAACAACCTAGCGTACCAGTTAGTATAGTTACTTTTCTAAATTTAATTTTCATTTTCAGCCTTTAGAACGAAAAGTTAGCGGGCGCTGCCTCGACGACAACCGCAAAGCCAACCTCATTAATTATTGCGAATAACATTCATAATCATAAATGCCAGCAAACTAATAACGAATATGCGACGCGGTCGCAAGACCAAAAACGATTTATTTTCGTAAATTGAAGGAATTAACCGGGTTTAATCAAAACATCCATTAATTTTCAGTAATTTAGCTTTCTGTAATTATTGAAATGGGGTGATTTTACAGTTGAAATTTTATATGGTTTATTTAAATTTAATTAAACTGTCTAAGATTGAGTGGCAATTTCATTGAGTGGGCATATACGCAATTGAGTTTTGTGGTTTTGCTTTTGAAATTATTATTCGAAACCGCCATTAAGAATGTTGAAGATTAAATGCTTAAGTTAGATTCTGTTTCATATGTCATCGAGAATGAAAAAATTCTCGACGATATTTCGTTCCAGGCGGTTGATGGAGAACTCTTGTGCTTATTGGGCCCTTCCGGCTCTGGGAAAACGTCGACCTTAAGATTAATAGCTGGTCTCGCGAAACTGGAAACAGGAACCATTTACCTTGATGGCAAACCCGTATCGTCTCAATCTAGAACAATACCTCCCCATAAAAGAAATATCGGGTTTTTGTTTCAAGATTTTGCGTTATTTCCACACCTAACTGTCACACAAAATATACGGTACGGTTTAGCTGGTGTAGAAAAGCGACAAGCCGTAACTCGAATTCAGGACCTGCTTGACCAAATTAGGTTGACAAATCACGCTCACAAATATCCACACGCATTGTCTGGCGGCGAACAACAACGCGTAGCCCTTGCAAGAGCTGTTGCCTCGCGGCCGCAACTCCTCCTGCTTGATGAACCATTTTCGAATCTCGATACCTCCCTGCGTGAGCAAGTTCGAGAGGAAACCGTCGAAATTACCAAAAATCATGGTGTTACAACGGTCATGGTAACGCACGACCCAGATGAAGCAATGTCTGTAGCTGACCGGATAGTTCTGATTAACAATGGGAAAGTGGTGCAAATAGATACCCCAGAACGCCTATATAACAATCCAATAGATGAATTCTCCGCAAGCTTCTTTGGCAATATTAATAGGGTAACTGGAACGGTTGTTGAAAAAGAAATAAAGACTAAGTTCGGCAACGTACCAAGTGCGGGCCTTAAAAATGGTAGCGTGGTAGATGTGTTTATCCGCCCAGACGGAATAAAATTATTACCGCCCGAACAGCGGATACACGATACTACAGACGAAGCCTGGGTCTGCGGTGTCCAATACCGAGGAAACTCCAGCCTGGTCCGGGTTGGAATTGGAAGCTGGCCCGAACCCCACACACATCTCGCAGCTAATCACCCAAACACCGTGCCACTGAAAACCGGCGACAGACTCGCTCTTAAGCTTGACCCCAACAAAACTTTTGTTTTCAAAAATAAAAGCGAACCGTGATAGAAAAGGCAGAATATAAGGTCGATTGTTCTACATACGCCGTTTAAAGGTAAAGTCGAGCACCACGAAAACCCGACACGCTAAAATTTTGATAATACGTTTCAAAGTAATACAAACTGTATTGAACGGTGAATTCGGCAACTGCGCTGAAACTAATTTTTCTGATAACAGAAATCTATGACCATGCCTCATTTCACTGCTACCACATTTCTTTGGGAAAAGAACCGACGGTTTACCTTCCGATATTACACGGATCGTATCTTTTTCCGTCATAGAATTAAAACCTATTGACCAATCAATATTGGTCGTTGAGCACGTAAAGGCGCATTAATGCATCGTCGTCGTGGGTATCTTCTGTAGAATATCTTCCGAAGAAATTGTCGGAATAGCCTTTCCTCCCTCACGCGCGTCCATTGCAAATGAAAACCCCGCGGCGGCACCCATTAAATTATTGGCACCCTCCCTATCCACGATTAAACCCGTGGTTTTCTCTATACCGTCTACGTCACGCTCCTCAATGGATTGCATGAGTGACAACAGTAACTGTTCGTCCGGTGTTACAGCTTTTTTACATATGCAATTAAACTTTAGGGATTGTTTACCGTGACATCTGACTGCATCGATTATTCCTTTTATTGAATCAAATGCGACACGTGAGGCTGCGGGGGGAAGCGCGCGCTCAAATTGGTTTTGGACCTGCTTTGTTTCTTTCTCGCCATAAAGATGCATCCTTAATGCCCAAATTGCCACCTGGTATTTAAAACCTAGTTCGTGAATCATGAGTGACGGTGGAAATTCCTTGTCCTTATTTCCCAACATAAATTTCTCCATATTCACCGGACAAATATATCCGGCATAAATCAATCTTTTAGTTTAGGGTTATCTCTTAATACTGATTAATCGCTAAGGTATTTCAGAACGTTTTCGGGATTACTCACCTCGTAGGGATCATCAGGGCAATTATCCGAATACCCCTCCTCTTCAAACCAGGCCTCGACCTTCCCATCGTCCACAACCGCTGCGTACCGCCAGGAACGCATCCCAAACCCCAAATTATCCTTAAAAACAAGCATCCCCATCTTGCGGGTAAATTCACCCGAACCATCTGGAATAAGCTGTATTTTGGCGATCCCGTGTTCTTTCGCCCACGCGTTCATAACAAATGCATCGTTTACCGAGACACAGTAGATATTATCAATATCTCTCTTTAGGAACTCGTCATACGCGTTTTCGTATCCCGGCAGTTGAAAGGTCGAGCAAATTGGTGTGAAAGCACCAGGCAATGAAAACAGGATGACCCTCCGGCCACTGAAATACTTTTCACTATTCACGTCTTCCCACCGGAACGGGTTGTCTCCTCCGACGGCCTCATCTCTCACACGGGTTTTGAAAATCACATCTGGGATTGCTTTACCTATCACACTATCGCCCTCTCCTTGTACGAATCACCACGTTACAGTTTAGGGTTATAGTATAACGAAAATGATTTGCAATATCAATATATAGACCATTTCTAAAAACAGCAAAACCGTTTTTATAAATATATTGCGTTTTATTGTTGTTATACAGTGCGTTACAGACAAGATGAAAGGTCGGACTTATTTTATTAATAATGCGACTACGTCTCATTCGTGTAAATTACGTAGCGAAAAAAAGTTATGGTAGACCTTTACCCCTTTTTGGAGTCTACACGCGATCTCACCCTAAATCTTTGTAGGTTCATAAGGCTACAAGCCGAGGCGGTAATACCTAAACTACCGACCCTGCCGTATAAGAAAACCGGGGGTAGACACCCCACCGGTTGGCATATTGATGCATCGTCAACTATACATTTGCTCTTGTAGATAGGCCTCTAAGCTCGTCAGCTCAATGCGTGATAACTGCGTTTCAATCCAATCAATATGCTCTTCTGTGTCTTCCAATATCCGCTCTAATACCTCTCTCGAAACAAAGTCTTTAAGGTTTTCACAGACTTCGATTGCCGTTTTCAAACAGGACTGATTGGCCTGTTCTGACGCGAGGTCAGCATTCAAGACCTCCAATACATTTTCACCGATCCGTAACTTTCCGAGATCCTGGAGATTTGGCAATCCATCCAATACTAGAACGCGTTCGATTAAGGCGTCCGCATGCTTCATTTCTCCAATAGATTCATCATATATTTTTTGGCCAAGACGCTCAAAGCCCCAATCTTTAGTCATTCGCGCGTGCAGAAAATATTGATTAATGGCGGTCAGTTCATTTTTTAAAATAAGATTTAATTGTTCAATTATTTTTGGATCACTGTGCATTACGCTGGCCTTTCAATTCACGGGCCGTTTGGCCCAGTAGATATTAAATAAAGTAATTCATTTTTTTAAAAAAACTACGCCAGACTAAATTTTTATATTGAGAGTAGTTATCAAATAAATTGGTATTGATTATCAATTTTAATAAATGACAAAACTCGTAACCCGCGAATTTGTGGGAGTACAAAGTTAGAATTTTTTCAAAAAATGTTAATTTCGCACTTAACAATCATTCTCAATACTGTATACTATGGGGTAGTCGGTAAAGAACTTGAGATGTTGTTATGTTTGTCTGCAATTGTAACGCTATCCGTGAAATAGAAGCCGGTACGGCAATAAAAACCGGCGCCCGCGATTGGGTACAGGTCCATGCACACTTTGGTCACGCGCCGTGTTGCGGTAAATGTGCACCGGAGATCATGGCAATGATTTCTTCGGCTGAGCCAAATTCTTCCAGTGAGACACCCCTTCCTATGACAATGTCATAACTGTCACGAACGGCGATAAAAGCACCCTACCCCAATATTTCTAATTTCTTCTAGTCTTTTG
>CAZOHS010000101.1:0-4650 GCA_964579285.1 uncultured Rhodospirillaceae bacterium | reverse complement strand
AATATCTCGAACCGGAGTTTCGAACTTATACGGAGGGCTGGCAGTTAAACGGAGATAAGAACCGTCGGTTTATCGTGAAGGGAACAGAGCATCCCCCGTTTCCGATCGAAATATCGGTGCGCAAACCGATGACCGCCGAAAATAGAATAAAGGTTTTGAATAAAGAAAAAATACGGTTGGCCGTTTTGTATCCATCCGCAGCTCTGACAGCTGGCTATATGGAACCGCCCTTCGCCGCCGCCATCATGCGGGCCTATAACAATTGGATGTCTGACTGGTGCTCCGCAGATCCGGATCGCCTAAAATTTGCGGCACCGGTTGTCTTATTCGACGTGAACGAAGCCATTAAGGAAGCCCAACGCGCGGTGTCGGAACTCGGGGCGGTGGCGGTGACTGTGCGCCCTAACCCCTCTCAAGGAAAGCGACTGGACCACCCCGAACGGCTGCCCTTCTACGCTGCGATTGAAGAATTAGGAGTGCCCCTAGTCATTCATGAGTCGACCGGTGACCCATCAACGGCGGGCGGAGAACGTTATGGTGGTATGGACCATCCCGACAGCTATCTTTATCACCATATGTTTTCCCACCCGTTCGAGCAGATGTTGGCGATGATGTCGCTTATTTGTAGCGGGATTCTCGAACGTCACCCGCGGTTAAAAGTAGGATTTTTTGAGGCTGGTTGTTCATGGGCGCCCTATTGGATTGCCCGCCTTGACGAACATTATGAACATCCGAAGCTGGGACACTATATGAATAAGGCAAAATTGCTTCCAAGCGAATACTTTGAACGCCAATGTGTTGTCTCCTGCGATCCGGGCGATCCTACAATTCCGATCGCCATTCAAGCCCTCGGTGCCCACAAAGTCTTATTCGCTACAGACTACCCGCATTTTGATTCCGGGGGTGGTGCCGTGCAAAGCTTTCTTGATGTACCAAACATAGACCCGACCGAGCAGTGGAAGATTCTCCACGATAATGCCGCTGAATTTTATGGACTGTGAAAACCAACCAAAAATAGATTTGCTTCTGCGGGTCTGGCAACCAGTTAAACGCTTAAAGGTTATTCGAGGGGGAAAATCAGAATGAAGTGCTCCGAAGAGTTAATCGCAATCCGGGATCGTTGGCATTGTGCCAAACATCCATTTTACGACCGACTCTCCGAGGGCACGCTCGACATAAAATCGCTGGGGTCTTTCCTCGTGCAGCACTCACTTCTCGTACATCAAATATTCCGATCAATTGGCGTGACCTATTCTAAATCACCTGACGACATCGCCTATTTCATATTAGAGAATTTAGCTGAAGAGGCCGGCATTATTGGTATAGACGACGGCGAAGCTCACGATCACCGTGATTTGATCCACACATTTACAAAACATTGTGGAATTTCAGATCAGGAATTCGGTAAAACCGAGTTGCTACCGACATGGTATGCGCGAGCCGCTTACTATTGGTGGATCACTGATTCAGAACCCGCGATTGTCCGACTAGCGGTCCAAGCCACCCAAGAATCACAATTAGTCTCAGAAAATGAGCGAGCCGTTAAAGCGCTGACGGAACACTACGGATTTGATACGACATCACCGGAAATAGCGTTCTTTGTCGAACACTCCACCGCCGACGTGAAACACGGCAATATCTTACTTGATCTCGTAGACAAACATGCACAAACACCCGAACTACAAGCTAAGTGCCTAAAACTTGCCGAACAAACCTGTAAGCTCCGTTGGGTTTCATTTAATGAACTCTATCGGGTAACCCATTTGGGTGAAGAAGTAGGGCAAAAACCCACCTAATACGTATTCTAATACTTTCGAAAGAGTAACTTCCTTGATCAAACACATGAAAGATGGGTGGCTGCACCTTCCAGGCAACGTGCGTGGCATATTATGGTTAACCACGGGCGTCCTAATACTATCGTTTGTAAATGTCTTGGTGAAGTTGCTCGGAAACAAGTTTCATACGATAGAAATTGCTTTTTTCCGTTATGGGGTGGGGCTGATAATTCTCAGCCCCATTTTTATCCGTATGGGATGGCCAAAACTGCGAACAAAAAGACTGCCACTACATCTTTTGCGAATGAGCCTCGCGTTTGTCGGGCAAGTTTTGGTTTTTTTATCAGTGATCTACCTACCCCTTGCAGACGCGACAGCGTTTATGTTCACGAAACCAATTTTCACAGCCGTCGCGGCAGTTTTAATTCTCCACGAAGCGGTAAACCGGCGACGTTGGGTCCTGACCGGCGTGGGATTTGCCGGCGTACTAATAATGTTAAGACCGGGATCAGACGGCGTCGAGATTATGGCCTTGATCGCCGTCGGCGCAGCCGTGATTTGGGGGGTCGCGAACGTGCTTATCAGAATGCTTTCGCAAACCGAGCCAACGACGAGGATATTGTTTTATTACCACATTGGCGGAGTAGTCGTATTTCTAGGACCCGCGATTTGGTTATGGCAGACACCAAATGTTCTCGAGCTTGTACTGTTGGTCTCGATTGGTGTGGGCACAACGGCGTGCATGTTTTGCTACTTTAGAGCATTTGCCGTTGGTGAAGCGAACGCGGTGGCACCTGCGGAATACACGGGCTTAGTGTATGCCGCCTTGCTTGGGTTTTTCATTTTCGCCGAAATACCATCGATTTGGATCGCAAGTGGCGCGTTGGTAATCATAGGGAGCACCTACCTAATAGCGCGCGACGAAAGCAAATATAAAAACAATGAAAAAACAAAATAAAGATATGCGTGGGCTGTTCCGATCTACGTTGACATTCCCGTTGGAAACGTAGATTTGTTGGAGGATATCTGTTTGAGTAGGGTTTCACAGATATCGTCCGAAATATATTTATGAAGCGAGTAAACTGGATAATACTAATATGCGTTTTTCAATTCTTTCCGTTCACGACCACTACCCCAACGAACAACGTTCGGTCCAACAGCATTATCAAGAAACCCTTGAAAACATTGTCTTAGCTGAGGAATTAGGTTTTGAAAGTTTTTGGGTCGCGGAACATCATTTTCATGAATATGGCACCATCCCAAACCCCGCGGTTTTGTTGTCCGCCGCAAGCCAAAGAACAAAAACAATTGGCCTCGGCGTTGCCATAAGCGTGTTACCGTTTCGCAACCCACTCCAGGTAGCGGAGGACTATTCGATGCTCGACAACCTTTCCGGGGGTCGCTTACTTTTAGGTGTGGGTTCCGGCTACCTCAGCCATGAATTTGAAGGCTTCGGGCTAGACCCAAAGAATAAACGGCAACACTTTGACGAAAACCTTAGTGTACTAAAACGAATTCTGGGTGGGGAAAAACTCTCGTTTGAGGGTGAGTACAATAACATAAATTCCGTGCAAATTAATGTGCCGACAGTCCAACCCGACGGACCCCCAATCTATATCGCTGCGTTAAAAAAGGAGGTCGCCTACTACATTGGAAAGCAAGGACATCGTATGTTAGGCATACCCTATGCCACTGTGGAACATTTAGACGAACTCGGCCCAGTGATATCAGAATATAACCGCGGATGGGGGGAACATAGTCAAGAAACAGCACCCGCAGTAAACCTTGCATTCCATACTTATGTCGCGGACACGGATGCCGAAGCCCGGGACGGTGGAGAGGAACCGTTCGATTATTATGTGAGAACACGCCTTTACGGTAAATCCAGCGGATGGGACGAGATATGTGACCGTGGTTATTGTATATTTGGTGGAATCGACACCTGTATCAGTCGGTTAGAGCGCATGCGTGAGCTGGGAATAGAGCATGTTAGTTTATTGATGGATTTTGGGTACATGGGACTTGAAAAGACCCAAAAATCAATGCGCACGATGGCCGAAAAGGTTATTCCTGCCGTATCCTAAAGTGCTTATTTCCCTGGCGTCACTTCTGGATGGGCGTCGACTAAAACAAACGCCATCCGGCACGTTTTATCCGTTTTGTTTATCCAAGAATGGACAGTGCCTCGCTGGATCAGGACATCACCTGCCTTCAATTGCACTCTAACCTCATCGTCTAGCTCCATCTCGATTTCACCAAACATGCAAATCGCGTAGTCCAATGTGTCAGTCTTGTGACGGCGCCCGGGAAATCCGGGAGGATAGTCTACTATTCGGAACCACGACCCGTTTGGGGGGGGGGCAATGTCGTCTTCCCGCAGGCCCATATCCTCAACGCCCGCATTAGAAACAGGCATTCCTTCGCTGCCCCACAGCAGCGTCGCTCGAGGTCCATTAAATTTTGTAATTTCTCTGTCTGCAGGGCCGTTGAAGATCACAACGGCTTTTCCTTCTCTATCGTGACCCGTCACAATCCGGTTGGCCGGACCTAATTCATGATTAACCATTTGAGAACCCTCACCTTGGATTTAGTCATCTCAGTCGCACAATCATTCGCTGTGCCCGATCAGGTGCTTTTTAAAAAACTCTGCCAACGGTGCAAACGATAGCATCGTCGCCCGCTCAGCATTATCGATGTACATCAAATCGATATTCCCACCCGCACCCCGATAATTTTCAACAAATCGTTCGGGTTCGTTAATATTTCGTCCACCTTCCGGGTCAAGATAATCGTGAACCGCGTCAGGAGCTCCCTGAACCCAGAGTGCGGGTGGCGTTTGAACCGATTCACCTCGCTCAAGAGCCAACATTGGGTT
>CAZOHS010000100.1:315-9660 GCA_964579285.1 uncultured Rhodospirillaceae bacterium | reverse complement strand
CGGCAGTATTTTTTAATTTTGGTATCGAAACCTGGTTCAGTGAAAGGGTTAAGACGGCAATTATAGAATCCCACGCGGTGGCCGAGGCTTATCTGCAAGAACATCAACAGGTTATAAGAGGTGACCTATTAGCAATGGCGAGGGATCTAGACCGAAATTTACCACTTTTGGTGGAAAATCCCCGCCAATTTTCGAGAATACTGAAAACGCAGGGTTTGGTTCGTGATCTCAGTGAAATATATATTTTTGATGGAGGTGGTAGGGTAATAGCTAAATGGAGTCTTGGGTTCGTTTTGGACCGAGAGCCAGTATCACAGGACGTTATGGAACGCGCCCGCGGGGGTGATGTGGTTTTATTAACGAGTAAAATGGATGATCGGCTTCGAGCTATTGTAAAGATGGACCGACTGGTAGACACGTTTTTGTATGTTGGACGTTACGTTGAGCCAAAGGTTCTCGAGCATATCGAAAAAACACAAAAAGCGGCGAACGAGTATCGGGAAATTGAGGGTAGAAGGTCTGATATTGAAATTACTTTTGCTATGATTTTTATTTTGGTGGGGCTGCTTCTGTTATTTGCGGCAATTTGGGTAGGACTCGTTTTTGCAAATCGTTTGTCAAGACCTATCACTGAACTGGCCGGGGCGGCAGAGCGAGTAAGAACGGGAGACCTTTCGGTTAGAGTGCCTAATGAAAGCAATGCGGACGAGCTTGGTTTGCTTAGTCGAGCGTTTAATAGGATGACGGATCAGCTAGAGGGTCAGCAGCAAGAATTGATTCAGGCAAACCGTCAACTTAATGAACGACGGCATTTTATAGAAACTGTTCTTGCCGGTGTATCGGCGGGGGTAATTGGGCTCGATAAAGACGCTCAAATTAATCTAGCCAATAAATCGGCAAGTTCCCTTCTCTCGATTGACCTTGACGCAAAGATTGGTGCCTCTATTGGCATTGTTGTGCCTGAATTCGAGGAACTGATTGGAGATGCATTGGCCCGCCCGAACAATGTTGTTGAGGCGCAGGTGTCGGTGGGTGGCAATGGACAATCTAGAACCCTGTTTGTGCGTCTAGCTGCGGACAAAGTGGACTCTCAAGTGTTGGGTATCGTTGTCACTTTTGACGATATAACCGAACTAATGGCGGCCCAGAGGAAAGCGGCATGGTCAGATGTAGCCCGCCGAATAGCGCACGAAATCAAAAATCCATTAACACCAATTCAACTATCTGCGGAACGGCTGCGCCGCAAATACCTCGATGAGGTTAAGTCTGATCCGGAAACGTTTTCGAATTGTACTGACACAATTATTCGACAGGTTAGTGATATTGGGCGTATGGTCGATGAATTTTCCGACTTTGCTCGAATGCCACGGCCAAGGATGGAAAAAGCAAATCTGGGATCTATTTGCCAGAGGGCGTTAAATCTTCATGGAAACGCTCACCAAGAGATTAACTTCCGGTTAGATATAGAAAATGATCAAATACCTGTATCTGTTGATGTACGTCAGATATCGCAGGTACTTACAAATTTAATTCAGAATTCTATAGACGCAATAGATGGCAGGGAGGGTTTAAAAACAGAAGCCCTTTCAGCAGGAGATATATACCTTCGGACCTTTATTGAGGGTGAGAATGCGGTTGTGCAAATTACAGATAATGGTAAGGGCTTGCCTATTGAAGAAAGAAGTCAACTAACTGAGCCATACGTTACGACGAGAACAAAGGGCACGGGTCTGGGCCTTGCTATTGTTAAGACAATCATCGAAGACCACAGAGGTAGCATCGAGTTGGTAGACCGAACGACTAAACCTGGGACAATAGTTTCGGTGAAGATTCCTATATTTTTGGATAGTGTTAAATCATCTACTCTATCTGGGGACGGAGTAATTAATGACAACTGATATTTTGGTCGTTGATGATGAGGATGATATTCGTTCTCTTATTTCAGAAATTCTTACTGATGAAGGTTTTCATTGTCGGACCGCCGGCGATAGCGCGGAAGCACTTTCTGCAATTGCCGAGAAAAGACCAGGTCTTGTAGTGCTTGATATTTGGCTCGAGGCGAGTGAATTAGATGGTATGGAAATGTTGCAGAAGCTAGAAGCTAGCAAAGCGTTGATGCCTATTATTATGATTAGTGGCCACGGGAATATTGAGACGGCGGTGAACTCGATAAAACTAGGGGCATATGATTTTATTGAGAAGCCATTTAAAGCGGATCGTTTAATTTTGACGATTAGGCGAGCGCTAGAAGCTTCCCGACTGCATATGGAAAACAGTGAATTGCGCCGACGTATCGGCCATTCTACAGAAATGGTGTGCGTTTCGAATTCTATGAAACAATTACAGTCTGCCCTTGAAAAGGTTGCGCCCACGGATAGTCGGATTCTTATATCTGGGCCGGCTGGTGTGGGAAAGGAGGTGTTCGCTAGACAGCTTCACGCCCATTCAAATCGTTCGGGCGGGCCATTTATTGTTTTAAATTGCGCTGGAATGAATCCGGACAGAATGGAAATAGAGTTATTTGGCGAGGAGAGGCAAAATGGAATAACAAGGAGGGGAACCCTAGAAGAGGCCGATGGAGGTACTTTGTTGTTGGACGAAGTTAGTTATATGCCACTTGAGGCGCAGGGAAAGTTCGTTCGTGTGCTCCAGGACCAAACGTTTAATAGGGTTGGTGGCGAGCAATTAATCCAGGTTGATGTGCGTGTTATAGCGTCGACGAACCAAGATATGCAGGCGGAAATGACTGCGGGTAATTTCCGCCAAGACTTATTCTATCGCCTTAATGTTGTTCCAATCCAAATTCTACCGCTAAAGGAGCGGCCAGATGATATCCCTGTGTTGGTACAACATTTTATGCAACGGTCCGCTGATCTTTCTGGCGTCACGGCGCGTCAAATTTCTGCCGAAGCTATGGCTGTTCTACAGGCTCATGAATGGCCGGGTAACGTTCGCCAACTCCAAAACGCTGTGGAGTGGATTCTTATTATGGCGCCTGGTCAAACTGGTGATTCTGTATCTGTTGAAAATCTACCTCCAGATGTTGGAAAAGGTGAAACAGGAGAACTCGGTTGGGAAGAAGGTGCAAAAATAATGGCGTTGCCACTCCGAGAGGCACGAGAAAACTTTGAGAGGCAATATCTCTTGGCACAGGTCTCAAGGTTTGGTGGAAACGTCTCGAGAACAGCTGAATTTATTGGTATGGAGCGGTCCGCATTGCATAGAAAATTAAAAATTCTTGGGTTGGGGGCGTCGAATATTACAGAGTCACCCGATGCCATCATAGCAGGATAGGCAGGTCTCTTCTAATGAAAGTAATAGTCTGCGGCGCTGGACAGGTTGGTTATCATATAGCTCGACAACTTTCTATAGAAAATCATGACATAACGGTCGTAGATTCGTCAGGTGAAAACATTCGACGCGTAAGCGATACACTGGATGTTCAAACGATACAGGGTTTTGCTTCGGATCCCGACGTTCAGGAGCGAGCTAGCGCTCCGGATGCTGATATGCTTATCGCAGTGACACAATCTGACGAAGTAAATATGGTTGCTTGTCAGGTGGCGCACTCACTTTTTAAAGTACCGACGAAGCTTGCGAGGGTCCGTAACCAAAGTTATTTACAGCCAATCTGGGCGGACTTATTCAGTCGAGAAAATTTACCCATCGACGTAATTATTTCTCCAGAACTTGAAGTAGCACGAGCAATCTCACGTGATCTAGTAGTACCGGGTGCTTTTGATACTATTCCAATGGTGGACGGGTAAGTGCGATTGATTGGGGTGCGGTGTAATGACGATTGTCCAGTAATAAATACACCTTTGCGTCAACTCACGGGCGTTTTTCCAGATCTACACATCGTCGTTGTTGGGATTATTAGGGATGGTCGAGCAATAGTACCGAGTGCTGATGAACAAATGTTGGCTGGTGATGACGTTTACTTTGTTTCGGACAACGAACATGTCGTGCGGGCAATGACAATATTCGGTCATGAAGAGCGAAAAGCACGAAGGATAATAATCGCTGGTGGCGGTAATGTTGGTGTTTTTCTGGCGGAACTTATTAGGGATGAACATCCGGGAGTGAATGCACGTATTATAGAATCAAACAAAGAGGGTGCGGAACTGGCGGCGAGAAATTTGCCTGACATTACCGTAATAAATGGTAATGCATTGGAGCCCGCAATTTTAGAAGAAGCCGGTGTAGGTGTTACGGAAGCTATTGTTGCTGTTACTAACGATGACGAGACTAACATATTAGGTTCTTTGCTCGCGAAAAGACATGGTGCAAAACGGGCGATTGCACTCGTAAATAATATTAACTATTCACCTTTAGTTACGACCCTAGGTGTTGACGCAGTGATAAGCCCGAGAGCCATTACCGCATCAACAATCCTTCAGCATGTTAGGCGAGGGAGAATCCGAGCAGTTTATTCTTTAGGCGAAGAACTAGGTGAGTTGATGGAGGCAGAGATTTTGGAGACGTCTAGCCTGGTAGGCAGACAAATCCAGAATATGGAATTACCTGACGGAGTGATGTTTGGGGCTATTGTTCGTGGTGAACAAGTAATAACTCCGAGGAGTACGACCGTTGTTGCCAAAGGGGACAGGGTGGTAATTTTCGTGCGGCCATCTGCGGTCCGAGAAATTGAAAAGTTATTTGCCGTGAGCTTGGAATTTTTCTGATTTTGCATTTAACCTTATGGGTCTGTTTAAAAAGAGGAACTATTCCAAAAGGCAATCTGTAGTCGTTCAATTTAAAAATATTTTCGGGGACAGCATCCAAATTAAAGTTTTATTGATTCTGTTATACTTTGATTTTAGATTGAAAAAGACTTTCGAAAATATTGTATATAAATTGATTGGTAAACTGAAGCTGGGTTTTCCTATAGAAAGTCACGTTTACTAATGAATAAAGTTTTGCCTAAAGCTGTGCTGTTTGATTGGGATGGTACCTTAGTAAATAGTTGGCCCACTATTCACGAGAGCATGAATTTAACCCTAACAGAAATGGGGCTCAAACCCTGGACTATGGATCAAACCATGGCACGTGCACGAATGTCCCTGCGGGAATCTTTTCCCGTCCTTTTTGGGGATCGTTGGGAGGAAGCACGGGAGATTTTCTACATTGCCTATCGATCAATGCATCTCGAGCAGGTAGAAAAAATTGATGGTGCTGATGAGCTTGTCCGGTTTTTGTCGGGCCGTGGTTGCCATTTGGCAGTAGTAAGCAATAAATCCGGTCGGCACTTACGCGCGGAATCTAAAAAATTAAATTGGGATAGTTATTTTACCGGATATCTCGTGGGTTCAGGGGATGCAGCCCGAGACAAACCGGCCACGGATCCAGTGCAGCTAGCGCTGAATAAGACTGGAATATTGCCGGGCAGTGACATTTGGTTTGTAGGGGATACATGGGTAGACATAGCGTGCGGCCGAGCGTCGGGTTGTTTCACTATTTTACTTGGTGACAATGACAAAGGTGCCTCAGAATATGAAGAACATTGTCCGCATGAAAGTTTTAATTCTTGCAGGGATTTTTTTGAGGTAGTCAAAAAAATTTAAAGTTCGAAATCTACCTTATTCAATAGTACATTGTATCTGATTTTTTACACATGTTTGGAATATGGTGAATGTAAAATAAAGATATTTAATAATAAGGTGGAATAATGTCTTCAGAAAAAAATCAAAACCTACAGGACGTTTTCTTAAATCAACTTCGAAAGCAAAAGACCCCGGTTACCGTTTTTCTAGTAAACGGTGTAAAGCTGCAAGGTATCATTACGTGGTTTGATAACTTTTGTGTGCTTTTACGCCGTGATGGACATTCCCAATTAGTATATAAGCACGCCATTTCGACGGTAATGCCGGCGACGCCTGTATCGCTTTATGATGAAGATGATGACAACGACGAAAGTGCGGAAAATTAATTTGAAAGTTAAGTCCGAAGTGGCGGGTGCACCTAATTGGAGACCATAGCTCTTGTAATACATCCATTTCTTAAAGCAGAGAGGGTGAAGGGCCGCTCGATTGCGTCTAGGCTTGAAGAGGTAGTGGGTCTTGCTGGCGCAATTGATTTAGATGTTAGGCTACAGGAAGCCGTCTCAATAACTCGGATAAATGCCGGAACGTACTTTGGGAAGGGGACGGTTGAACGCATCCGGAAGTTGGTTGCGGAGTATCAAATTGAAGTCGTCTGTATAGATACCAGTATTTCTCCTGTGCAACAACGCAGCCTCGAAAAAACGATTGATGCAAAGGTTATCGATAGAACCGGGTTAATTCTAGAAATATTTGGTGAGCGGGCGGTTACGAAAGAAGGAGTTCTTCAAGTCGAGCTGGCACATTTAAAATATCAACGCAGTCGTTTGGTGCGTACGTGGACCCACCTTGAACGGCAACGAGGTGGTGTGGGATTTCTTGGAGGCCCAGGGGAAACCCAAATAGAAGCTGATCGTCGGATAATTTCTGACAGAATTGGCAAAATAGAAAAGGAACTTCAGACAGTCAGAAGGACGCGGAAACTACATCGTAGGGCACGCGGGCGTGTCCCGTATCCTATTGTCGCCTTAGTAGGATATACCAATGCGGGAAAGTCGTCCCTATTCAATACGTTGACGAATTCCAAGGAGTTAGCAAAGGACCTGTTATTTGCAACACTAGACCCAAAAATGCGTCAATTAAAGCTACCTTCCCGGCGGTCTATTATTCTATCTGATACAGTAGGATTTGTGTCTGAATTACCAACAATGCTCATTGCATCGTTCCGGGCCACGTTGGAGGAGGTGATATCAGCTGACGTTATCATTCATGTGAGGGACATATCGCATCCTGATACAGAATCCCAGAAACAGGATGTTTTGAAGGTTTTAGACGAACTCGGGGTCGATGTTACAGATGAGCTGAAGTTTATTGAAGTATTAAATAAGACAGACCTTCTTGAGACACACGACCTTTTAAGAATCCAAAATATCGCAATGCGAAATAAGAAGGTTGTACCACTATCCGCGAAAACTGGAGAAAACGCAGATTGGCTTATTCGTGAAGTTGACGAATTGTTAGCTTTGGAAAGAACTGTCGTTACTCTTAAGCTACCCTACGCCGAGGGCAAAGGTATTGCTTGGTTATATCGTAATGCCGAAGTGCTGGAGCGAAAGGATTTACTCGACTGTGCGGAATTTCGCGTTTTGATGTTTTCTCATGAATTAGAGCGGTTTCAAAACAATTTTAACAATTTATAAAAAATTTTGGTGCCTACCTTGACACCCACTAAGACAATACCTATATGTCTGGCACTCGTTGGACCTGAGTGCCAGCGTAGAAAAAATGTTGTGAATCAATAATTTAAGGAGAAGGGGTCGATGGGAATTAGACCTTTGCATGACCGCGTTATGGTCGAAGCGCTCGCTGCCGAAGAGAAAACGGCCGGCGGCATTATTATACCCGATACTGCCCAGGAAAAGCCTCAAGAAGGCAAAATCGTTGCTGTTGGTAACGGCGCACGGGGTGAAGACGGTAAGGTCCAGAAGCTTGACGTCAAGAAGGGTGACACAATCCTTTATGGCAAATGGTCAGGTACGGAAGTTAAAGTTGATGGTAAGGACCTTCTAATCATGAAGGAATCTGACATCATGGGAATCATCGAGTAGGAGCACTCAAGAAATGGCTGCTAAAGACGTAAAATTTGAAGGCGATGCCCGCGCTAGAATGCAAAAGGGCGTCGATACATTGGCGGATGCTGTCAAGGTAACGCTCGGTCCGAAAGGTCGAAATGTTGTTCTTGACAAAGCTTTTGGCGCACCGCGCATTACCAAGGATGGGGTAACGGTTGCTAAAGAAATCGAACTAGAGGACAAGTTCGAGAACATGGGCGCCCAGATGGTACGCGAAGTTGCATCTAAGACTAACGACGAGGCGGGCGATGGAACCACCACAGCGACCCTTCTTGCACAGACGATTGTCCGTGAAGGTTGTAAGGCCGTTGCGGCAGGCATGAACCCGATGGATCTCAAGCGCGGTGTTGATGCTGCGGTTGATGCGGTTACAGAAGAACTTATCAAAAAATCAAAGAGAGTTTCGTCTGATGAAGAGGTGTCTCAGGTAGGGACAGTATCCGCGAATGGTCAAGCTGATATCGGAGACATGATTTCGGACGCCATGCAAAAAGTTGGTAAAGAGGGTGTGATCACAGTTGAGGAAGCCAAGTCGATGGCAACTGAGCTAGAAGTTGTCGAAGGCATGCAGTTTGATCGTGGCTATATTTCGCCATACTTCGTGACAAATGCGGAAAAAATGTACTCTGAGTTAGAAGATCCGTATATTTTGTTGCATGAGAAGAAACTCTCGAACCTGCAGTCAATGCTTCCTCTTCTGGAGTCGGTAGTACAGTCCAGTCGACCTCTGTTAATAATAGCGGAAGACGTGGAAGGTGAAGCCTTGGCCACTTTGGTAGTGAATAAACTGCGTGGCGGTCTCAAGATTGCTGCAGTTAAAGCACCAGGCTTCGGTGATCGACGTAAGGCAATGCTAGAAGACATTGGTATCCTGACCGGTGGTCAAGTGGTTAGTGAAGACCTTGGTATTAAGCTCGAAAATGTCACTCTCGACATGCTTGGTACGGCCAAAAAAATCTCAATCACAAAAGAAGAAACTACCATTGTTAATGGTGCCGGTAAAAAGAATGACATCCAAGGTCGTTGTAACCAGATACGTCAGCAGGTTGAAGAAACGAGCTCTGATTATGACCGTGAGAAACTCCAGGAGCGTCTAGCTAAGCTTGCGGGTGGCGTCGCTGTAATTCGCGTCGGTGGCTCGACAGAAGTCGAAGTCAAGGAAAAGCGTGATCGTGTCGAAGATGCCATGAACTCTACCCGGGCTGCCGTTGAAGAGGGTATTGTCGCGGGTGGCGGTACAGCGCTTCTGCGTGCTGGGCGGGTGCTTGACAAGCTTAATCTCGATAATCCTGATCAAAGTGTTGGCATAGAAATCGTCCGGAAAGCGCTACAGGCGCCAGTGCGGCAAATTGCGGAAAACGCTGGGGTCGAGGGCTCAATTGTCGTTGGCAAGCTTTTGGAAAATAAGGCAGCGAACTTTGGGTACAACGCGGCTACCAACAAATATGAGGATCTCGTCAAGTCGGGCGTGATTGATCCCGTGAAGGTGGTTCGAACAGCACTTAGAGATGCCGCTTCTGTTGCTGGTCTTCTGATTACAACTGAAGCAATGGTTGCAGAAAAGCCGGAGGAAAAAGGAGCAGCTATGCCCCCGATGCCTGATATGGGCGGAATGGGTGGCATGGGTGGAATGATGTAGGTTATTCTCGTTATTGTGACTTTTAACCGCCGCG
>CAZOHS010000100.1:0-280 GCA_964579285.1 uncultured Rhodospirillaceae bacterium | reverse complement strand
AAGTCTTGCTTCGGAAGAAACCTGGAAAAAGGGCTCGGGTTCCATAGTCACCACGGCGGATATTGCGGCAGAAAAGATGTTAGCTAGTCAACTTCCCCTTCTACTGCCCGGTTCCGTAGTTGTTGGCGAAGAAATGGTTCACGATAGTCCTGATATTCTTAAACGCCTAGATGGAAGTGAACCCGTTTGGGTGCTTGACCCCGTGGATGGGACTTCAAATTTCGCTGCGAATAGTCCTGATTTTGGTGTAATGGTGGCATTAGTTGTTAGACGAGAGACT
>CAZOHS010000099.1:0-9666 GCA_964579285.1 uncultured Rhodospirillaceae bacterium | reverse complement strand
AGGCATTGACCAAACTAGATCACCTGATCGTCCAAGATCTATTTCTTACCGAAACTGCTTTCCACGCAGACGTGGTGCTACCAGCAAGCTCATTTCCAGAAAAAGAAGGGACATTTACGAATACCAACCGTCAGGTGCAGATTGGGCGCAAAGCCTTGCCGCTGCCGGGGCAAACTCGACAAGATTTATGGATAATACAGCAGATAGCAAACCGATTAGGTCTCGATTGGGATTACAGTGGCCCCAATGAAGTATTCACGGAAATGGCAAAATGCATGCCATCCCTAAAGGGAATTACTTGGGAACGACTTGAAAAAGAAAGTTCAGTTACCTATCCCGTATCGGAGAACGGTATTAGCCAGGAAGTTATCTTTCAACAAGGTTTCCCAACAAAAAATGGGCGTGGTAAATTTGTGCCAGCCAACGTCGTACCTCCAGACGAAGTGCCTGATGACGATTTTCCGTACATTTTAACCACAGGCCGGGTATTAGAGCATTGGCATACCGGTGCTATGACGCGCCGCTCCGTTGCACTAGACAGAATAGAACCAGAGGCCACTGCAAATCTCTCTCCGAGGGCGCTAATGGGGATGGGTATTGAGGCGGGTGATCTCATAAAGGTCGAAACCCGGCGTGGCGCTATCGAGTTAAAGGCCCGCTCTGATCGAGACGTTCCGGAAGGGGTTATTTTTATACCCTTTTGTTATGTAGAAGCAGCGGCAAATCTATTGACAAACCCCGCACTTGATCCTTATGGAAAAATTCCTGAATTTAAATTCTGCGCGGCTCGCGTTGCTCCGCGCAACACCTCAGAAACCGATAAAGATCACTAGTATTTACCGAGCGTCTTTCGTTGAAAATTTAATTGAATTGCGTCTTCACTCAATGCAAAACTGCGTTCTGCACGCACCTCCGCACTGTCAATATGTGATCGAATAAAAGTATCAAGATTTTGCTTGGAAGAGAGGCGCAGCCTCAGGCTCTCCAACATTTCCGTTTGGGTCATTTCGGGCAAGGTTCGTTTTCGCGCCGATATTTCTTTAAGCGCGACAGGCAGCCCTTTTATGTTCACACAGCCAACCCTCGCCGTATAGACGTACGCGCGCTCTAAACATTGTGTCCTGTTACCAAAATTAACCTGGATCGAATCAAGTTGATCGAACGTGTAGTTACCCTCGGTTTCATGCATACGGTTAAGTTGCGCATCGTCCAACCAGAGAACGTAAGTAGTAACCTCCGTTCCAGGGGAAGGATAAAAAGTTGACGGGATTGATCCATAAGCGGCAATGTGAGCAGCATAAACTGTATCAAAATTTGCCACTGTCGCTCGTTGAATGGGAATTTCGACATCACCACGAAAAACACTGTATTTGCGAGCTAGTTGCTCGTTAGATTGGTTGGAGCCCGCCGCAAGGACCGGCGTTCGTAAGGTCTTATCAATCTCGTCATCGCAATACGCGGTGACATCACCGTTACGGAAAATATAAGATTTTCCTGGTACAGGAAAAGGATAGTTTCTAGCGTGCGCAACCGGATCGACCATCCCATTATGTTTCTCCTAAAATGGCTCCGCTGTATAGACTCTAAATTGTCCTGCTTGACGGTCTTCGCTGCTTGAGGCAGAACCGCCTCACTATGGCCCATGCCAATCTCCGAAACTTTATCGAAAGCCTGGAAAAGGAAGGGCAATTAGTGCGTGTGTCCGCGCCGGTCTCGACGGTCCTCGAAATGACTGAAATTCAGACCCGGCTTCTCGCTGAAAATGGACCAGCGGTACTATTTGAAAATGTTATCCAGTCGGATGGTACTAAATCAGATATGCCTGTTCTCGCAAATTTATTTGGGACTGTTGAACGCGTTGCGTTGGGCATGGGTCGGCCGACTAGCGCCCTTCGCACATTAGGCGAACAACTCGCTTTTCTGCGGCAACCCGAACCGCCCGGTGGATGGAAAGAGGCGATTCAATTACTGCCCTTACTCAAAACTGTCATGGCCATGAAACCTCGGACGGTATCGCGTGCAGCCTGTCAAGAAATTGTGCTCACCGATGCTGATATCGACCTGTCTCGGCTTCCAATCCAGGTTTGTTGGCCCGACGAACCGGCGCCATTGATTACTTGGCCCTTAATCGTAACCCAAAGTGAAGACGGAAATACTAACCTTGGAATATACCGGATGCAGGTCACCGGGCGTGACACCACCCTGATGAGATGGCTCGCTCACAGAGGAGGTGCACAGCACGCGAACATGGCCGCTAAGGCTGGTGCCACAACCATCCCCGCAGCAGCCGTTATAGGCGCAGACCCCGCCACAATTATAGCCGCGGTAGCGCCCGTTCCGGAGACAATATCCGAATATCAATTTTCGGGACTTCTCCGTGGTGAAAAAGTTAACCTTGTCGATTGCAAAACTATTCCGCTCAAGGTGCCGGCGGAAGCCGAAATAGTTATAGAAGGCAATGTATCTTTAACAAAAACAGGAGAAGAGGGGCCTTTTGGCGATCATACGGGTTACTATAACTCGGCCGAATTATTTCCAGTTTTTAAAGTTTCCGCCATCACAATGAGAAAGTCTCCAATATATTTGACGACTTTCACGGGCAGACCCCCTGACGAGCCGTCAATGCTGGCTTTAGCCCTTAACGAAGTATTTATACCCCTATTGACGCAGCAGTTCCCAGACATTGTAGATTTTTGGTTACCACCCGAGGCTTGTTCTTATCGTGTCGCCGTGGTCTCTATTCGGAAGGATTACCCAGGGCAGGCAAAAAGGGTTATGATGGGGGTTTGGTCTTATTTAAAACAATTCATGTACACAAAGTTCGTAATAGTTGTGGACGAGGGTATTGATGCTCGAAGCTGGAACGACGTCATTTGGGCAATTTCAACAAATGTCGACGCCGCACGTGACATCACCGTGATTGAGGATACCCCCATCGATTACCTCGATTTTGCATCCCCAGTGGAGGGCCTAGGCTCAAAAATGGGAATTGATGCAACCACAAAAATTGCCCCTGAAACCATTAGAAATTGGGGTCGCCGTATTACTATGAATGATGACATCATTCAGGAAGTGACCAGAAAGTGGAAGGAGTACGGGCTGCCGGGAACGGGAAAGTCGATCTGGATATAATATAAAGGGTTAGGTTGTAGTAAATGTCCGAGGAATATAATCAATTAACTTTATTAAGTGATTTGCTTGACGAAGCAAAAAAGCAAGGTGCCACGTCTGCAGATGCCGTCATTTTCAATGCCGCGGCACTAAGCGTGTCATGTCGAATGGGTGCTCTCGAAAAACTTGAACGCGCAGAGAGCAATGATTTAGGTCTTCGGGTTTTTATAGATAAACAACAAGCGATCGTATCGTCGACAGATTTCAAGCCCTCTACCCTAAGCGAAGTGGTAAGCAGAGCCGTTTCGATGGCAAAAGCCGCTCCAAAAGACGAATTTTGTGGAATTGCTGAACCACATCAAATCGTTACTTCGCCCCCCAAGATCGATATTTGCGATGAAACGGAGCCCACCAATGATGCATTGATTAACGCCGCCATCGAAGCAGAAGACGCCGCATTAAGCGTCAAAGGGATTACAAACTCCGAGGGAGCGGAAACGGGTTGGAGCCACTCAAAAATTGCTATCGCGGCAACTAACGGGCTCGAACAGAGCTATCGTACCTCGAGCCATAGCTTGGCGGTCTCAGTATTGGCTGGACAGAACACGGAAATGGAACGCGATTATGACTATACGAGCGCTGTTTATCGCGAAGACCTTAAGGACCCGAAATTTATAGGCAATAACGCCGCTATTCGTGCTGTAAAACGCTTGTCCCCAAAGAAAAAAGAAACCCAACAAGTCCCCGTCGTTTTTGAGCCTCGAATATCCGGGGGTATCCTGCGCCACTATGTGGGCGCGATAAACGGCGCGGCCGTAGCGAGAGGGACTTCGTTTTTGAAAGATTCAATGGGCAAGCAGGTTTTCCCGAAAAACATTAACATATTTGATGACCCTCACAGGCTCAGAGGGCTTAGATCCAAGCCATTTGATGCTGAAGGGCTACCGAATACCTGTAGACAAATATGCGAGGACGGTATTTTAACGGGTTGGGTTCTAGATTTGGCCGCTTCACGACAACTCAACATTGACCCCACCGGTAATGCCGCTCGGGGAACAGCGTCGCCTCCTTCGCCTGCCGTTACAAATGTTTATATGGATGCTGGCGAAGAACCACCAAGCAATCTTATTGCGGACATTGAGAATGGGTTTTACGTGACGGAGCTGATAGGTATGGGCGTCAACCTAGTAACCGGCGATTATAGCCGAGGTGCAACCGGTTTCTGGATAGAAAACGGAGAAATAACGTATCCGGTTAGTGAAATGACGATAGCCGGTAATCTAAGTGATATGTTCAAGAATCTCACCCGCGCTAACGATCTACAATTTCAATTTGGTACAGACGCTCCAACAATTCGGATAGAGGGGATGACAGTCGCGGGTGTATAGAAGATAGATAACTTATTTCTATCGACATTTCAGATAGTTGGCCGTTTTGGTGAAGCGTGGTAGTCTTACAGACCGTATCGCCATTACGCTACGCGGGACACGCAGTTTGTCAGATAACCTTCAAACAACAAAATTAGCAGCTAGTAAGCTTACCGACGAAGCACATGAAACAACAGACCGCCTAATTCGACGTTTGCTGCGTGATCAACTTTGGCCGCAGCGCGCTCGTATAGCATTTACTTTTTTATGTATGTTGGTTGTCGCGGCTGCCTCTGCCTCCATGATCTACCTTTTGAAAGACGTCGTCGACCAAGTACTTATCGCGCGCGACCGCGAGATGCTGTATCTCTTGCCGGCCGTAATCATCATTTTGGCTGTATTTACTGGCGTTGCAGGATATTTTGAAGCGGTAAACATGGAGGTAATTGGCCACCGGATAGTCGCTAACCTACAACGCCTGATGTATCGAGGAATAATTTGGGCCGACCTTCAATTCTTTAACAACAACCCGGTCGGTGGACTAATCGCCCGCTTCATAAATGATGCAAATCTTCTGCGTTTCTCTATGGCAAAGGCTATTACAGGCCTAGTAAAAGATTCACTGTTAGTCCTATTTCTTGTAGCAATACTCGTTCTTCACAATTGGTCTTTAGCACTACTGACGGTAATTGTTTTTCCCCTCGCACTATACCCGATTGTGCGAATTGGAAAACGGATGCGCAAGATTTCTCGTAACTCTCAGGTTGAAACGAGCGACCTAACGGTGTTACTGGATGAGACCTTCCAAGGTGCTAGGCACGTTAAGGCCTATACGATGGAGGGCCTAGAAACTGAGCGCGCAGCTGGTGTAATTGAAAAAATATTTTGGTTGGCACGAAAAGCTGCGCGGGTTCAGGCAATCAGTCGGCCGCTTATGGAAACCCTGGGCGGCATTGCTTTGGCCGTTACTGTTCTGTACGGCGGCTTTCAGGTGATTGAGGAAAAGATGACCACCGGGGAGCTTGCCTCTTTCATGGCCGCGCTTCTCGCCGCTTACAAACCCATGAAAAACATAGCTAACCTAAATGCTACCCTACAACAAGGACTCGCAGCGGCACAGCGGGTGTTTACAGTTCTGGATTTGCAGCCAACTATATCGGACATAGAGCAAGCCCGCCCATTAACTAATGTAAAAGGCGCAATTAATTTTAAAGATGTTCATTTTCGATACGACGAAAAGGGGAAAGCGTTAAATGGGATTAACATCCAAATAGAGGCTGGACAAACAATTGCACTCGTAGGCCCATCAGGAGCTGGAAAATCAACGATTCTTAACCTAATTCCACGTTTTTACGATGTTGAGAAGGGTTCGGTAAGCATTGACGGTCAGGACGTCCGGAACGTAACGCTGTCCAGCCTTCGCCGTAATATTGGATTGGTAAGCCAAGAAATATCCCTGTTTGACGATACAATTAGAGCTAATATTGCCTACGGAAGGCCTAACGCTAGTGGCAGTGAAATAGAGGACGCAGCCATCAGAGCTGGTGCACACGATTTTATTTCTAGTCTCCCAGAAGGGTATGATACACCTGTCGGAGGCCGTGGTATAAAATTATCGGGTGGTCAACGACAGCGTATCACGATCGCCCGGGCCATGATTAAGGATGCTCCAATTCTCCTCCTAGATGAGGCAACTTCCGCATTGGATACTGAAACTGAGCGACACGTTCAGAAAGCTCTATCGGAGCTTAAAGAAGGTCGTACGACAGTCGTGATCGCCCATCGTTTATCGACAATAGTCGACGCCGATGTGTTATTCATTATAGAGAATGGTCAAATTGTTGAAACTGGAACACATGCCGAACTACTCACAAAAAATCATACCTACGCACGGTTATATGCATTGCAGTTCTCTGAAGAAGATAGCAAAGAAACACCAGTTGTAGCGTCTGCGTAAATCATGGCGCCCGCTAGTCGTCTCCTAAAACACCGAATAGCCAGCGGATTACTGGGTTGGCTCACAATTCTGTACATTCGTCTCGTATGGCGTTTAGGTCGTTGGGAAATTGAAAACGAGGAAATTCCGCAGGATTTTATGGATCAGAATCTTCCCTTTATTGCCTGTTTCTGGCACGGTCGGATGTTAATGATTCCCCAAGCTTGGGTGTACGAGGCCCCAATAAACATACTTATTTCGCATCATCGCGACGGTGTTTTTATTTCTAAAACGCTCAAATATCTGGGCATAGGTACAATATCCGGCTCTTCATCTCGCGGGGGAGGAAAAGGTCTAATGGCAATCGTTCGTGCTCTAAAACGAGGCGAATATGTTGGGATAACGCCTGATGGCCCCAGAGGGCCCCGAATGCGGGTTTCTAATGGAACTGTGGTTGCTGCAAAACTATCAGGTGCCGCACTCGTACCTATTTCTTTTGGAGCGACAAAACGAAAAGTTTTTTCTTCGTGGGACCGGTTCGTGCTTCCACTGCCATTTAGTCGCGGCCTAGTACGGATTGGAGCACCAATCTTTATTCAGTCGGATGCTAATGCAATAGAGCTCGAAGTTTTTAGAAAGAGATTAGAATGTGAACTGATAGCACTAACCCAAAGCATTGATAACGATTTGGGCGCTGAAAAAATTGAACCAGCCGCAGATATATCTCGTCTTGAAAATTCCACACTGGACGATCCCACATGATTATTACCTCATATCGCATGCTTTCATGGGTGGCCGGGCCTCTGCTCCACTATTTTCTGAAACGACGAGCGGAAAAGGGAAAAGAAGATGAACATCGCCTGACTGAAAGATTAGGAATTCCCTCTAAGGCTAAACCATCAGGACCGTTGGTATGGGTCCACGCGGCTAGCGTCGGAGAATCATTGTCAATGATAAGTCTTATTGAACGTTTATCTTCGCAACGCCCTAACCTAAGTATCCTTATAACCTCGGGAACTGTCAGTTCTTCAAAAATACTTCAAAATCGATTACCCCAGAGAGTTATTCATCAGTTCGTTCCGCTTGACCGCGCAAAGTGGGTTCGTAAATTTCTTGACCATTGGCAGCCCGATCTTGTGTTATGGGTAGAATCTGAGTTCTGGCCAGCATTATTATCGGAAATTCGCACGCGATCTATCCCAGCCTTTCTTGTGAACGCCCGAATTTCGGTGAGGTCGATGCGCGGGTGGCGACGCGTTCCATGGGTAATTCGCTCCCTTCTGGCTACATTTGAGTTATGTATGGCACAAACAGAACGAGACGCTGATAGACTGACGGGTCTTGGAGCCAAAAACGTAGTTTGCCCTGGAAATCTTAAGTTTGCCTCAAAACCCCTTCCTGCTAACCCCACCGAACTAAAGTCTTTGAAAGCCATTATGGGTGAACGACCGAGATGGGTTGCGTATAGCACCCACGATGGCGAGGAAGAAACAATCGGTAGGGCCCATCAATTGTTAAAACAGAAATACCCCAACCTGATTACAATAATCGTGCCCCGGCATCCAAATCGCGGCACCATAATATCAGCTTCGTTATCAACCAGGGGTTTGTCTGTCGCACAACGAAGTTCAGGGCAACACATTAGCAAACAAACGGATGTCTTGTTGGGCGATACAATTGGAGAACTTGGTCTTTTCTTTCGATCCACTAACATAGCTTTTGTAGGGGGTTCACTCGTCCCACATGGCGGCCAAAATCCTATAGAACCAGCTCAGTTAGGCTGTGCTATATTGCACGGCACACATATGCATAATTTCCTCGCTATAGAGGGAGAACTGAAAGCCGCAGGTGCTTCTGTATTAGTTAAAACCTCCCAGGATATTGCTAAGGAAGTCGACCACCTATTTTCTAACTCTGGTGTACTTCAAGAACGAATTGCAGCAGCACAAACACTAGCCCATAGCAAAAGTAATATCCTTGATGCAGTGTTCGACTATATTGACCCAGCGTTAAGCCGAATTATACCCGCCCAACCCGTTATAACGTCTCAAAATGCGCGCGCCTGATTTTTGGGACAAACCTGGCCCAATTCCAACAGTACTTACCCCCCTTAGCTGGCTATGGAGGGCGCATACCATGGCTCGCTCGCTGCTAACAAAACCCGAGTCGCTGGGAGTTCCGGTTATTTGCGTTGGAAATGCCGTCGCAGGCGGCGCTGGAAAAACACCCGTGACGACTTCCATTATCAAAACCGCGATCGCCTTAAATTTTAATACACACATTTTGTCACGTGGATATGGTGGCACCATCAAGAGCCCTACCTTAGTAGATCCCACCAAACACGATCACACAGAAGTTGGCGATGAACCCCTATTGCATGCCCGTCACGCTCCAACATGGGTTTCTCACAGTCGCGTAAAGGGCGGAAGAGCGGCAATAGCAGGTGGTGCGAGTGCCATCCTAATGGATGACGGATTTCAAAACCCCACGATACATAAGGATTTCTCAATTTTGGTAGTGGACGGTGAGTATGGTTTTGGAAATGAATGTATTCTGCCCGCAGGGCCTCTCAGAGAAAGCATAAGGTCAGCTGTTGATCGCGCCGATCTCGTCGTAATCATTGAACCAGAGATTAGAAATGTGGGGTCTGTAATTAGCAAAGACAAGACCGTATTAACGGCACGCTTTGCAGCGAGTGATCATGACATCAACATATCCGGCGCACGTGTCTTTGCCTTTTCGGGTATCGGGCGCCCAGTCAAATTTTTCCGGACCCTCGCAGAAATGGGTTGTGATCTCATTGAAACTTGGTCCTATCCCGACCACCACGTTTTCACCAGTAAGCAAACTTCAGAAATATTGAAAATTGCAAAAGAGAAAGATGCAATACCGATTACAACTGAAAAGGACAGTGTCCGGTTGCCCGTTAGTGCAAGAGATATGGTGAAAATTCTTCCAGTTACTTTGGAATGGAACGACAAACAGGCATTCGATGATATAATCGGAAGTGCAATTCGGACAAAGGTGTAAATTTGGCGCGTTATTCCAGCCGTTACTGGCAAAAACCAACATTGCGGCATTACATTGAATTTATCGCTGTATGGCCGTTTGTAGCAGCTCTGAAATTCATGTCCGTTGATCGGTCATCTAACTTCCTCGCAGCTACCTGTAAACTACTCGGTCCCTCTCTCCCTGCAAGCAACAGAATACGAGAAAATATACAACTTGTCTGGCCTGACATTTCCCAGACAA
>CAZOHS010000098.1:0-9768 GCA_964579285.1 uncultured Rhodospirillaceae bacterium | reverse complement strand
CGGCAAATGGCTACAACTACCCGCAGCTAATTTCAAAGTTTATTATGGGTGCGGTTTTCTATAATCAGGCTGTCGACAACTATCTTGACGAGAAGTTGGGCGCTAACAAAAAGCCGAACAACAAACCGTACAAGAAAGGCGCCCCTTACACTGGAAAGGAACACAGTTGGGATGAGGCGTTCGGGTATTTTGGTATACCGGCCCACGGTTTGGAGTTGTCTCCGAGCCAACTTTATTCCATTGCAAAGCGAAAGGGTAAAGCAGTGGCTTACGCTGACAAGAATGGCGACGGCAAGGTAGACCTCTATCGGGAGATGGTGTTTGCGCCGGCGTACTACGCAGCCGGGTCCGATAAGTCAAAAAAGACATCATACGCAAAAAATATTACCCAAGCCTTCTTAGACGGCCGCAAACTTATTACTTCAGCGAAGGGTGCTGCACTTACCGATGCACAGCGTAACCAGTTGAAAAGTTATGCTGCGATTATTGGTAAAAACTGGGAACAGACGCTCGCCGAATCTGTATTTAAGTATGCGGGGTCTTGTTATAAAGACCTGGCCGCCATCAAGGCCGCTGTCGCTCAAAATAAAGCGCCTGGCAAATCCTTGTCTAAGTATATAAAGCACTGGGGTGAACTAAAGGGTTTCAGCCTATCCTTACAGACAGGAAAGCATAACCTTGGTGAGACAGCGGTTAGGTTAAATCGCCTTATAGGGTTTGGTCCTGTTTTGCCTAACTCTAGCCAGGTAACGGATATTGATAGCAAAGGTAATTACGTTAAAAGCCAGTCATCGGGTCTCGGGGAGTACATGGTCCACATGTTAAAGGTTCAGAAACTAATGGTTGATAAGTTTGGTGTAAAAGCCAGGAAGAACGACCATCTGGCAAACATGGGTGCCATGATCAAGAAGTTGGGCGGTGGCTCGGCTGCTGAGAATGATTGATCTTAAAAAAGTGAGCCGCCGCAAATCAGCGGCGGCTCATATTTAAAATAAAATTATATTCTGAGATATGCTGTATAACTGGCTCTGCGACATTTATTTAGTGGAACTAATCGACTCTTTTATCGATACCCAAAAACGGGTCTCAGTATTCTATATTTCAATTTCGATTTTTTTGGCGTTGGGTTGGTCAGTATGGGTAAGCGGTGGCTCATTAACTAAAGGATGTCTGTCGGGTTTTAAGAGGCTTTTTGGCGCATCTGTACTATTTTCGAAATCTGCGCGGGCGGACTACAAGCTATTACTGATCAATCACGCATTGATGCTGCTCGTTGCTCCGTTGTTGTTGACCAAAATGGCATCAGCGACATTCATATATTTTCTTCTTGTAGAATACCTGCCGTCTGACTCTGGTGTTCTTTCTAGCGTTCCATACTGGTCGGTAATGCTAGGTTACACTCTTTTCTTGTTTCTTCTCGACGATCTCTCCCGTTTCGTGGTCCACCTTGCGTTGCATCGAATTCCTCTGCTTTGGGCCTTTCACAAGATTCACCACTCTGCGGAGACGCTTACGCCACTTACTGTTTATCGAACCCACCCATTAGAGGGTATAATTTTTTCACTCCGTGGAATACTTGTTCAGGCCGCTTCAGTGGCGTTTTTTGTGTTCCTGTTCGATGACAAGGTCGATCTTGTATCAATATACGGGGTTAATCTCTTACTATTTATTTTTAACGTAACTGGGGCAAATTTGCGCCACTCACATATTCAAATCAGCTACGGTCGCATCGTCGAGAAATTTTTAATTTCGCCCGCCCAGCACCAAATTCATCATTCTGTGCTGCCGAAACACCACAACAAGAATTACGGTGTAGTACTAGCGGTGTGGGATCGTATCTTTTCGACCCTGTGTCTGACAGAGAAAGATTTGAACCTTTTATTTGGTTTGTCGGAGAAGCAAAAGCCTTCCCAACACAACATTTTGAAACTGTATTTTGGTCCATTTGTTGAAGTTTGGAAGTTTCATTCCCTATTTTTGTCCCAAAAGAAATTGAAAAATAATGATAACGTGGTCCAAGCGACTTAACGACTTAACAAGTATTAGTCTCATTACGGGCTTACTGTTAGCGTCCTTTTTTATCGCGTCGCGATCAAATGCCGACGAACTTAATGTATATTCCCATCGGCAACCGTTCTTGATTAAGCCCTTTCTCCATGCATTTGAAAAATCAGCCGGCGTAAAGGTCAATGTGGTCTATGCCTCTAAAGGCCTTGTGCAACGCCTTTTAGCAGAAGGATCTAGGAGCCCGGCCGACGTAGTTCTGACTGTAGACATTGGACGGCTTTATGCTTACGCGGATAAAGATTTGTTTGCGCAAGTAACTTCGAACAAATTATTGGACAACATTCCTGTCCACCTCAGAGATAAGAAAAATCACTGGTTTGGTTTATCGAAACGTGCCCGAGTGGTGGCCATAGCAAAGGATAGGGTTGATCCGAAGGAGATTTTGCGCATAGAGGACCTTGCTAATCCGAAGTGGAGAGGAAGGATATGTAGTAGGCCCGGCAGCCATGTCTACAATCGTGCGTTGTTGGCGTCATTAATAGCGGCCCACGGAGAAGTAGAAGCCGAAAAATGGGCGCGAGGACTGGTTGCTAACCTCGCGCGGCGACCCCAAGGGAATGACCGTGCCCAGGTGAAGGCTATCTTTGAAGGGGTCTGTGACGTTGCGATTATCAATAGCTATTATTTTGGTAAATTAAAATTCTCCAAGGTACCTGTGCAACGACGATGGGCGGCCGCCATCGATATCGTTTTTACAAACGGTACCGGTCGAGGAAATCACGTCAATATTTCCGGAGGTGGTGTCGCTAAATTTTCCAAGAGAAAACGTTTAGCTGTCAAATTTTTGGAGTTTCTGACGGGGCCAACGGCGCAGCTTCTCTACAGTAAGGTAAACTTTGAGTTTCCGGTTAATCCGAGGATTAGACCGGGTGTAGAAGTTGCATCGTGGGGTCAATTTAAGGAGGATCAAGTACCAATAGGAAAGATCGCTACCTTGACACCGATAGCTCAGAAAATTATCGATCGGGTGGGATGGTAAAACATGGTTTTTATAAACGTATAACGAGGCTCGGTAGCGGGCTAAACGGCTGGTCAGTTCTTGTGCTTTTAATAGCACTCTTTCTTCTCGGGCCATTTCTGGCAATATTATACGAGACGACGGGCGATAGCGGCGGGCTCTGGGCCCACCTTCTAAGTACGGTATTCCCGCGTTACGTTTCGAATACCCTCATATTGATGTTGGGTGTTTCAATCCTGTCGTTATTCTTTGGTTTGTCTTCTGCGTGGCTTGTGGCTCGCGTAACTTTTCCTGGCGATAAAATTTTTGAATGGCTGTTGATCATCCCGGCAACTGTGCCAGCGTATCTAATAGCGTATACCTATACCGACTTTCTTGAATTTGCTGGCCCTGTCCAGGCGTTTCTTCGCGATCTTTTTGGTTGGCAAACGGCGCGAGATTATTGGTTCCCTGAAATCAGATCGATGGGCGGTGCTATATTGGTGATGTCATCCGTCCTCTATCCCTATGTATACTTGATGGCGAGAACGGCGTTCCGGGTTACCCCGGTATCGTTACACGATGCAGCACGATTACATAAACCGGCGTCTCTAATTTTACTTGATCTGGGACTTGCAAGACCGGCGATTATAGCGGGTCTGGCATTAGTCTTAATGGAGGTTGTATCGGACTTCGGAACTGTCGAATACTTTGCGATTGAAACATTGACGCTGGGAATTTTTAACGTGTGGCTCGGAATGAATAACCTTACCGCAGCTGCTCAGATTGCAGGTTTATCATTTATCTTCATCCTTGGGCTTTTGTTTATAGAATTAAAAGCTCGGTCACGTCAGCGCTATTTCGATACTACCCTGCGGGCTAATCAAGCAAAGAAGATACGAACACGCGGTTGGGTTTCAGTGCTTTGTTTTGGTGCTTGTCTGTTACCTGTAACGTTGGGTTTTATCGTACCCGTTACTGTGCTTCTACAATTTGTGTTAGAGGGCTATTCAGTGACCGACTTAAATAATTTGGTGTTAAGTGGGCTCAATTCGCTTTCGGTGGCGTTAGCGGCAGCAATTTGTGTCATGGTAATTTCGGTAATAATGGTTGTCGTCGTCACGCACAAAAAGCATCGTATTCTTAAGATGATCACGGCTATATCGGCTATGGGCTACGCCTTTCCCGGAGTAGTCCTCGCTATAGGTATCGTGTCTTTTGCCGGGGTGGTCGACGCGGGCATCGACAACTTCTTGCGCCGAGTGTTCGGTCAACAAAGTTCTGGAATATTGGTGGGTGGTATAGGTCTTCTTATATTCGCATATGTTGTTAGGTTCGAGGCGATAGGCTATGGAGCTGTTACCTCTGGAATTAGTCGGGTGTCGCCGGATATTATTAACGCCAATCATCTGATGGGCAGAAGGTTCACCAACAGCTTGGTTGTGCTCACGCCAATTCTTTTGAGAAAATCAATCATAACCGGCGGTCTCTTGGTCTTTGTTGACGTTATGAAAGAACTCCCCATCACTTTGATATTGCGTCCCTTTAATTACGAAACCTTAGCAACGTACGTCTACCAATTTGCAAAAGATGAACTTTTGGAAGAGGCCGCTCTGGCAGGGCTCGTAATTGTTATTGTAGGGTTGGGCCCGGTGCTTTGGATGAACGCGTGGCAACGGCGTTAGCAAATTCTTTTGTGTACGTTTAGTTCCCCGGTTTAGAGGTGAGGTGATGGGCCCCGTGCTGAATAGTGCAGCACGGGGCTTGCTCAAGCGGACCTCTTGCCTCAGTAAAGTCGGGCAATGCGCATTGAGTTCTACCGAATTGAATGTCGAATATTTCGGCTTTATTTTGGGGTGTCTCCGAGGTTTATCGGCCCCACGGTATTGGGGTCTACTCCGTCAGATATGAGTTTTGACAGGGTACTTAGAATTTCAGAAACCGTGTCTCGGCCCTCTAATTTTATCATTCTATTAATAGTTATGTTCAACAGAGCATTTGGAACGTACCGGTGTTCGTAGTGATGCAGCATGCTTTCGGAGACTTCGATACCCTGGTCTATTCGATGGGTAACCCGAGAAAGGTGATTTAATTCGGCTTTTTCACTGTGGTTCCGGTTGGGCATTTTTTTAAGTAACTTTCTTGGGTTTTAGGAACTAGTCTGTGAACGTTTCTGATCCACTGCCAGCAAGAACGGAATATAATGCATACGCGACGCATTCTCAATAAAAAACTACAGATTTATGAGAAAAAACGACCTTTTGTAGCTTAGTTATCGCGGCTAATAGGCTTGCAATAAAGCTCCAGGCGTTCCCCGACTATTTCGAAGCCGTGATCCTGGGCAATTTTACGTTTAACACTTTCGAGGATGTCGTCACTAAACTCGATAACGTTACCGGTGGTGACGTCGATGATGTGGTGGTGGTGGTGTTCAGGTGCAATGGTGCATTCGTAGCGCGCTCTGCCATCACCGAAATGATGACTTTCTATTATCTTAGCTTCTTCAAGTATACGTACGGTGCGGTATACGGTAGCCAAGCTAATCCTTGGATCTTCCTCGGAGGCTCTCCGGTAAACTTCCTCGGCATCTGGGTGATCATCGCTTTCCGCAATTATCCGAGCGACGAGCTTACGCGGTCGCGTAATTTTAAGCCCTTTTGAACGGCAAAGTTCTTCTACTATTGCATCCATTGAAACGCACTCCTTTAAATGCAGACGCTAGGAGTAAATTTACTATAGGGAATTTTTCCTAAAAAGGGAATGAAATGTTGAGTCTAAGTAGTTTGCGCCTTTATTTCCCGGGGTTCCACACGACTACTCTGACCGGTGTCGGGTTAAAGTCGTTCACCGGATTGTTTATCTGGGGACAATTAGAAATAATTGAGAGCACATCGTTTTCGGCCCGAAGGTCGAGAAAATCCCCTGGTTTTGAAATACTTGGGCCCATATCCATGTTGCCGTCTTTATCCACGGGTACATACATGAAAAAATTTAAATTTGCCGCCATATCGCGTTTACCAAGCCCATACTTTTTCATTTCAAACAGAAAGTTCTCTCGGCACCCGGTCTGCTTTTCTACGTCGTATCTGAATTTATTTAACTCAGCGGAGCAGCATCCTCCGATCGTGTCATGAAACCCGCAGCTGTCCTCCGTAATAGTGAGTAACGGGGTTAAACCAACAGAAAAAAGCGTGGTACCTTTGGTTATAAAGATCCCAGTCTGATTAATTTTCATCGTGTCTGCGGCCGCGTAACGATCCTCAAGGTCGTTCGCATTCCAGCACAAAAAATCGACAGCTTGTTTGCCTTCCAAGTCAATAATTCGAAGCATTTCGCCGGCACGGACGATCCGGCTCCAACTGCTCCGTGCCGCGATGACGGTATCCTCGAGTATATCGCCGATTATTTCTGGTTGCTTAATCATCGTATGCACTCTCACGGGTATAAATCGAACGCTGCGTCGAGATAGTGTTGGGTGTACTCTCGGGGCAAGTTGTGCCCGCAGTCATTGATCAATCGAACAGCGGCGTGTGGAATGCGTTCTCCCAAGACCTCGGTCGTTAAGTGAGCGGGGCAGGGCTTATCATCGGTTCCGTGGATCATGAGTACATTTTTTTTAGCTTCATTAATTGTCTTTAATTCCGCATCGGAGACGACACCTGCAGTAACAAATCTTTGCCTGTCACCCGCAAACATTGATTCAAAATAATCGGAGTATCCTTCCTGTGCGAGGAGGTTCCATCGTCCCTCAATCATAGCCTCCGAAACTGCGGCGCTATCAAAAACCATATCTGCCATTGCAGCCCGTAACTCAACGCGGTCGGCAGGAAGTGACCAGAAGGCATCAAGATATTGGTTCAACGGATAATCCGCTCCAATCGTGCTGCTTGTGAGCACGTGAGTGACCCTGTTACTTGCCGCCGCAACCTTCAAGGCTAATGCGCCTCCAAGTGAATGACCCGCAATACCGACAGGGCCGTCGGGCATAAGGCCCAATAACGCGACACCCTGTCTTACCCATAGGTCCACGTCAAAATACGGTTGTGTACTTTTGCGGGCGGAATCTCCAAACCCGATCAAGTCGGTTGCGAAGATATGATACCGGTCTGATAGTGCGGAGAGCGCGGGTTCAAAGTTACCCATAATAGAGGTTCCGGGGCCCACGCCATGCATCATCAGGACAGGAAAGCCTTGTCCACCTTCCCAATAGTGAACTTTGTGAGTTTCTATTTCGACGTAACGACTTGCAAGTTCCACAGTATTCTCCTCACGCGGTAAGTGTTCTAGCCATCCAGTCGGCCATCAGGGTCCGGTATTGAAAGCCCAAATTGTGACAACAGTGCACGCCATTTTTTTCGATATGCAACTCCGCTAAATCACCCAACGAATCCGCAATCCGTTGTGCCTGTTTATAGTGAAAAATTGCATCGCGTTTACCGTGTACAATGAGGGTGGGGCATAAAACATTTGCGATGCAGTCATCTAATGTTGCGGATCCCATTTTAGTCCGGGCCTCGTCGTAGGTTGCCGAATCCGTGGTCCACAAAAATCCATCAAGAATAGTTTTCGGCATTGTTTCCCAATCACCTAAATCGTAGCAACCTCCAAATACTGCGAGAGCTTTGACACGAGCGTTCAGTGAAGCGGCGCGCAAAATGTAATAACCACCCAGACTTCGCCCGAGAAGCCCAATTCGCTGCGCATCAATTTCGGGGCGGCTCTCTATTTCGTTATAAACAGACAAAATAGAGCGTTCATATCCCTCCTTTAGTAAGGCTTTATCGCGCACTTCACCTTGTCCGGGACCGTCATAGGCAAAGGAGGCCAATCCCCGTTTTACGCACATTTCTGAGATTGAAAAGAAGTCTTCTTTGGTGGAATCCAAACCCGGAACCAGTATAACGCACGGCTGAGCATTCTCAGCGGCGGCTGATAATCGTAAATATCCGGGGAGCACATGATCCTCGTGTCGAATTTCAATTCGCTCCGCCGGTGGTAGTAGGTGTGGCGCGGCTTCGCGGAAGGCGGCTTCTTTTTGTTTTTGGAGTTTGCGTTTTAGGTCGGGCGCGTGACCAGCGACGACTTGTCCGACGTGATAACAAAGGCTCGCGCGAACGAACGCTTCGCCTGCGGTTACCAGACTACCGTTAGATAGTCGATCATGGGCTAGGCTGTAGTGTTGGTCTGCTACCGCGCTCCATGCCACCGGCCAGTCATCCCAATTTGTTATTTTGGGGCGGACTGATTGGATGTCGTTCGCATCGACACCGTCGGCGACAAGCCTCGGTATCCAATACTCGAAAATTTCATCATCAAAGGAAGGTTGCCCTGTGGCGGTCGTCATCATATGACAGCAATTGCATTGATTTCAACGAGGCAGCGTGGGTCTGTTGCCAGCTGCACGACTTGAACTGTTGTCGTGGCGGGCTTCGCGTCCCCAAAATATTCTCCCCAAACCTTATTCATAGCGTCTTGGTCGGTAAGGTCGGTCACAAAACGCGATGCGGTCACAATATCTTGAAAACCGGCGCCTACGGCATGAAGTCCCTTCTTTAAATTTTCCAGCGCTGCGCGCGTTTGACCCTCCATATCACTTGGCATGTCGTCAAATTCTTCGGGACGGTGAGGATGGTGATGGTATACGGGTGCGGCGGTAACTCCCGCCAAGTGGACGTGTGTACCGCCCGTGACTGTAATAGCTGGCGCATACGGCATCCACATATCGGGCGCATCTGGCCAATGAATATGTTCTACAACTTTGTTCAAGCCCGCCTCCATTTTAATGTGCTTTTTGATTGTCTATCCCGTTACGCCGCAACGCAACCGCACGGTTGGGGTGCTTTGCATCAATACTAAATTCTCGATTTAATTACGGGTTAGGTTTTTTTTTACCACCAATCCATTTAACGGCCGTGACGGACGCAATAACAATCGCCGCGCCAATCAACTGGCGTGGTGTGAAAAGCTGGCCGAGAATGACAAACCCGACGACGATACTCGCGACAGGTTCCAGGTTCATGGTAAGCGATGTTCGGACCGCGCCGATATACGCTATTGCGACAAAAAACGACGTCACGGCTATAGTGTATAAAAAAGGAACGCCTAAAAAGCTCAACCAACCCTGCGTACTGGCTGGCAGGTCAATTTCGCCCCAATAAGCGGATAGCAGTAGGAACAACGCTACTGCCGATATGTGCATGTGAAAGGTAACGGAGAGAGAATTATCCGTGCTGATGAAACGGGCACTGTATACCGCGGTGATTGCCATCAATACTGAAGAAACGCCCGCAAGAGCGATGCCGATCGTATTCGCGGTCTCTCCGGTAAATTCCAATGCGAGGGCGAGCCCAACGAAAGCACCACATAGTCCAATTATTATGCCCATATTCAGTTTTTCTTGTCGGGTTAGCCAAGCCCCTAGTCCGGTAAATATTGGGTAGAGGTAAAATACGAGGATTGCGAGACCAACGTGGACGTACTTCAGAGCAGACATTATGCAAAATGCCATTATGCCGTTTAACACCCCGATTATGAGCGCGCCGTTGCGCGCTTTTTTTGGCAAGGGGATAGCATATCCCAAAGCCTTTGTTATAAAAAACAGCGCGAAAAGGGTAAAGATCATACGAAAGGTTATAAGGGTAAGGGGTGATGCACCGTCGTCAAACGAGATGACAGCAATATCATTTTGGAACGCGAACGAAACCGCACTTACAACAACGAGTAAGTACAAAATTAGACAAATATAATACTTCATAAGATATTAC
>CAZOHS010000097.1:0-9839 GCA_964579285.1 uncultured Rhodospirillaceae bacterium | reverse complement strand
GTGTTCGTATCGGGTATTCATTTTTCCTTATTCCTCCCCACGTTAAATCGACACTTGAACGTCGGCCTGCAACCTTGGTTAGGGGTGTGGACGAGTACGGGTATTGGGATGAAGATCCGGTCCCGACGGAAGAGAATATGAACGGGCTGATTGAGATGATGATCAAGCATAATGCTCAATACACGGATCCCCAATTTGTTCAAAACTCGTAAAGTTTACTAACATCCGAATCGCATGCCCCCCGTGCATAGTTGGCGGCAGCCTTTTTTAAAGAGTCAGTGCATTGACTGAAGACACGAAGGGCGCAGGACGCGAGGGCGTTGCCCAGATAATGATGCTATTGGCAATGCTTATTTTTGGACTTAACTATGTTTTTGGGCGGTGGGCGGCAGGTGATGTGCAACCTTACGTTCTTGGATTTACTCGTTGGACCGCCGGGACCCTCTTGTTACTGCCATTCGCAATCAGGCATTGCATCCGTGACCGCGAGCGGATCTTTAAACACTGGAAATTGTTGGGTCTCGCTGGGTTTTTGATGCCGTTCATGGGAGCCGGCTTAACGTACGTTGCACTAAATTACACTGAGGCTATAAATGCCGGGGTGATACAGGGGTCGATGCCTGTACTAACGGTTCTGTTGTCATGGGTTTTTCTGAGGCAGCGCACGACTTCATCTCAATGGCTGGGCGTATTAATAGCAATTGCCGGCCTGCTCTACATGGTTGCGCGTGGCAACCTATCGACTTTGTTTGATTTGTCTTTTAATGCAGGTGATATCATTTTAATCGCTTGTAATCTTGGGCTGGCGGCTTACGGCATCGTAATTAAATTGCTTCCCGGCACCTTCCACCCTTTGACCGTGATGACAATCATTTGCGCGGTGGGGGCGTTCTGCCATATACCGTTTTTCATTTACGAGATTTCCTCAGGGGGGGCGGTTGTTTGGGGAGCAAAGGCCTGGGTCTGTTTGGGCTTTGTGGCAATTTTTCCTTCGATCTGTGCAATCTTTTTGTGGAATTACGCGATCGCGCGTATAGGTCCAAACCGCGCTGGGTTTTATATGTATCTGACACCCGTCTTCGCGGCGATTTTTGCTGTACCGTTTCTAGGAGAAAGTATCGGTATGTTTCATATACTTGGCGCTGCTCTCATAGTTGGCGGTGTAACATTGTCTAGCAGAAGCCCAAAGGAGTTCGATAAGTGAAAGCGGTCCAATTTAAAACAACTGGGGGTCCCGAGGTACTCGATTATGTGGATTTACCCGACCCTACGCCCGGTCCTGGTGAGGTTCTTGTTAAGGCTGCATCATTTGGTATTGGCAAACCCGATTATTTGCTCCGTTCAGGAATTTATAAATGGATGCCTAAACTACCCGCAATTATTGGGAATGAAATGTCCGGTCATGTGGTTTCGGTTGGATCTGATGTTGATACCTTCAGTATTGGGCAACCCGTTTTAGTTTTCGGGACCGGCGGTGGGCGGCACGCCGAGTTCAACGCCGTTTCAAAGGATTTGGTTACGGCACTGCCGGAGAGCGTCGATCTAGATGCGGCTGTTTGCATTCCCAATTACGCGATTGCATGGTGTCTATTAGAAGAGGTGGTTCACGGAGCAGAGGATAAAACCGTTTATGTAAACGGCGCTTCTGGCGGTGTCGGGACGGCAGTAGTGGACCTAGCTAAAGCCCTTGGCATAAGTGTGATTGCGGGTGCTGGCTCGACGGAAAAATGCAAATTTGTCAGCAATTTTGGTGCTGATCATACAATTGACTATTCGAGTGCACCTGTTGCGGAGCGTGTCTTGGATATTACGAACGGGCGGGGCGTCGGGCTCATATTGGATCAACTTATTGGTCCGGACTTTACCGATAATCTAAATATGTTGGCGCCGCTCGGTACGATCGTTTCATTTAATGCCTTAAGCGGTTTGCCTGAACAGGAAACCTTCGCGGCGATGCGAACGCATTTGGGCAAGAGCCCTGGCATAAGATGTTTTTCTTGGCATACTTTTGATCAGGATGTTGCGACACGCCAGCGTATTTTGGATGAAGTAATAAAACGTTTTAAGGAGGGCGAGCTCAATCCGGCGATCCATGATCTAATACCACTTTCTGAGGCTCGGAAGGCACATGAGCTACTAGATTCGCGAGACCTCCGTGGTAAAATTGTTTTGAAGCCCGTACCTGTTGAATGATTGGATAACCTGATGCCGTTTGAGGTAAAAGCTGGCGTTATAAAGGCTAAGGCAAAGGAACTCGGAGCTGATCTCGTAGGAATAGCTGATGCCCGAATTCTTAACGAATTTCCGCCTGATCCTAAATGGCCACAAACACCGGAACGCATTTCTCCCTTCACAAAAAGCGTTGTTGTTATTGCCAAGCGTATTCCTGCGGGGGCATTTCGGGCTCGCACCAGTCTTCCCGTCCAATATATAGATAATCTTGTTCTGCGTGAAATTGATAAGTGCGCCTATCGGGTGGCTGAGTGGCTTCAGCGGCAAGGTTTTCCTTCATTTATCAGCACCTCACAGGAAACCCATTGGGACTATAAGGGGGCTAGCTACGGCCAACTCAGTACACGGCATTTAGGCATCGAGGCGGGTTTGGGAACAATGGGTCTTGAGGTTAATATTCTTACCCCGGAGTTTGGGCCGCGTATATATCTAACAGGCGTTCTCACCGAGGCAAGGATTGAAGCGGATCAGCCGATCACGGAACAAGTTTGTATTGGAGAATCATGCAGCCGGTGTCTTTATTCGTGTCCGCCAGATGCGGTGCGCCATTTTGGGATCGATAAACGAGCTTGTACAACCGAAGCCCAGGAATACGGCTATACTACTATTCAGAACTTTATACGTGGGTTTGTTCATCAAGACCGAGAAAAGAAACGCGAGCTACTTAGCGATAAAGAGGTTTTCGGGTTTTGGCAGGGTTTGGTTCGAGTGGTGGGCTCGTTCGGTGATTGCCCTAGGTGTTTAGCTGTTTGCCCGGTGGGGAATGATTATCATGCCCATTTGGCGGACGTTCAGAAGGTGATACCCGAAAAAACCCCTGAAAAGGTTACAAAAGCGAGAGCTTTCAGAGATATTCGAAAGACCGGCGGTCACGTCGATGGTTTAGATGACTGGAATATTCGTTGGGTTGGGCCGGAGGGTTACAAGGGAATGGTTGCACGACAACTACAAGAATATAAGAGAGTGCAAGCGGAGCGCGCGGAGGTTTCTGATCTAAATATAGCGGAACAAAACCAAAAAAAACCTGTTTCGAAAATTGAGCCGGCCACGCGTGTAGCTTTGACAGCAGAACAAATTAAACAAAGAGCCCGCGAGCTCGGTATTGACTTGATAGGTATCGCTGATGGGGCTGCGTTAAATGCTAATCCACCTCCTGGTGCACCAAAACGGCCGTCTGAAGTCAGTCCGTTGGATTCAGGAAAGGTAATCGTCCTCGCAAAACGTTACATGAGTGGCACGTCTCGTATTGCTGACTGGAATGAGCGACACAAGCACTACAATGATGAAATAACCCTTGATCTTCTTGAAGAAGCCGCGTTGCAACTCGCATACTGGCTGGAAGATCGAGGGTATCCCTCAAGTGTTATAGAACCCCCTAACGGTAATCCCCTCAAAATAAATGCACCCGGACAACAACAAACGTCGCATATCTCGTTGACCCATGCTGCCGTAGACGCCGGATTGGGTACACTCGGATTAAATCTCCAATTATTAACCCCTGAGTTTGGACCACGCGTGATCCTATCCGGTATTCTTTGCTCGGTTGATTGTGAGCCTGATATCCCAAAAACGGAGGCGTTATGTCAGGGGCCCGATTGTGGCCGGTGTTTAAGTGCTTGCCCTGGTGACGTGGTTCAGCATTGGGGTCGCGATTGGGCAGGGTGTGATCGCCTGCGTTCGCCTCACGGGTTCGCGCAGACAGTGGGCCATTTCGAAAATATTATTAAGGCATCTGAGCCAGACGATATACTGGCGCTCGTAAAATCTAAAGAAACCTTCCATATCTGGATGAGCATATTGCGGGGTGCAGGCGTAACAAGTGGTTGTCGTCGTTGCCAGGATGTTTGTCCTGTAGGAGAGGACTACGACCTCCTGCATCGCGATGCTCTGGATCATATTCCTGAAGAGAACCGAGATAAGAAAAAGCGCATCACGCAAATGGTTGAAGTTGAAAAAACAGGTGTAATGCCGGGAGAATACGTGGCCAATCAACATTGGATCGGAAACCGAGAGTAGATAAAAAAACCTGTAACCAGTAACGACAACCAGTTGGAGATCTATCAGTATGGAGGCGCTCAGAAACCCCGAGCGACAGCTCTCGACTATCGCGCATATAATTTCGCGGGGGGCCGAGATTCACCCTGAGCGCGCAGCAATAGACGATCTGCTGCGGGGCAAAACATTTACCTACCGCGAACTAGATCAGCGTATTTCCCAACTAGCGCGTGCTTTAGGTCGGTTGGGCCTCAGAAAGGGTGATTTCTTGGGGGTGATGCTGTGGAACGAACATGCCGTGGTGGAGACCATTTTTGCGTGCGCGCGAGCCGGGATAATTGTTGCCCCGCTTAATGTCCGTTTATTAGCCGAAGAGGTTGTGTCTTACGTTAATTTCCACGGCTGTAAGGCGATTGTTACGAACTCAGATTTTGAGGATAAGTTTCGCGATGCCGACGCGAATATTAGAATTTCCACAAGTGGAAGTGAGGGTTGGCTGGATTTTGAAGCTCTAGTGTTTGCCGAAGAAACTTCTCCACTTCCAGTTGTTACATCGCTGGATGACCCCGTGCGCTTGGTGTCCACTGGCGGTACTACCGGAATGAGCAAGGGTGTACTACACAGTCACGTTGGCGTTTATTTTACCGTTCTCGGAAATATATCTGAATTCAACGTGCGCCGCGGATGGAGCACGATCATGATCATGCCTACGTACCATGCTGCCGGGATGGATTGGGGCATGTTGCCCATTTTCTGGCGGATGGGCACCGTAGTTTTTCCTGCAGAACGGTCTTTTAACGGGCATGCCTACATCGCGGAAATTAAGGCAAGAAAGATCGAATACCTTCAACTGGTCCCAGCAGTAATTAATCCTATTTATCAAGCGTGGGACGGAATACCAGTTACAGAGCCCAAAGTCGTTGTAAGTACTTCGGCGCCGACACCACCCGCACTCAGACACAGGCTCGCGGAGGTGTTTCCTGAATCAGAAATTATGGCTGCCGCGGGGTTGAGCGAAAGTATAAACATGGCGACGCAGGTGCCGGGTGAGTTGCTGCTGTATCCCGATAGTGTGGGGGAACCACATATAGATACGCGATTGCGTATTCTCGATGATGATGACAACCCAGTGCCCCGCAACCGACAGGGACATATCGTGCTCCGCGGGTTCAATACCGCACTTCGATATAACAAGAACGACAAAGTAAGTGCAGTTACGTGGCGCCAGATAAAGAATGACCCCGAAGGGCTGCATTGGTGCTTTACCGGCGATATCGGAATAATGGACGATGATGGTAAGGTGAGTATTGTTGATCGCTCGAAAGATGTGATTATCACGGGCGGCGAAACTGTACCATCTGTGGAGGTGGAGGCGGTATATATGGAACACCCCGACATCACTGAGTGTGCGGCCGTTGGAGTAGAAGATGAAACGTGGGGGGAGGCTATAATGTTGGTTGTCGCTAAAAGTGCCCCCGATGTCGATGACGCCCGTCTCGCCGCGGAACTATATGAATATGGACGCCAAGGTCTTTCCGGCTACAAGGTGCCAAAGAGAATAGCATTTTTGGAGGCGTTGCCCCGGAGCCATTTTGGCAAAATACTTAAACGAGACCTACGGGAGAAGGTTTACGACCGCATATACTGACTTGCGGTTCGCTGCTTTTAATGTCTCAGTTCATGTTTGATTTGAATTGGGCGATGAAATTCTCGACTCTCCCCTCAGGTTTTTGCATGCTGTATATCGAATTTTTTAATTGGAAGAATGACCATGGTGGTTGAAGCCAATAGAGTAGCCGAGGGAAAAACAATTTATCTTGTGGACGGCTCTGCCTATATTTTTAGAGCATTCCATGGCTTGCCCCCTATGTCACGGGCCGACGGCACGCCGGTCAACGCGGTGTTCGGGTTTACTAATATGTTGACTAAGCTTGTTGAGGATGCGGATGCTGATTTTTTGGCGGTCATTTTTGATACCGCACGCAAAACTTTTCGTTCTGAAATCTATCCTGAATATAAGGCTAACCGCCCACCCCCACCCGAAGAACTGATTCCTCAATTTGGTCTGATCAGAGAGGCAACACGGGCCCACAACATACCGTGTGTAGAAAAGGGTGGTTTTGAGGCTGACGATTTGATTGCGACATATGCGCGAGTGGCAGTGGAAAAAGGATTAGAAGTCACCATTGTCTCGTCCGATAAGGATCTTATGCAACTTGTTGGTCCGAAAGTTCGAATGATGGATCCAATGAAAAATCGCTTTATCGGACCAAATGAAGTTTACGAAAAATTTGGGGTGGGCCCCGAAAAGGTTATAGAGGTTCAAGCGCTTGCTGGCGATCCGACGGATAATGTTCCCGGAGTCCCCGGGATTGGAGTAAAAACAGCCGCACAACTTCTTAACGAATACGGTGACCTTGAAACGCTCCTTGAACGAGCAAATGAGATAAAGCAGCCAAAAAGACGTGAAAGTCTCATTGATAATTCGGGGCTTGCACGAATTTCCCGTGACTTGGTTTCACTGCGGGACGATGTCCCGTTGGATCAAGATATTCTGGATTTTAGAATTAGTTCTCCCGACCCAGAGGTTCTCATACCCTTTTTGGAAGAGCAGGGTTTTAAAACAGCGTTAGCCCGTGCCTACTCTCAGTTTGGACTAAATGCGGAAGTCTCTAATACACAACTGGATGCGGAATCAGACGCGCCCAAATTCGAATTGGTTGAACGAGAGGAGGTTTTAATCGAATGGCTTGAAAAAGTCTCTCGCGGCGGTGTCGTGGCGTTCGATACGGAAACAACGTCGCTTGATTCAATGCAAGCCGAACTTGTTGGTGTGTCTTTATCAATGCAAACAGGCCACGCGTGTTACATACCGTTAGCCCATGTTTCTTGCTCAAATGCGAAAAATGAAGAACTGCTACTTAGTGACGCTGACCGGCAGACTGACCCCCCCCTGAACCAGATACCATTTAATCGAGCAATTGAGCTATTAAAACCGATGCTTGAGAATCCGGGGATACTTAAGGTCGGCCATAACATCAAATATGATATGCAAATAATGGCCCATTACGGCGTATCGGTAGCACCGGTTGATGACACCATGCTGCTTTCTTACGTGCTCGAGGGCGGTGCCCACGGCCACGGCCTTGATGAATTATCAAAATTACATTTTGGCCACGATAATATTAAATATTCGGATGTTACTGGCACGGGTAGAAATAAGATTTCATTCGCCGAGGTGTCGTTGGACAAGGCGTTGGATTATGCTGCGGAAGACGCTGACATGACGGGCAGGCTTTATCGACTGCTTAAACCCCGTATTGCGACGGAGAAAATGTCCAACGTCTACGAGACGTTGGAGCGTGCGTTGATCCCTGTGTTATCCCAAATGGAATGGACGGGAATTATCGTAGATGCTCCTTTCTTGAAAAACCTATCAGCGGATTTGGAGAGAAGAACAATAGATATTGCAGACGAAATTTACATGCTTGCCGGTCGCGAGTTTAATATTGGTTCACCGAAACAGCTCGGTGAGGTTTTGTTTGACGAAATGGGAATACAAGGGGGTAAAAAGACTAAAACCGGGGCCTATGGAACGGGGGCCGAGATACTTGAAGGGCTCGCAAGCCAGGGGCATGAACTCCCACGTCGAGTTCTGGATTGGCGACAATTGTCTAAGTTAAGAAGTACCTATACAGAAGCCTTGGTTAGGAAGATTAACCCGAAAACCAAAAGAGTTCATACCTCTTATGCACAGGCGATCGCGTCGACTGGCCGCCTCTCTTCCACTGATCCCAATCTCCAAAATATACCAATTAGGACGGAGGAGGGGCGTAAGATACGACAGGCATTCGTGCCGGAACAGGGTCATGTTCTTTTGTCTGCAGACTATTCTCAGATCGAGCTTCGTCTGCTGGCTCACGTCGCTCGGATTGATACGCTTAAGGATGCTTTTCGTAAAAATTTGGATATCCACTCGATGACGGCGAGTGAAGTATTCGGCTTGCCTTTGGATTCCCTGCAACCCTCTGAGCGTAACCGCGCTAAAGCGATAAATTTCGGCATTATTTACGGGATTAGTCCTTTTGGACTTGCTCGACAACTCGCCATACCACAAACGGAAGCCAAGCAATATATTGAAAGTTATTTTCAAAAATTTCCCGGTATACAAGAATATATGGAGGAAACGAAGATTTTCGCCCGGGCAAATGGGTTTGTTCGCACCATATTTGGAAGGAAATGTCACACTCCGGGAATCAATGACAAAAATCCAGCCAGACGAAATTTTTCTGAACGGGCTGCAATTAACGCACCGCTTCAAGGCGCGGCGGCGGACATTATTAAACGGGCCATGATTTTGCTACCAGACGTACTAACGAAGGCACGTTTAAACGCTAAAATGTTGTTACAGGTACATGACGAGCTAATATTTGAGGTCCCTGAAGAGGAAATTGATAACACCAAGAAAACAGTTAAAGCCGCAATGGAGACGGCTGCAGAACTCGATGTGCCTCTAGTTGTAGAACTTGGTATCGGGGAAAACTGGGATCAGGCCCATTAAATAACCTTTTGTTTCTTCTCCGGTTCCCATCAACGCCCCTATGTTTTTAGAAATAAACCGCCGACGTAATAGCAAATCGTGTTTTCTCTCCTCGCTTGTATTGTAATTGCGAGTGCAATTCATTATTGTTACTGGATGTTTTTTAAATAAAAGACACGATGGTAGGACAGTATGAGGCCAAATAAACGACGCGTGGATAATTCTGAGATAGTGCTATTGGTCCAAAATAACACGAGTAAAAAGAGTTATCTTGATTCTACTCAATCACTGACTCTTGCTGTTTTGGGGGCTATTTCGATCCGAATTACGCCGATTGAGAGACTTGTTCAAACGGTTTGGGCTTTGATGGATGGCGGCTGGAAACCCCCGGTGGAAGTTATATCGGGTACCTTAAAATCGCAGGTCGAGCTAGGGCACATTGTTGAAACAGAGAGCTGGGTCCAATCGGTTCCATTTTTATATGGGTTAACTCCCAAAGGAGCGGAAGAATTCCAAATATTAATTAGGAAACCACTTCCTACCTGCGTTGATCCTATTTCCTGCGCATCGGCGGCAATTAAGTACGGTCTTCTGGATTTAATTGAGAATGAAGACCTGCACTTAGTCGCTGGAGACCTAGCTCGTTTCTTCAACGCAATACGGGCTAGTCTAAAAGATCGGTTGGAGGTCATAAGGAATGACAGGCCATTTATTTATGGGGCTGTTGGTGAACGGATCACTTGCGTCGATAAGAGATTAAGTACTATTAACCGCCTAATAAAAAGCCAGGCGCGGCGCAATTTGGTACCCTAAACAAAAAAATTTGGTGTTTATTTTGTTCAATGTCGACGATACATCTATGCAGCGGCGTAGATGCCCGCGGCCTTTACCTGATCGGTAACAGAATTTTCAAACTGTTCAAAATTATTTTGGAAACGTTTGGCAAGTTCAAGTGCTGTGCTGTCGTAGCCAGACTTGTCAGCCCATGTTTCCCTGGGGTTTAATACCTTCTTTGGAATGTCAGGAACATTCTCTGGGATCAGTAAACCGAAGTTTGGGTCCGGCGCGACCG
>CAZOHS010000096.1:0-9932 GCA_964579285.1 uncultured Rhodospirillaceae bacterium | reverse complement strand
GCGGCGACCAGCATAGGACGCTCCCCCGAGACTGGCTTCGGGTCCAGTATGGTCCCTTTTGTCTGAAAAAACTCTCCTTCAAAATCAAACGGATCTTTTTCACACCAGATCCGTGTGACCAAATCGATCCATTCCTGACCCAAATCATAACGGCGTTCATGCTCGTCGAGCTGAACACCAAGCATATCGAACTCCTTCTGATACCAACCACAGACAATATTAAGTCCAAACCGCCCGCCGCCAATATGATCGGCTGTCACCATTTGCTTCGCCGCTACCGCGGGAGAGTGAGCAGTGACGTGGACAGTCCCAAATGCCATAATGTTCTTGGTCACGGCCAACAGCCCAGCCGCCCACGTAATCGTTTCAAAATTTGAACCGTTGTGATTTGTTTCTCCGCCATAACCAATCCACCGACCAAGCGGTAGCATAAAATCAATTCCCGCTGCATCCGCACTGACCGCAAGCTCTCTGCAGTTTTCCCACGTAGCCTCCCACCGGTCAGGGAATGTCGAACAAGCAAGCCCTCCATCACAGTTGGACCCGAACAAACCCAGCGCTAATTTGTTCCTTTTGAATTTACGTACAGTTGACATTCACTAAATGTCGCCTGACGACGACAAATGATCAAGTCTAGCTAGTGCCCAAGATGTACAAGGTTAAAAAATTCTTTTTTGCCGCTTCGGTGGGTTATCCCCGGCGCACAAGGTAAAGATTGCTGCCTATTATAAGGATTGCGCCGGCCATACTCCACCAACTCGGCACTTCTGCAAAAAGAAGCAGGCCAAAAATTGCTGAGTAAACAATCCGCATATAATCAAACGGTACCGTGATGGTGGCCTCACCGAGTGTAAATCCATGCGTTATGCACGATTGACCAAGTATACCCAGGATTCCGATCAACAGAAGAAGCCAAAATTCATGCCATGTCGGGTCAATCCAAAACCAAGCGGCCGGAATTGCCGAGAATATTGTTGTGTAAAGCGCATAATAAAACACAATCCGCCGCGTAGGTTCGCTCGTCGCTAGTTTCTTAATAGAGATTACAACCATGCCGCCGAATACGGCGCCCGCGACAGCCACCACCCCGTCCGGATCAAAGCCCGAACCAAACGGTCGAAGCATCAATAAGATCCCGCAAAACCCAAGCATCGTGATAGCAATGCGCCGCTTACTCACTATCTCCCGTAAAAACAAATACGCCAGGATAATCATAAAAAGGGGCCTCGAGAACTGCAACGCCATCGCATCCGCCAAAACCAGGTGGGTAATCGCATAAAAGAAGCAATAGTTTCCGCAAGCCCCCCAAAACCCTCTTTGTAAATGCATGCCATGACGCCGAGAGCGGATTATATTGAAGCCATCTTTTGCTAATAATATTGGTGCAAAAATTAAGAACCCGATCAACGCCCGACTGAACATAAGCTGTGCAGAATGCAAACGCTCACCTAATACCTTCACAAAAACCGCCATTATGGTGAGCAGGATTGCTCCTGCAGAGACGAGTAAAATGGCGCGGACATTGTCTGGTAGCCGGGCCCAAAAAATCGTTAACGATCTAATCTGGCCCAATTCCTTCAAGTACCGATACCATATTTTTTCAGTTCATTGTTAAGCCGCCCCGCACAAGCCAACACGAACATCCTGAAATCGCCCATAAATGACCAAATTGGGTGAGTGAATGTCGCCGGACGATTACGTTCCAGAAATACGTGAGAGATCCACGCCAAGCCATAGCCCGCCAGGACTGCGCTTAACAAATACCACCAATGACCGAATAAGATGAAAAGCGTTAATAGACCCAGCGAAAGCCCGGTACCGGCAATATGAATAAGACGTGTCTCGTGGCGAGAGTGTTCAGATAAATAATAAGGCCAGAAGTCTCTAAAGTTGCTAAAATCTTTATCTTTTGACATAGAATGAGGATAATTGTTTACCATCACGATTGCCATTAACCTGGAAGTTTTTCAATACCAATGGCACTGCCTCCATAAAGGTGAGGTTGGCAACCTATTCTTTAAAAGTGTTTGAAGGAAACCAATTAAAATAAATGGACCAGTCATATAGTGCCCTAGCCCCAGTTGGACGTGTTCACCGGCGCGTTTACACGGATCCCAAAGTTTTCGGCGCCGAAATGGACCGCGTCTATGGCCACACATGGCTATTTGTTGCGCATGAAAGTCAGATGAGAGAACCCGGCCAATTTGTCTCCGCTCATATCGGCGACAGACCCGTCATCGCGGCACGTCATAGTGATGGTCAAATATATGTTTTCGCCAATCGATGTACCCACCGTGGAATGAAAGTCTGCAGTGCCCGACGGGGCTCGAAGAAACGATTTGTGTGCCCGTATCACGGATGGTCTTTCGGAACGGACGGCGCGCTTTTAGGCATCCCCCACGGCAAAGGATATAATGGCAAACTCAACACCAACGACAGTGCACTGTCATTAGAGCGTGTTGCTCGAGTAGAGAACTACCGCGGCTTCGTATTTGCGAACCGCGCCAAATCGGGCCCATCTCTCATGGAATTTTTAGGCCCTATGAGACATGCTATAGACAATATGGTTGATCGTGCGCCAACGGGCACCATCGAGGTTAGTGGTGGAGGTTTTCGACAGCGCTACAAGGGCAATTGGAAACTCCATATGGAAAACGCCAACGACCTGATGCATGCATCAATCGTGCATGTATCATCTGTGGAAAGTGCTCAATCTGTCGTTGACGAAATAGAGGGTGGCCCCGAACCCCATGCCCTTCAAATGTTTAAGGGAAATGGCCTGCCATTAGCCGCTATGGATAAAGTCGAAATACATGGTTTTCCGGGCGGTCATTCGTATATGGGTGGTTTTTATAAGGATGGAGCAATTACCCAATCATCCCCGAACGATCCGATAAACGAAGCATATCAGTCCGCAATGGTAGATGCATACGGTAAAAACAAAGCAAAAGATATTATGGAATGGGATACGTTCAACCATCTAATCTATCCAAATTTAATCCTAAACCCAAAACACCAACAAATGCGTCTTTTGCAGCCGGTAAGCGTAGACAGCACCATTGTTCATTCCTTATGCTTTCGCCTGAACGGAGCACCCGATGAGATGTATCATCGGAGCATACGGTTCCTAACGGCTTTAAATTCCCCGGCATCACAAATCACCACAGATGACATTGCGATGTTCAACAATATCCAATTGGCCCTAAACGAATCAGACAATGATTGGATCCAATTATCTCGAGGTTTGGACCATGACCGGAAGGATGGAGACGGCGGAGAGATCGGGGAAGTCGGAACCAGTGAATTGCCGCTTCGATCACAATATGCTGCCTGGCGCACACTAATGAGCCGCTAACGCAAAAAAGGAGAAGGAAATGCCCGCTATCGATTTGCATCATTTAGCAATTAAGACTCACGACGTAGACGCGACAGTAAAATTCTACAATGGAGTTATAGGGTCGCAGTCAGTGGAGCGTCCCAATTTTGATTTTCCCGGAGCATGGCTCCAGTTCGGCGAAACAATGATACACCTCTATGGCGGAGAAGCAGCCAAAAACAAAAGCGGGGGCCATGACAACGGTTCTGCCGCGATAGACCACATTGCTCTTTCGGCACATGGTTTTGATTCTATGCGAGAAAACATCGAAAGCCAGAAACTGGATTGGCGGCAGTTTGATATACCGACGTTCAACCTATGGCAATTGTTTGTGCATGACCCCAATGGTGTTTTAGTCGAATTGAACTTCGACACGACGAAAGAACCCGATGGGAGCAAAGGCCCAGATCACACAAACAGGTATGACCCCGGTAATTTTTAACCAAGGTTCTTCGATAAAATACGACATACAACCCATGTATTGAAAACAGCCAATCCAAAAAATATGGTTTATAAAACCACGATACAATTAAAGACTTTTAGCGCGTCGCGGACGCGTATGGACAGCCAAAGCGGATGGCTCCAAAATACTCGAATGAAAGCGACTTAAAGAGGGCAGGTTATGGCTAAATTGAGACATATTGCTATGCAGGTACCAAATTTACAGGAGTCGGCCGCGTACTACGAAAACCTATTTGATCTAGATCGTGTCTGCGATGTCGAGACCGATTATGGTAACGCTGTCATGTTATCCGATGGGACAATGAACCTAACACTTTTGCACTTTCCCGAGGGTACAAAAGGCGGAATTAATGGGGCTGACTGGGCTGGCCTTCATCATATGGGGTTCGTTGTAGACGATAAGGCAGGCTATGGTAAGAAAGCTGAGGATTTGGGTGGTAGCTTCTTTATGGAACTCCCGGACAATATTCCCGGGATAGACGCCGAAACTAAATACAAAGACCCGAATGGTCTCGTATTTGATATATCAGACCATGATTGGGCGCAAAGCACCCGAAAACAATAAATATTAACGTACAGGTATATGGTTAACGAGTTTATAATTCCCGCTCAAACAGCCAAAGCATTTGAAGTGGAAAAAGGGCAAACCTTTCGCATACACCAAGTATCCGGAGGCCAGGTTGGGGATTGTGTCTTTTATAATGCTCACGATTACCGTGAATTTTTTCATGTTGGTCAATCTTGGGCAATCAACGTGATCTGTGGAACGGGCACCTCTAAAACCTTTAAACATTTCTATTCAAAGCCACCACGGGAGAACATAATGATGACCGTGGTAGACGACACCTGTCTCAATCATTGGGGAAATATGGGAGGGCGCTGTTCTAGTAGACTCTATGAACTGCGGGACAATATCATCAGCGGCCACAGGTCTTGCCAGGAAAATCTCACGGAGGCCCTCAGTGCATATGGTCTTTCGGGCGATGATATATTCGACATATTCAACGTGTTTATGAATGTCGAACTACACGAAGACGGTGGCTTTTCGATAAAACCAACAGAGGTCGGGCCTGACGACTTTATCGATATCCGCGCTGAGATGGACATCTTAGCGGCGGTGTCTGCATGTCCTGCCGACACGTCGCCGACCAACGGTGGAAAATCAGCGCCTCTCGGAATAAAAATCTTTAATGAATAATCAATCAACAAAAGACAACACACTATGGACCCAGTAGCACAAGAAATTTTATCCTTTTGGTTTGGCACCGCCGATATGAAAAGCGATATCGAGAGAAGAGATGTTTGGTTTAAAGCAACACCTGAATTCGATGATGAAATCAAAATACGTTTTCTAAAAATTCATGAAACAGCTGCTGCGGACGGGTTTAAAAACTTTGAAGAAACACCGGAGCAATGTCTCGCGTTAGTGATTGCGCTTGACCAATTTTCCCGCAACCTCTACCGCCGAACAGGAAAAGCGTTTGATACCGACGAGAAGGCACGATCGACGGCGCGCTTAGCTGTGTCGGAACGCTTTGATATGATGGTAAGCGAGGAACCCCGTAAGTTCTTTTATTTACCTTTCGTTCACAGTGAAAATCTAGCCGATCAGGATATCGCCGTAGAAAAATTCAGTATTCTAAATCACGAAAAATCTCTCACCTCAGCCCGAGACCATCGCGAAGCGATATACCGCTATGGCCGCTTTCCCCACCGCAATGCTGCCCTGGGGCGCACAAGCACGGCCGAGGAAGAGGAATATCTGAAAATTCCACCTACCTGGGGCATGACTGCGGCCGAGGCAAAAGACCGAGAAGACCGGTTAGCAGCACTTAATCTGGATGATCCATAATCACGGTGGTGATAGCTGGTACGAGAAAAAGAAAAGATATTAAGCATCCCCGACAAGCGATATCGCCTCAATTTCAATCATCATGTCGGGATGGGCGAGTTTGGAAACTTCCACAACAGTTGACGCCGGGCCGGCCAACATAGCGACGTCGTGACCCGACTCGGCGGTTCGTCGGCATTCGAAATAATTGTCCAGGTCAGTCACAAAGACAGTGAATTTTAAAACCATAGAAAAATCGGAACCAGCCGCTCTGAGGATGTCTTCCAAGTTTTTAAGCGTTTGCCAGATTTGCGTCGTCATATCCCCTTTTCCAACAAGTTTCCCATTTTGGTCACGAGGTGTGATACCGGAGGTAAAAACAAACCGGCCGTCCCCAATCACCGCGGGGCTGTGCATGTTTTGATTTTTAACTGCTTTTTGACCTAAAACTGTTATCCGTTCCAAACTCTGTCTCCCCAACTCCGAGGTTTAAACGTGTCCAATAATGGATCAATTTGCTCAATCCATGCGAAATGCTACTACGACTAAAAAATCACGTGTTCACGGTGGACACCACGAACGTCCATTTCGTATTCCAACCCAACGACCGGCGGTCGCGCATACACCCACGTCAGGCCAGCCGCCGCCGCACCGCGTTTAACTATTTCCTCTGCCAAAAATGGATGTAAATCGTGGACCGTATATGCATGACTTACTGTTGACTCGGGCCAGCCCACACCCAACGCAGCCATGCGTGTTTCCATTGTTTCGAGCACATATAATGCCTTTTCACGCATAGCATCTGGAGAAGTTTCGCCAAGGCGTATAATACGCTCTTCATAGGTTGCCCCTCCTTCTGGTGATTCAGCTGAGCCTGCAACAACGAAACTTTGGGGAGCATCCATACTGAGGGGAACAGTATAACTAAAAGCATGGAAACTTGGCTCCTTAGGCCCTTCGAGTTCGGGGCATACGTTCGATCGCGCTACCGGGTTTTCCTCATTTTTAAAAATCCCCCACCGTTCCAGTGTTCCCACGTAGATCCGGTTAAAATCTATAAAACCCTGTTCAGAAAAGGGTTCAGGTGATCGCAACTCGCAAGCACAAAATGCCGTGAATGGTCGCTGGGCAGCCGCCAAATGCTTTTCAATGCGTTCAAAACCTTCCTTAAGTGGTATTGGACGTTGGAACCTAACGCGTTCGATCGCGAAGCCGGGCTCCGCCGCGACGCCACCCGAGTACTGAAATGGCCCGCGGATATATTGGTACCCACCCGGCTGGAAACTAGCTGTTTCTGTCATCAAAACCTTCCCTATCGGCAAGCCGATTGCTGAATTTGCGTTACACTTAGTCTATTTAATGCTTCCCCACTAGAAAAGTCTGATCGAAGTGGAGCCTGTCCTATTACACTTGTTTTGTTGGTGGTCTTACCGTTGGCTTGCTCAATTTTCATCTTCATCGTCGGGCTTCAGCTCGAGCAATGTAGTATGTGGAACCGACTATCACCGCAGCACCGACAGCTGTCCAAATTGACGGTATCTCAGCGAAAATAAAATAGCCGAAAAGTGCCGCGTAAATTAATCGTAAATTTTCCGCAGGCCCTACTGCGTTAGCCTCACCAACCGTAAAGGCTCGCAGAAAACAAAACATTCCAAGAGTAGTAAACCCCGCTATGCCCACCAGTTTGAGCCACTCTATTCCTATCGGGTTGGTCCAAACCCATGCGGCGGGCACAGAAAAAAGAATTGTCCCTCCAATGTGATAGTAGAACAAAATTCGGCGAGTTGGTTCGGTCGTCGACAACTTGCGAATTAGTACATTCGCGGTCGCAAAAGTAAGAGCTGAACCAATAGCGATAAACGCAAAGGGGTCAACCGCGCCCGCTCCCGGACGCACCAAAATTAGAACACCCAAAAACCCGATTACGGTGGCCAACCACCTTTGTCGTGTAACGACCTCCGCCAGCACGATTACGGCTATCAGAGTCGTAAATAAAGGTTTTGAAAACATAAAGGCCGTGGCATCCGCAAGTGGCATGTGCATTACTGTCACAAAAATTCCAAGCTGAGCCATAAAAGCCAGCGACATTCGAAGTAGATGTAACGGCATACGGTTCGTCCGTAGACCCGAAACCCGCAGACTCAGAAATACGGGAGCCAAAAAAACAAGCCCCAAACCATAACGAAAGAAAGAAATTTGTAATGGATCAAAACGTCCGCCGAGTGACTTTACAAATACGTCAACCACAGCAAATAAAAACGCACCTAGGCTCAGCCAGATTATCCCACGGAAATTTCCAGGCAAGCTTCCTAAAATTCTTGTAATAGCACTATAGCGAAAGGGCATTACCCGTTGAATGAACGATCCACGCACTCAAAGCAAGAAACCAATATGTTTCACTATGGCGCCTTCAAGAATTTTTGCTAAATACTAGTTGCGTAACTAGAAATGGTGTGCCGACTAGACCACACGATCTTCTCCTAAAGCAAACCAAACCCACCGGCCTCTTCAGCCGTCATGTCCTTTGCCTCCGGCCCGAAGGGTATCTCTTCAGCAGTTTTGGCGCGAATTGGAGATTTTGTCTTCGTGACGACTGCTTCCGCGGTGATCAATAAACCGGCTGCAGAGTTAGCGGCGATAAGTGCCTCTGTAAGTACGCGTACTGGGTCTACGATTCCTGCCCCAAATACATCACAAAATGTTCCAGACAGCACATCAAAGCCACTTTCAAGACGTTTGTCTTGGCTCATTTTCGCAGCTACCGCAGTTCCATCAAAGCCTGCGTTGGCCGCGAGTTGTTTTATAGGGGCTGACAGAGCCTTAAACAAAATATTGAGCCCCGCTCTCGCCGCGACCTCATCATTTGTCTCCACTACAGAAATAGCTTTTAGATATGCCGAAGCAGCGCCGGGAACAATACCGTCCGTCTTCGCGGCTTGCACTGCACAGACAGCATCCTTTGCCCGTTTGTATCTCTCATTAATGTCAAAGCTACTCACACCCCCAACACGAACGACTGCCACGCCGCCTGTAAGCTTTGCAAGACGCTCCCGCAGGTTTTTGTTGTGAAACTCCGTATTACCTGGCATTTGCATTTCTGCCCGTATACCGCGAGCCCGAACCGATGAATCACGCGAGGTATCTTTTTCACTAATAAGCGTCGTACTCTTGGTCGTCACATGCACTTTCTCAGCCACCCCGATCGCGTCAGTTCTAATTACAGAAAAGTTATCTCCGTGAAGTTTTGATATAAGACGTGCGCCCGTTAAAGCCGCCAGGTCTTCCATAACTTCTCGACGACGATCACCAAATAATGGAGCTTTAACCGCTACAACTTTGAGATTATTTTTCACCTTGTTAAGCACGAGTGTCTTTAATGCCTCTCCCCTAACGCCGTCGGCAACAATTAAAAGTGGCTGTCGCGCCGTTACAGCTTTCTCCAAGGAGGGAAGTAAGACGGTGTGGTTTTCTATTATATCATCTATCAGGAGTACCAACGGACTTTGATAGTCACAATGAGTTGTGACGGGATCGGTCATAAAGTAAGGAGAAACGTAGCCACCCTGCCATTCAACTCCGGGGACACTGTCCCAAGTTGTCTCAACTTCTTGGCCGGCCTCTACGTGTATAACCCCATCGGTTCCCACGGCTTCAAAAGCATCCCCAACAACTTTTCCGAGTTTAGTGTCGCCGTTAGCAGAAAGCGTTGCGATCTTTACATAATCGTCAAATCCTCGCACTGGAGTTGCCATACGTCGAAGTTCCGCTACAACCTCGCGAACAGCTTCATCGAGAAAAGCACGCAACTCCATGGGGTCAATACCGGCCGCGACTGCCTTTAATCCCTCTGCTGCAAGTGCGCGAGCTAAAATAATGGTCGTAGTTGTTCCATCGCCAATTTCTTCGCCCACCCTCTGACCCGCTCGGCGTATTAAGCGAAGGCCAATCTGTTCTATTCGATTATCTGCTTCCAGCGCATCTGCTACTGTGACACCATCCCGTGCGACCAGCGGGTGTTTGCCATTCGATTGTTCGAGCAGGACTGAACGACCGCAAGGACCAAATGTGACCGCCACAGCATCGGCTAACTTGTCTGCCCCGCTTATCATTGCAGCTTTGGCACTCCGCCCAGATTGCAATGAGACTGTTGTCATTAAACGGGTTGGGCTTCGCGAAACTTATCCATCTCAGCTCTTTTTAGGTGAGTTTCTATCGCACCGCTTGTGGATCAGGGAGACGGTTCCTGCCAAAATAATACTCGTT
>CAZOHS010000095.1:0-9965 GCA_964579285.1 uncultured Rhodospirillaceae bacterium | reverse complement strand
CAAGAAGTTTCGCGCCATTGGAAAATGGCGGAAAATTTAGAGGTTACCCTAGAGGCTAATCCGTCTTCTTCTGAAATAACAAAATTTCTTGATTTTCGACGTGCGGGCGTGAATCGAATTTCTATTGGGGTTCAATCATTTAATGACAATTCTTTGGTTTTTCTGGGTCGTGGCCATAGCGCAAATAGTGCGCGGTCCGCGGTTTTAGAAGCATTGCAATGCTTTGAAAGCGTGTCATTTGACTTAATTTACGCGTTGCCCGAAATGGATATAAGAAATTGGGTTAGTGAACTTAAGACAGCACTAACGCTGGAGACCGGACACCTTTCCTTATATCAGCTAAGTATTGAAAAGGGCACACCTTTCTATTCTGCGCACCGAAATGGAGCTTTTACAATACCGGGCGAAGAGTTGGCCCACGACCTATACAAGATTACTAACGAGCTGATGGAAAGTGCGGGATATTGTGCCTATGAAGTTTCTAACTACGCCATGAAAGGTCGAGAATGTCGCCATAATATGATTTATTGGCAAGGTGGCGATTATGTCGGTGTAGGGCCGGGTGCACATGGCCGCCTCACTTTAGATGGTGCTCGTGTGAGAACGGAACAAATTAGCGCTCCAGAAAACTGGCTTTCTGCGACAATGTCGGAGGGCCATGGGACTCGTATTTACGAACCATTGGCGCTATCTGAACAAGTGGACGAATTGCTGCTCACCGGCCTTCGTCTTCTAACCGGCGTCGATAGAGGCGCTTTTAAGACAATCTCAGGCAAGGACTTTGAGGACTTTTTCCAGATGGATAAAATCGAGGCGCTAATATCTAGTAATCTGATTGAACTCGATGGAGAGGGTTTGCGGTCGACGGATACGGGCCGCTTGCGTCTAAACTCCCTAATAACTTCGCTTCTTACGTAAGCAATATCAATTCTGTTGGTGGTTGAAGCTTGTTCGGGCGGGGTCGATAACCTTGCTCCCTCGGGGCAGAATTTCGCGAACTTCTAATTTGTGTTCTGATTGTCCGTTGATAAGAAAACGAAAAAGGCCGCTTGCTCCAGCAAAGCCCGTTTTGGCAGTCAATTTTCTTTCTTTATATTTTGAGCCATCTTTGGGTCCGGTAATCGCAGCCAATGCAATTAGGTCATAAACCGTTGTTGCAAGTGGATGTGGCTTGGAACCGAAAGTTTTTTTGAAGGCCTCAGAAAAGCCGTCGTCAGCGTCAAACGGACTTGCGGCAAACCAGCCCCCAACTAAAGCGGGCTCAGACCCTGTTTTATTAGCCGCCCAACTTCCTAATCCTAGGAGTTGTATCCTTTTGGTGTCTACGTCGAAGTTACCTAATTGTGCCCCAACATTTACCAGCGTTGAACCACTAGCCACCACAAGAAGAGAATCAAATGGGATGGTTCCAAGGGTTTCCCGTATTTGTAGGCGGGCAAGGGCCCTTTGGGCCCCTTCGTCGCCTTGTTTCTTCAGTATCGAAATTTGAGCTAATAAACTCTCCCGTCGTTCATCGTAATTGCTAAGAGCCCGTATTGCTCTAGCGATGTCTTCTTCGGATTTGGCATATTTTTCTATTCCCACCAGTTTTAGGCCGGTAGCGACGACGACGGATCGTGTTGCACTGATAATGCGCCTACCGAATTGTCCCTTCGGAACAAGGATAGCGAGACGCTTTTTCCCCTTTTTTGCAGCGTACTCCGCTAATCGCTTAACTTGTGCCTCTGGAAATAGTCCAGCCAAAAACACCCCAGGCTGCGCAACAGCACGATTATTTGAAAGCGCTATCACCTTGATCTTTGCGTTTTGAAAAACGGGAGCGGCCCCAATAACAGCATTTGAGAAAATGGGCCCTACAGCCAGTGTTATGCCGGCTCGAACGGCATCACGAGCAGCTGCAGCCGCACCTTCTTTGGTGCTTTGGGTATCAAAGGGCATCAGGGTAAAATCATCTGTTTTCTTGCTGAAGAGAGCTAATATGGCAGCATCGAATAACGTTTTTCCTAAAAACGCATCTTGACCGGTCAACGGAAGGAGCAAACCCACCCTGACCCCCTTATTATTTTTTTGAGTGTTGTAGGAAATTGGGGCGATTGTTTCATTAGAGATTAGATCTCCAACGGTGGGCGTGGCGGGTCGTATAACATCTGGTTTGGGCTTAGAGACAGCAACGGTGGGCGTGGCGGGTCGTATAACAACTGGTTTGGGCTTCGTATTTGAGTTGGCCGGCGGGTTAGCCGCTTGTTTTGTATCAACAACTGCTAGAACTAGCCCGTTCCCAGTGTTGCGTGTGTGGCTGGATCCCTTATCTTGGCATCCGTATATGGTGACGGCCATTGCCAACAGAACCACCTTTGATGACCAGGGTAACGAGGAAAGCAGTTTCATTAATGAATCGGATTCCCAAAAATAAAGCGTCGCGTAAACCGAGTAATTTAATAGAGTCTGACTCTAAAGATGGCGTGAACTCAAGTAAACGGATTACAACAGAGGCGGTTTCTGGGCTTTATATCGTTTCTACCCCCATTGGAAATCTTGCCGATATATCCAAACGCGCCGTCCACGTGCTGCAAGCCGCAGACTTAATTGCCTGTGAGGACACGCGGGTGACTGCAAAACTACTGCGGGCTCATGAGATCTCTACACCAATGATTGCATATCATGACCATAGTTCTGTTACGGTTCGAGATAGCCTGTTAGAAAAATTACGAAATGGTATGGCTATCGCACTGGTTTCCGACGCGGGCACACCACTGATATCTGACCCGGGGTTTAAGCTTGTTGGTGCTGCTCTTGACGCCAATATTCCTGTATCCGCCACACCCGGCCCCTCTTCACCTATCATGGCGCTTGTGCTGTCTGGGCTACCTACCGACTGTTTCTATTTTGGTGGTTATCCTCCCGTTAGGAAAAAGGCTCGAACAGATCTTTTTCATGAACTAGCCAGTCTGCGCGCGACGTTAATCTTTCTAGAATCCCCTAAACGGCTTGAGAGAACATTGGAGAGTATGTTGGAGGTCCTCGGCGATCGGCCGATAGCGATCGCTCGTGAGTTGACTAAATTCTATGAAGAGATACAGCGTGGCATGCTGTCAGATTTGCTAGTAGAGCGAAAAGAAAAGCCCACTCTCAAAGGTGAAACAATTATAGTTCTGGGCCCCGCTACCCCTTATTCAATCGATATTGAAACAATTGATGCCTTGCTAGAAACTTATCTCGACAGTTTGACGGTGAAAGATGCGGTTGCGGCTGTAGTGTCGGAGACGAAGGTCAGCCGGAAGTTAGTCTATGCTCGAGCACTAATATTGGCGGGCACGTGATAAAACTCATATCGGTTTGGTTCCGAGAGACGAAAACACCAGTTGTAGCGAATCGGCGAATTATGCAATTTTTTGGGTGGCTGCTTGTTAAGGATGGGAGAGAGTAAAGTCCCGTTTATCATATGTCATAGTGTCGCTCAGTTCTTGAAAAGTGTGTGCTAAAAATAATGCTTTGCGCAGTATCACATGTCACCGTCAAGGAATTCGATTTATGTTCAACATTCAATACGTTATTCCCAAGTCTCTTCTTGCTCCCATAATGCTTGTCATCGGGTTCTTGCCTGGTTGTGTAGGCACGGCTGGCTTTACTAGCGCCACGGTTGGGGTGGCGGCAATGGAGGAGCGAGGCCTCTCTGGAGCCGTGGATGACACTGTTCTGAGGATCAGAATAAATACGATTTTTGCTGAAAACGACGAACGCTTGTGGCGAAAAGTGGGCCTGCAAGTCCATAATGGGCGAGTGTTGTTAACCGGGGCACTTGAAACAGCAGAAATGCGTCTAGAGGCTGTGCGTTTAGTATGGCAAGCGGACGGTGTGAGCGAAGTCATTAACGAAATACAAATTACGTCATCTGATGGGCTGGCTGGGTTTGCGCGTGATACGTGGATATCTGCACGTTTAAAGTCAGAATTACTTTTTGATGAAAAAGTATCATCCATTAACTATTCAATCGAAACAGTTAAAGGAACCGTTTATTTAATTGGTGTGGCCAAAAATAAGAAAGAACTGGAGCGGGTCATTAATCGAGCAAGAGCTCTCGATTACGTAAAAAAAGTAGTGAGTTATGTTAAATTGGTAGATAAGGCTACCGCTAAACCGTGACTGCTCGCCCTGAGGCCGAAGAGATCTTGCGAGATATCGGACGTTGCCAAGACGAAGAAATAGAATTAATCGAGGGCGCTCTAGCACTTGCTGCCTTGGATTGCCCGGACGTGGATCTAACTGTTTACCGGGACAAGGTTGAATCTATTGGCCAAGAAGTTTTCTCTATCAGAACGGAAGGCATAGGCTTAGTGGAAGCGCTTAAGACCGTTATTGTTGAACGCAAAGGTTATGCCGGTGATGTGCTTACCTATGATGACCCGCAGAATGCGAATTTGATTAGAGTTATTGACCGCAGGAAAGGGCTTCCCGTTGCGCTCGGAATTCTTTATTTGCATGCGGCGCGGTGGCAAGGTTGCGTTGCTAATGGATTAAATTTTCCGGGGCATTTCTTGCTTAAGATAGAAGACTGCGGGCGGCAGTCCATTATTGATCCGTTTAACTCAGGCGCGCAACTCTCGGCCTCCCATCTTCGTGGGCTTTTAAAAGGCACGACGGGGCTCGACGCGGAGCTTACACCAGAAAATTATTCGGTTGTTGGAAACCGGGATGTCTTAATCAGATTACAAAATAATATCAGGTTTCGTCACCAGCAGGCTGGACGCCCTCATGACGCCTTGCGCATATTAAATAACATGATTCTGTTTGCACCGAACGTGATTGGGTTATGGCGCGAAGTTGGAATTTTAAATGCGCGCGTAGGAAACATGAAACGCGCAATCTCGGCGTTAAGCGTTGTAGCGGAGCGTTCAAAATCAAAAAAGGAGCGAGTTAAGGCCAAAGACATGATAGCGAAATTTAAAACCAGTATTAACTAACTAAGAGATAAAAATCTTTACAAAATAGAGCTTTTTATGTGCTTTTGCGCGATAACCACGTGCTTAGGTGGAGTTAGGAGATTAAATATGAGCCTTTCAGTTGCTATTCAGATGGACCACATATCAACGATCGATATCGGCGTAGATTCGACCTTTATGATGGCAATGGAAGCACAATTACGCGGTTATGATTTGTTTCACTACGTGCCAGCCGGTCTTGTATTTCGTAATGGCGAGTTGTTTGCGAAGGCGCAGCCTCTAGAAGTCCGTTGTGAGCCGGGAAACCATTTTACCCTTGGAGCGGAAGAAATACTCAAACTTTCAAATGTGGACGTCGTACTAATGCGTCAGGACCCACCCTTTGATATGAATTATATTACGGCAACCCATTTGCTTGAACATATACACCCCGGAACTTTGGTAATTAACAATCCGGCAGAGGTTCGCAATGCTCCGGAAAAGCTATTTGTTACTAACTTTGAAGGTCTTTTGCCTGCGACACTGATTACTCGGGATCGCGAGGCGATACAACAATTCAGAGCTGAGTACGAAGACGTCATAATTAAGCCGTTATTTGGGAACGGCGGTGCGGATGTTTTCCATATCACACCCGGAGATGAAAACATGGGCTCACTTTTGGAAATGTTTGAACAAAAATATCGAGAGCCGTTTATTATACAAAAATATCTACCGGAAGTCCGTCAGGGAGATAAAAGGATCATTCTCGTTGATGGTGAGCCAATTGGCGCTGTGTCTCGTATCCCAGTCAAGGGGGATGCGCGGGCGAATTTTCATGCGGGAGGCACTGCGAATAAAACGCTTCTCACCCATCGAGAGCTTGAAATATGTGAGCAAATTGGCCCGGCTTTACGCGAGCGGGGATTAACCTTTGTTGGTATTGACGTGATTGGTGATTATTTAACCGAAATAAATGTCACTTCGCCTACCGGCATACAAGAAATCAATAGACTTGACGATATACATATTGAACAAACCCTTTGGAATACAATTGAGCGTTTAAAGTTATAGGTTTATCGAAAAATAGAGGTGCTTAACCTGATCATTGGCTTTTTGCCTCCACCCTTATTTTCGCACATTTCAAATTTTTGCGAACAACAACTTATGTTTCCTGAGGGCGTCGCTCACGAGATCGGATGCGATGACGTCCGTATCTAATGCCGATTATAGTGAGCACCCGGCGGAAGATCCCCGCCATCCAGCATTGGCCCTAGAGCCTGGCCCCCTAAGATATGAGTATGGAGATGTGGTACTTCCTGATGGGAATCGTGGCCATGATTAGCCAATAGCCGGTAACCGGTTTTGTCTACTCCAAGAAGCCGTGCAGTCTCCCCAATAGCGGAAATGTAGTCAGTTTTTTCTTCGTCACAGGCTATCTTTGAAAAATCATCCCAGGATTTATAGGATCCCTTAGGGATTACTAACACATGAACACTTGCTTGGGGGTTTATATCGTGAAATGCCAGCGAGTGCTCGGTTTCATAAACTTTGTTGTGGGGTAATTCACCCCGAAGGATTTTTGCGAAAACATTCTGATCATCGTAAGACATCTAACTTTTCCGTATAGTCGGCGCTCTATTTGTTGCGAGCTCGTTTGACAGTAAGTCCCGAAATTCCCTCACGATCGCTTAATTCTGCCATAATGTCTTTAGGATGGATGCCGGCATCTGCCCACGCCACCAACATGTGATAAATTAAATCAGCGCTTTCAGAAATTGTCGCTTGGTGATCCTTATTAATAACCGCAATCACCGTTTCAATAGCCTCTTCCCCAAGTTTCTGAGCAATCCTGCTGGTCCCTTGATTGAAAAGTTGAGCGGTATACGAGGTATCAGTGTCATCTGTTTTTCGGCTGTCGATGACCTCATACAGACGCATGAGAATGTCACTATCGTCTTTGGCCATTTTCATACTATCGCGATAACAGATCTACGTCTTTATGTCACGTTTCTATGGGTCGCACGGACAATCCCGCGGCGGCCATATGTGCCTTGGCGTCGGCAATAGTGTATTCACCGAAATGAAAGATAGATGCTGCTAGTACTGCACTGGCATGGCCTTCCCTTATTCCATCCACTAGGTGGGTGAGAGTCCCGACACCACCCGATGCTATCACAGGGATTTTGATCGCATCAGATATTGTCCGCGTGAGTGGTAGATCAAAACCCGTTCGAGTGCCATCGCGATCCATTGATGTAAGTAAAATTTCGCCAGCCCCATGGTTAGACATTTGGATGGCCCATTGAACTGCGTCAATACCCGTTGGCTTGCGGCCGCCGTGCGTGAAAATTTCCCATTTTCCTGGGGCCGTTTGTTTTGCATCAATTGCAACAACTATGCACTGTGAACCAAACTTCGTGGCTGCTTCCTGGACAAATTCAGGCTGCTCTATGGCGGCGGTGTTGATTGATACTTTGTCGGCACCCGCCAGCAACAGTTTTCGAACATCATTTACCGTACGGACGCCTCCACCTACGGTTAGTGGTATGAAACACTCCTCAGCCGTCCGGTTTACTACGTCAAATATGGTATCTCGATTTTCGTGACTGGCAGTAATATCAAGAAAGGTTAATTCGTCTGCACAGTGGTCATCATAAAACTTTGCCTGTTTAACAGGGTCACCAGCGTCAACCAGGTCTACAAAATTGATGCCCTTAACGGTACGTCCGTTTTTTACATCCAAACACGGTATAATGCGCGTTTTAAGCATTTAGTTTTTAAGTAATTCCTGTGCTTCTATAGGTTTGAGAAGTCCGTCATATATGGCACGCCCTACAATCACCCCTTCTATTCCTGTGCCTTCCTTATCTTTCAGCGCTCTTAGGTCGATTAAGCCTCGAACTCCCCCTGATGCGATAACCGGTATGTTTATGGCGGAAGCGAGGGCTACAGTGGCATCTAAATTGACACCTTCCATGACACCGTCTCTTTCGATGTCGGTGTAGATAACTGCTGCGACACCACAATTTTCGAAGGATTGGGCAAGTTTAAAAGCAGAAATTAAAGACTTTTCCGCCCATCCTTCCACTGCTACATATCCGTCCCGCGCGTCAATTCCGACCACAATACGTTCAGGGTGCTTCTCACAGGCAGCGAGAACTAAATCCGGATTTTTCAATGCTGCCGTTCCAAGAATCACACGTTGGACCCCTGCCGCCAACCAATAATCAATTGTATTCATGTCGCGGATGCCGCCACCAAGTTGGACAGGGAGGTCTACAGATTTCAGGATTTTGGTAACAGCGTCACTATTGACTGGTTTACCGGCAAATGCACCATTTAAATCCACAATATGTATCCATTCGAGACCAATGGATTGAAATTCTTTAGCTTGGTCGGTAGGGCTGTAATTGAATATTGTAGATTGGTCCATTTTCCCGCGTATCAATCGCACACAGGCGCCGTCCTTAATGTCTATTGCGGGGAACAGTATCATTTTTTTGGTTTTTTGGTCTGTGATTTTTGAGACCTTGGAGGTTTGCGAAGCTGTTTAGAATAATGGTGACCCGAAACAAGCTTGCCGTTAACTAGGGCATATGCAGGGTTCGTACCCCATCTTTCAAAACCAGAGCGCTCGTACAGGCTTATAGCAGCATCTTGGGTTGCTCGTAAATCTAGGTTTAGGTGAAGATAACCAAGTTCCTGAGCCTTGTTTTCGACGGCTTTTACCAATTGTGGGGCGAGTCCATGTCCTCGAGCCCAGGGGGCAACGAAAAGAGCTGTTAGGTTTGCCGCGTGAGCAAGGGCTTCGTTGTTGCGCGGTGGTTCCTGTAATTGTATTGCTGCCACTACACGTTGACCTAGGCGCCCGACAAATAAATGGCGTTCTGGTACTAAAATAACGCCCCGAAAATAACGCCCTAGAACTGCTCGCGCGGGCGGTTTGAGCCAGCCAAACCCCCCTCCATCGAGTATTGCAGACTCGGCCGCATCGCAGAGGTCCTCCAAATCTTCATCCGAAACTTCTTCTAGTGGTTCGACGGTTGTTTTTGTATCCGGCACTATTCCTTATCTCCGTTCCACTTTAGAAATTCCTCTAATAAGTGTAAGCCCGTTATCTGGCTCTTTTCAGGATGAAACTGGGTTCCGATGATATTTTCTCTTCCAATGATCGCTGGAAAATTGTGGTCGTAGTCCACTGTTGCCAAAACATCGTCTGCGTTTTTACAAGAAAAAAAATAACTATGGACAAAATAAGCGTGTGCTTCCTTTGGAAATTTCGACAAAATAGGATGTTTTGAATCTTTTGGAACGTGAACTACGTTCCAGCCCATATGAGGAATTTTCAATTCCGGTCCTTTGGGTTTGATCGGTTGAACCTCTCCCGGGATCCAGCCAAGTCCTTTTTGTCGACCATTTTCAAGTCCATAGTTGGCTAATAACTGCATTCCGATACAAATTCCCAGAAAAGGTTTTTTTTGCTCTTTTACACTGTGCTCCAAGGCATCTAGCATACCGGGAATAGAGCTCAATCCTTTTAAGCAATCGCCAAACGCTCCGACTCCTGGCAGAACAATTCTATCCGCTGTGGAGAGCGCGGAGGCTTGTTTTGTAACTATAATCGAAGTCTCTATATTAACTCTCGCAGCTGCTTTTTCGAGGGCTTTGCCTACGGATCTCAAATTTCCCGACCCGTAGTCTATCACGACAGTATTCATTGCTTGCCTAATAATAGATATAACTAGATCGATGTGCAGAATTTATAGAAAAATTTGAAAAGGATGCGGTGCGGTCTATGCTTTTTATACTAATTAAGACTGCTATATTCGATTGAAGTGCTGGTAAATTTAGCCCCCGCGAATTGGTGTAATCGGATCGAAAACTGTTGATAAACCGCATTATCACTCACTCAACCACCGAGGGTCCCCTTTGTAGAAGGAACAGAGCTGGGTGCGCGGGGGTCTGCCTCCACCGCAACGCGCAACGCGCGTGCGAGCGCCTTGAAACAACTTTCAACTATGTGATGATTATTTTCACCATAAATAT
>CAZOHS010000094.1:0-10083 GCA_964579285.1 uncultured Rhodospirillaceae bacterium | reverse complement strand
CGGGGGCGCTAGGACCGCCCTCTTCAACTGGTTATATGCTCGCCATACAGGTGGAAAATACCTCTTACGCATAGAAGATACAGATCAGAAACGCTCTAACCCGGCAGCAATCGATGCTATTTTAGCTGGGTTAGAATGGCTAAACTTAACGCCCGATGAAAAACCAATATATCAATCTGCTCGGCGCCAAAGACATATCGATGTTGTAAAACTCCTTTTGGACAACGGAAACGCTTACCCGTGCTACTGTTCACCAGAAGAACTAAAAGCTATGCGCGAAAAGGCCTTGGCCCAAAAAAAGTCAATCCGCTACGACGGGACATGGCGGGATAGAGATCTAAGAGAAGCACCAATCGGAATCGAACCCGTTATAAGATTTCGTGCACCAGCCTCAGGCCAAACCACAATTGAAGATGCGGTTCAGGGTAAAATTACTATCGCAAATCAAGAACTCGATGATTTAATAATGTTACGGGCGGACGGATCACCTACATATATGCTGTCTGTAGTGGTCGATGACCACGATATGGCTATCAGTCATGTCATTCGTGGAGACGATCATTTGACCAACGCCTTTCGTCAAACTCAAATATTTAAAGCACTCGACTGGAACGTTCCAACATATGCCCACATACCTCTGATACACGGTCCGGACGGCACTAAAATGTCGAAAAGACACGGCGCGCTAGGCGTCGAAACATATAGAGAAAAAGGTTATTTGCCGGAAGCCGTGCTCAATTATCTCTCACGTCTTGGATGGAGCCATGGGGACGACGAGATTTTTTCACTTTCAACCTCAGTAAACTGGTTTCAACTAGAAGACATAAATAAAAGCTCTGCCCGCTTCGATTTCGATAAACTCTCTTATCTAAATGGAAAGTATATCGACGCTACACAACGCGACACATTAATTCAACTCTTGCGACCCTGTCTTGAGGAAAGGCTTCAAAGTCCCCTAGGAGACATAGCTCTCAAGCGCCTTCAAGCGGGCATGAATTCGCTCAGATTACGAGCAAATACTATCCAAGAGCTTGCCGATATGTCTATTTTCTACTGCATTGAACGACCAATAGATTATGACGACCATGCACTAAAGTTGTTTTCACCCGCTGCCCAAAAGATACTCGAACAATTAAGTATCATATTGGCAGACATTACACCTTGGAATGAAGAAGCTATCGAAATAACAATTAAGGGCTACGCGACTAAACATAAGAAAAAACTGCGAGATATAGCTCAGCCACTTCGTGCCGCTTTGACTGGAACCAACATTTCTCCAGGAATTTTTGAAGTAGCATCAAACTTAGGTCAAGTAGAAACTTTAGGTCGTATAGCCGACGCTACAAAACTGAGTAACACCCTGTGATCTTAGGTATTTGATTATACGTGACAAAACCGTTATTTTCCGCGGAATAATTTGCTTGGAAATTTCCCGGCGACGATTCATCCAAATTTATGCTAAAGGGACACAATATGAGTCAGGACGCTGCCCAAAACACCCCAAAAGACAGCGTAACACTTATAGATCACTCAACAGGTAAAGAGCTTGCAATGCCGTTGTTAGAAGGCACCGTGGGCCCAAAAGTGATCGACATACGAAAACTATATACGGAGTTAGACTATTTTACGTTTGATCCCGGTTTTATGGCGACTGGAAGCTGCGATTCAAAGATCACATATATTGATGGCGACGAAGGAGTTCTCCTTTATCGAGGCTATAGAATCGAAGATCTCGCAAAAAATTGTGATTTTTCTGAGGTAAGTTACTTGCTTCTCAAAGGTGATCTCCCAAATCCCTCGGAAAAAGATAAATTTGTGCACGACATTACCCACCATACAATGGTACACGAACAACTACACAAGTTCTACGACGGTTTCCGTCGTGATGCGCATCCCATGGCTATTATGTGCGGCGTAGTCGGCGGCCTAGCAGCCTTTTACCACGATTCGACTGATATATCCGACCCACATCAACGAATGATTGCGACCTATCGTCTAATCGCAAAGATGCCCACAATCGCCGCCTGGGCCTTCAAATATGCATTAGGCCAACCATTTATGTACCCCCGCAACGACTTGTCGTACGCGGCGGACTTTTTACATATGATGTTTGCCACCCCCTGCGAAGAATATAAGGTCAATCCCACTGTTTCTCTTGCGATGGACCGTATTCTTACACTTCACGCGGATCACGAACAAAATGCTTCAACATCTACCGTCCGACTCGCGGGCTCTTCCGGTGCAAACCCATTCGCTTGTATAGCAGCCGGAATTGCGAGTTTATGGGGGCCGGCCCACGGCGGTGCCAACGAAGCAGTTTTGAAAATGCTGAATGAAATAGGGGATAAGAAGAATATTCCCGAATACGTAAAGAGGGCCAAAGATAAGGACGATCCCTTTAGACTCATGGGCTTTGGCCACCGCGTTTATAAAAACTTTGATCCCCGAGCAACGCTGATGAGAGATACGTGCCATGAAGTACTGCAAGAGCTTGGAATAAGAAACGAACCCCTTTTAGAATTAGCTATGGAACTAGAGAAAATTGCTCTCGAGGACGATTACTTTGTTGAACGAAAGCTTTATCCAAATGTTGATTTTTACTCTGGAATCATTTTTCGAGCAATTGGTATCCCAGAAACTATGTTCACTGTGCTCTTCGCGGTAGCCCGCACCGTTGGTTGGGTTGCGCAATGGAACGAGATGATAGAAGACCCGGCTCAGAAGATTGGTCGTCCAAGACAGCTTTACATTGGCGAAACTCAAAGGGATTTTATTCCGTTAGAAAAACGATAAATTTTGATAACAATGGTCCTTACCTTTTTATCAATCGCGCTCTATCAACTCTATCTTATAGCCATCGGGGTCTTCAATAAACGCTATCACTGTCGTGCTATGCTTCATTGGCCCAGGAGGCCGAGGAATACTGACACCATCTTCACCCATTTTCTCACACGCTTGATATATATTTGGAACGGCAACTGCGAGATGCCCAAATCCCGAGCCATGAGTATATGATTCTACTTGGTCCCAATTATACGTGAGTTCAAGAACGGTATTATTACTTTCTTCCCCGTACCCCATAAACACATTTGTAAATTTTCCCCCAGGGAAATCTTTCTTACGCAGAACTTTCATGCCGAGATGTTGTGAATAAAACTCGACAGATTTATCTAGGTCTTTTACCCGAATCATAGTGTGTAATAATCGATAATTAGACGCTTCCTTCATCATTGTATCCATTTTCTTGTCCTTCATAATCAGTTCTATCGGCCAACACCGACAAAACCACAGATGCCGCTGTCTTGCTAGGATAGCCTTCGCCAGTCTCTAACATTTGCAAAGCCTCCCTAACACCAGTCAACTGCCGATCCCGCAACTCGGGTTCTTTAGCTAGCTGTAGAAGCGACTTTGAAATTAGATCAGCCCGGCAACGCCCCTGAATAAACTCTGGTATTATCTCTTTTCCTAATAAAATATTTAGAAGGTTTGCATAACGCTGGTTTAACCCATGTAGCATTCGAAATATCGCTACAGTCAAACCGTTCAAACGATATGCTATAATATGGGGCACCCCCGCTATTGCCAACTCCAGAGAAACTGTGCCCGACGCAGCTAAAGCGACATTCGACGCTGCCATCACATCAAACTTTTCCCTCTCAGTATCTACAACGACCGTCGTGCCTGGCCAACTAGCGGCAAGAACGTCTACATGAGGCCTAAGATAGGAGACGGTTGGAAACGCAAAAACGGTTTGAGGATAATTTTTTAAAAAGATTTCCGAAACCAAGCGAAACACCTTACCAAGGCGCTTAATTTCGGCAAACCTACTTCCACTAAGAACACACACAATAATAGCCTCGGGTCTTATTTTATTGTGCTCCCTGAATCTCGCACCATTACCCTTATTCGCTTCGCTTTCTACTACCGGGTGTCCAACGAATGTTGAAGACAAACCATATTTTTCGAAAAACGGAGGCTCAAATGGTAGAAGGGTCATGAGATGATCTAGTCTAGCGGCGAATTTCCTTGCTCTCCCTGGCCTCCACGCCCAGACTGACGGCGCGACGTAGTGCACGAGGGTTATCCCAGACCCTCTAAGACCTTTCCATATGTCGTAACAAAAGCCCGGCGCGTCTATAGTAATGACAACATCTGGTTTGTCTGCTTGGATAGAACGTATTGTCTGACGCAACCGCCTTTTGATTAACGGTATCCGGGGTAAGATCTCCACTAACCCCATTACCGCTATATCTGAAATCGGAAAGAGACTAATCAAGCCTTCGGCTTCCATAGCCTCCCCACCAACCCCATTTATCCTAAGACAACCACCGGATTCAACCTTCAAAGCCGATATTAATTTTGCGCCAAGCAAATCACCCGACGGTTCTCCGGCTATGAACCAAACAAAGGGCTGTTTAGCTTTTTCAACCATGATGTTTGCAACTCACGTTTCAAGTGGAATCCCGTAAATAAATATTTCAGAGGCGTCAGCTGCTTCAATCATCGCGTCTCGTTCAACTAGCAGTGCACGTTCTTCCACCACAGCGATACCGCGGAGACCGGCTTTTGACGCAGCACGAACGGTAGCAATTCCCACCGCGGGTAGATCAACCCGCAGGCTCTGGTTTGGCTTCGCCGCTTTCACAAGAACCCCTCCACCAATCTCTGGACGCTTTAAACCGCCACATCTTTTAATCAAATTATCTGTGCCCTCCGCAGCTTCAACCCCCAACACTAACCCATTTTGAATAACGACTGCCTGACCGATGTCGAAACGTCCAAGTTCCTGTATAATACTTTGACCGCGTTTAATATCCTGCATATCATTTTCGTCAGGCACTACTTTTCCATAGAAACCAGGCGGAGCTAGTATTTCCCCCAAAATGGTTTCCGGCGCAATTATATTAAAACCCTCCGTTTCCTCCAATTCTCGCACCACCGCTGAAAGAATATTATCGTCCCCAAGTATCCTAGTCCCTACTTTAGCAAGAAATTTAGCGGAGCGGCGGTCACTCATCAGTTCAATAACACTAGGCCTTGGAATACCGCCAACCAACACTAATTCACCGATCCCTGCGCTACGAGCATAATCCAGAGCAGAACCCAAATTCGACATGCGGATCCAAGTAAAAGACGTGCCATCAAGCCACCTTGGATCGGCACTACCCTCGAACGCCAATACGTGATAGTCACGCCCTGCCTCCCGGCAAGCGGATATTATCTGTCCAGGAAGCGCACCCGCACCAGCAATAATCCCAAGTTTAGCCACCTTGCTCTGCTTTTGGTTGACATATTGCACGGCTCGAATCAGAACGAATAAAGTCAATAACTTCGGAAACCGCCTCATGATCCGCAAAACTTTCCAACACATCTGTCAAGCGTTCAGCCATCGTCCCTTCTTCAGCGAACATAAGGCGATATGCCTTTCTTAGGGCCGATATATCGGCTCGAGAAAACCCTCGCCTTTTAAGACCAATTATATTTAAACCACTAAGACGTGCTCTATCGCCCATGACTGATCCGTAGGGAATAACATCATTTTCGACGCCGGACATCCCACCTACCATTGCATGCCGCCCTACGCGACAATACTGATGGATTGCCGCTAACCCACCAATTATCGCAAAATCTTCTATCGTCACGTGCCCCGCAAGGGTGGCATTATTTGCCATCACAACATGATTGCCAACCTGGCAGTCATGTGCAACATGCGCACCAACCATGAAGAGGCAATTATTGCCGATGGCGGTCACCATACCGCCGCCCTTCGTTCCAGGATTCACCGTCACCTGCTCCCGAAATATATTGTTAGCCCCTATCTCAAGGGCAGACGGCTCACCCTCGTATTTCATGTCTTGTGGTTGAAGCCCAATTGTTGCAAATGGATACAATCGACAATTAGGTCCTATTTTTGTATTTCCTGCGACCACAACATGAGAAATAAGAACACACCCATCACCCAACCGGACGTCCGGCCCAATGGTGCAAAAAGGACCGACGGAAACATTTCCACCAAGTTCCGCAGAAGGATCAACGATAGAGGTCGGATGCACTTCTGCCATACCCAAATCACTCATCAAGTATCATTGCTGCGTAGGTAGCTTCTGCCACCAGGGTGTCATCAACAATCGCACGGCCCGCGAACTTCCATACATTTCCCCTACTTCTTTGTTTTTTTACTTCTACCGATAATTGATCGCCGGGTTCAACAGGCTTCCTAAATCTTGCCCCATCAACGGACATAAAATAAACGAGTTTGCCCTCCGCATCCGAACCTAATGTGTGGACAACAAGTACAGCTGCTGTTTGAGCCATGGCCTCAATTATTAGTACACCCGGCATAACTGGGTGATTGGGAAAATGCCCTTGAAAATAGTTTTCGTTTATTGTCACGTTTTTGACACCAGTAGCCCTCACGTTAGGAACTAAATCCACTACACGATCAATCATGAGGAATGGATGGCGATGCGGAATCATTTCCATTATCCGATTGATATCGATTTGATCGATTGTCATACCAACCTCAAAATTCACTAGATCAACGTTTTCTTGTCGTCACCAAACCGGCAACCGCTATCGACTGTCGAAGCCATTGCCGGATCGGAACAGAGGGAATACCCGCCACGGTCGCTCCCGACTCAACGTCCTTCATTACACCCGAAGATCCTGCCACTCTTGCCCGTTCACCAACATGCAGATGACCAGCAATACCCGCTTGACCACCAATTTGGGCGCCATCACCAATGACTGTACTACCTGCTATCCCAGCTTGAGCCACTATAACACACATTCGGCCAATCTGAACGTTGTGCCCGATCTGGACCAAGTTATCAATCCTAGTACCATCACCAATAACGGTATCAGGACCGGCCCCCCGATCAATTGTTGTATTTGCCCCTACCTCCACGTCATCGCCAATTATAACCCGCCCCAATTGTGGTACATTAACGGGTCCCGATTCAGACGACGCAAACCCAAACCCCGGTTCGCCAAGCCGTGCACCAGAATATATAGATACATTGTTGCCTATGAGGCTATAACGAATTGATACTGAAGACCCAATACGACAATTATTCCCAATCGTAACACCGCTCCCAATATAAACATTAGGACCAATAATGCTGTTGTCACCAATAACGACATTCGATCCAATTACCGAACCATCACAAATCACCGCCCCTTTACCCAGGTCTACAGATTGATGCACACGATCATCTGAGTTTAACGGGCAATAGAAATTGTCCGATTCCGGATGAAATGCTGTCGCAACACGAGCATAAGACAAATAAGGTTGTTCACTGGCCACAATTTCCATCTTAGAAGAATCATCAATCAATAAATCACGATGTACAATACAACAACCAGCGTTGCTACTTCTATAATCTCGTGCGTACACTTTATTATCTAGAAAACTCACATCACCCGATTGAGCGGCGCGCAATGGGGCAACATTAGTGTAAAGTCGTTTATCATCAACCCGTCGCACAATATCCGCATCGGCCAAAACCGCGATTTCTTCTATCGTAAGGCAGACGCTAGTCGGAAAAAATCTCAAATCAGGCGCCATTTTACTTAATCCCTTTTTTCAAACCTTTTCCGGGCTTTTCAAAAGCAATCTTGATCGTGGGCAAACGCTTATTCAAAAGAGTTATTATCTCGTTCGTAACATCGAGGGATTTTTGCGAAAGAAACACAAATCTTTTTTCCATTAGAACTGTGAGTTTACGCTTTTTAGCCACCTCTCTAGCCACAACAATTAAATTTTTAAGAATTTCATTTTTTGTCCGAGTAATGACGCGATCTAACTCACTTTTACGTTGCCTCACACTCTTTTGCACTTTGCGGGCCTCAATGCTAAACAACCGCCTTTTCTTTGCAAACACTTCTGGCGCTAATAGCACACGTTGCCGTGATAACTCCTGTTCGGCTTCCCTCAATTTACGTTCCTGCTCGCTTACCTTTTTTTGAAAATCCTTACGAAGTTTATTTATCTCTGGGCGGACCCTCTTCGACGCTAATGCCTCCCTAAGAACCCGCTGAATATCCAAAAAGCCCAGCCGCTGGGTTGTTACTTCATTTGCCCTAACATCATCTATTTGGAAAATCAAACAACAAGAACATAAAATTATACTGATAAACCCAAGGCCCTTCATCTTATTAATAGTTCTCATAATCCCCTTCATCAAAATTGCGCGCCAAAGCTAAACCGAAAAGCCTGGGTTTTATCAAAGTTTTCTTTTAATAGTGCTTTGGACAAATCAATGTTAATAGGTCCGATTGGAGAGGACCACATTAAACCGGTTCCCAAAGATAAGCGAAGTGAAGGTGTGTCTTTAATCGTTGAGACCGACGAGTCATTTTTACCAACACTACCAGCATCACTAAAAAACCGTCCTCTAACACCATATTCCTTTGGTAATCCAACTGGAAAATTGACTCCGATTGTCCCTTTATAAAACCAATTTCCACCCACAGCGTCGCCAGTCGAGGTATCTCTCGGGCCCAATCCTGATCCCTCAAAACCGCGAAAAGAATTACCGCCAAGGAAAAATCGGTCAACTATACGCACGTCTTTACCAAGCCCCAACACGTAACCTACCCCCCCGGCTATTTGGAGAATCCATTGTTCTGTAACTGGATAATAGGAGCCCACACGGAATCGGTTACTCAAATATTTAGTATCACCACCAAGCCCAGCAATGGTATTATCGATTTCGATAAAATACCCATCCGTTGGATTGCGCGGATTATCTCGTTTATCAAAGAATAGTTTGTGACCTATCGAAGATGTGAGAGAATGCCCTTCCTGTTCCTTTATTGCCAAGGAAGCTGTTGACGGAACATTCGTTATCTTCTCGCCTCGAAGTGTATAGTTCCAGCGTTGGGATAATGCATCTGATAAATTGTACCCCGTCCTTAAACCAAGCCCAGTTGAACGTTTGTCCAACGAGCTTTCAGATTGAAGATCTTTTACTGTTCTATATAGATCAAATCCCCCGGTTAGTTTTTTCCCCAGGAAATATGGTTCGGTGAATGAAAGGTCAATTTGTTTTTGCTTGCTCCCAGCTTGAATACCTAATTTTAAATCTTGTCCTCGACCTAATAAATTTCGTTCGCGAATACTAGTATCACCTATTACGCCGTCAGCTGAGGAGTAACCAGCACCAAATGAAAGTGAACCTGTAGAACGTTCTTTTACTTTGACGTCAATTACCGATTTATCAGTGGTAGATCCAGCTTTAGTATCTACTTCAACCCGGTCGAAAAAACCTAAATTCTGTATATTGCGACGAGACCGACGCAATTTGGAACTATTGAACGCATCCCCCTCAACGAGAATCATTTCTCGCCGGAGTACCTTATCCACAGTCCTTAAATTTCCGGTTATATTAATTCGTTCGACGAATGCTCGTCTCCCCTCTCTAATGCTGAAGGAAACATCAACAATGCGACGTACTCGATCACGCCGCACTTTTGGGCGAACGTCTACAAACGCATAGCCCAACTCTCCAACAGCATCAGTAAGCACCCCGATAGTATTTTCTAATTGATCAGCATCATACCATTCGCCCGATATTATTCCCGATTGCTCACTTAAGAGACTAACATTTAGCTTTTTTAATTCGCTTTTAATTTCGACATTACCGAACTTATATCTACTACCCTCTTCAACAGTGAAGGTAATAAAGAAATCGTTTTTATCGGCGGTAAGCTCCGCCACCGCAGACACCACGCGAAAGTCCGCAAATCCATTAGCGAGATAGTGACGCCTTAACAATTCTTGATCAAACGTTAAACGATCAGGATCGTATGTATCTTGAGATGTTAGGAAACGATACCAAGCTGATTCTCTAGTCTGAATAATTTCTCTAAGATCACTGTCAGAAAACACCTTATTACCAACAAATGCTATTTTTCGTATCTCAGTCGGGCGACCCTCAGTAATTTCAAACACCAAATCAACCCGGTTTTGTGGTAACTCAATTATCTTAGGTACAACGGTTGCTGCAAAACGCCCTGATCTTCGGTAAATTTCAATAATTCGTTGAGTGTCAATCTGAACGCGTGATCTCGTGTAAACAA
>CAZOHS010000093.1:0-10264 GCA_964579285.1 uncultured Rhodospirillaceae bacterium | reverse complement strand
ACTTCAACCTTGGCAAGGTTGCGCTCTACCCCTGAGCTACACCCGCTTGAAACGAAGCGCCGCAATATATTTGGACCGCCTGCTGTTGGCAAGCGGCTATTAGCAGCCTAATAAATAAACTCAACAGTCGTCTTTTTATCGAGTACGTTTTTCTATGACCAAGCCAACACAAACAACGCCGGGAATGGCGACGATAGATGACCTTTTCGCCCTACTCGACAGTTTTAATATACCAACTAAAACACATTTCCACCAACCAGTTAAGACCGTTGACGAAAACCGTGATTTGAGAGGGGCGCTTCCAGGCGCACATTGTAAGACGCTTTTTTTTAAGGATAAAAAAGAGATTTACTGGCTTTGCGCAATGGAGGAAACGGTCAAATTAAATATTCGAGCGTTATCGGATTTATTGGGATCGGCGCGGCTTAGTTTTGCGAGACCCGAGCGGGTAAGGTCTAAATTGGGCGTTGAACCTGGAGCGATCTCTCCATTTGCGTTAATTAATAACCCGCAAAATGATATTAATATGATTTTTGACGTAGGCTTAATGGCAGCGAAGGTGGTTAACTTTCATCCTTTAATAAACGACCGTACTACAGCCATAAACCCTGATGATCTGCTACTTTTTCTTCAAGCCTGCGGTCATAGCCCGGTACATGTCGATCTGAATCCAGCCAATGATAAATTAAAATAACGAACAGTTACGAGGAAGTTAGGGTTGTCAGCGGCACAGTTAGGAGCCATTTTGCTTATAGATACCTATTGCGGTTTGTGCCGCCCGCCAACAAGAGGCTAGAATAATGGAACAAGTATTGAACTCCGGAGGCGATAATACTGCACAATCCGGAGATTTAATTAAAGACGTCACAATAGAAACCTTTCAGAAAGACGTTATTGAAGCTTCGATGACGACACCGGTGGTCGTTGACTTTTGGGCCACTTGGTGTGGCCCATGTAAACAGTTGACACCTTTACTGGAAAAAGCAATTACGGAAGCAAAAGGTGCGGTCACGCTAGCAAAGATTGATATAGATAAAAATCAAACTCTGGCACAACAGTTACGTATACAATCTGTGCCGACAGTTTACGGCTTTTCAGGCGGTAGGCCCGTAGATGCTTTTCAAGGCGCACAGCCCGAAAGCCAGGTAAAGGAATTTATATCAAAATTGGCAGAAGCGGCGGGTACTGCCCAAAGTGACCCCATTGCCGAGGCTATACAACAGGCCAAAGCATTGCTCGATAATGAAGAATATGACGCGGCGGTGGGAATATACGAACAGGTGATAAATCACGCCCCGGACAACATTGAAGCCCTTGGCGGATTAGCTCGTGGGTTGATTGCTTTGGGACAACTAGAAGAAGCCCAGGAAGTTTTGGAGCGTCTTCCGGAGGATGCTCCAGAAAATAGTGATGTCACTACAGCACTTGCCGCCCTTAAGGTTGCAAACCAAGGAGCCGCTGTAGGCGACCTAGGAGTGCTTGAAGCCGCAGTCGAAGCAGACAAAAAGAATCTTGAGGCTCGGCTTGAGCTAGCCATCGGGCTTTTCAGTGCGGGGCAGCGGGACGCCGCTATAGATCACCTAGTTGAGAGTCTGAAAATAGACCGTAGGTGGAATGATGAAGCTGCACGCAAACAATTAATACAATTTTTCGAAACAATGAACCCTACAGATGAAACAACCATTTCTGGCAGACGAAAAATGTCAGCTGTGTTGTTCTCCTAAATATTTGGGCTTAACCATGACAAGTGTTTTCGACCCAGCATTTGACGATTTACCACCAGAAATACCAATCTTTCCACTGGCCGGTGTTCTGTTGCTTCCCCAGGGCAAACTTCCACTCAATATATTTGAACCCCGTTATTTAAATATGACAACGACGGCCCTGGGTGGGTCACGCCTAATCGGGATGGTCCAACCTAACGAAACAAAAGGAGGAGAACAGCCAAATGTCTATCGAACGGGTTGTGCGGGGCGCATAACAGCGTTTAGTGAAACCGAGGATGGACGTTATCTAATAACACTTAATGGCGTTTGCCTGTTTAATATTACGCAATAACTGCCGCTTACAGAGGGTTATCGCTTGGTAGTTCCGGAATGGGGGCCTTATCGGGGGGACCTAACAGAGGAGGACGCCAGGCGCATTGATCGTGATCGCATATTAGCTACACTAAAGAATTATTTTAGCTCCAATCAAATAGAGGTTAACTGGGGGGCCATAAAAGACACACCAACGGATCGGCTAATAAACGCGATTGCGATGATGTGTCCATTTCAGCCGAGCGAAAAACAAGCCTTGCTGGAGGCAACAAACCTCTATGAGAGGGCTGGCATAATGATCACCTTACTGGAAATGTCTCTGGCTGCGAACGACGATACCACCCACCTCCGGAGAAACTAATATAACCAACAGGTGAATATTTATATGCAAGATCAGAAGGCCAGTGTGGACGCTAAGCTTTTAGCGTTGCTCGTATGCCCCCTAACGAAAGGTCCTTTGGTTTATGACCATGATGCACAGGAACTAATTAGTGAACACGCTAGCCTTGCGTATCCGATTCGAAATGGTATCCCAATCATGTTAATTGACGAGGCACGTTCGTTGGATCCGGAACCCTGAAACGTGAATTCGCCCATGACAAGCGCAAATCCGAGGCCGAGCAAGATCCGCGTGCTTAAGGCCGAAAAAGCACTCGAGATATTGTTCAACAACCAGTCTACTTTTATTTATACAGCAGAATATTTGAGAGTTGAGAGTCCATCTGCTGAAGTACAGGGCCACGGACCCGGCCAAAAAACGCTGGTGGTTGGTCGCCGGCATGTGGGTATTGCAAATGTAGAGTCTGTTGGAAATTATGCTATTCGCATAGTTTTTGATGATTTGCACGATACGGGAATATTTTCGTGGCAATATCTCTATAAGCTTGGAATAGAAAAAGAAGAGCGGTGGAAAAGATACATCGAAGCCGTAAAAAAAGCAGGGCTGAGCAGAGATCCGTGAGATTGAGCAATGCCAGTGGTTGGCATTAGGAGGCGGATCCTTTTCGTTGGCGTTTGTTGCGGAGACCACTCTTTTTAGAGGGGTTCCCCTCGGCTAAGCCGCGGCAAAGAGCCGACAACTCCCATAGCATGTTTCATAAGAAATCTTTTTATTGGGTTAACGTGGTTAACCGCCGATAGACCAGCATCTCGCGCCAACTTAAGCGGTGGGAATTCATTTGAAAATACCCGATTCAGTGAGTCTGTGACTGCGATCATTAATATATTGTCTGGTCGACGCCAGGATTGATAACGATCGAGAACATTGGAGAGCCCAGGATCAAGTCCCAGGCGTGCAGCATCCACAATTACTTCAGCTAAGATTGCCACGTCTCGAATCCCTAGATTCAGGCCCTGGCCAGCAATTGGATGAATCGCATGAGCGGCATCCCCGATAAGAGCAAACCGCGGATCGGTATAACGTTTAGCGTGAACCATAGACAACGGATACGCCCACCGTTGCGAAACCACTTGGATCTTTCCAAGACCTTTTCCGAGCCTATTTTGCAAAGTTTTAGTGAACAAGTCGTCGCCCAGACTTAGGATGTCCGCTGCAACATTTGTTTGTTCAGTCCACACTATCGAAGCCCGGCTCTTCGTCATTGGTAATACAGCAAACGGGCCGCCCGGATAAAAGTGTTCTTGAGCTATTCCGAAATGAGGAACCTCGTGCGTGATTGTGCAGACTATACTGGTCTGAGGGTAGTTCCAACTAATCGCCGGGATTCCCGCAACTTCTCTGAGAGGCGAATTTCGCCCATCGGCCGCGATAATAATGCGAGCCTTTATATCATCGGATCCATATAGTTTAAGATACGAAAAGCCCGGCTCGGACTGGAAACCATCGACCTCTCCTTCAAAAATTGCAATATCCTCGGCCAAAACTCTCTGCAACAAGGCGCTCCGCAATCGTTCGTTTTCAACAATCCATCCCAGGGGCTCATCGCCAACATCGCTAAACTCGTAATGGAGAAAACCTTGTGCTGAGTTATCCGCCACTCGTATTTCCAGGATTTGCTCCGCCCCAGCGTCAAGCAGGTCCCAAACACCCATTCCTTCGAGAATTCGCTGTGAGCCAGCCGCGATAGCAGATCCCCGGCCGTCCCTACCCGGACTGCCAAGTGCAGCGAGGTTGGCCCGGTCCACCAAAGCAGTGGCTAGGCCAGCCCCCGCAAGATTAATAGCCAGACTCATTCCAACTATACCTCCGCCCGCAATTGCGACGTCGTATAAATGCTGGTCTTCCATAGTGTTAAATGACCATTTAGAGCGAAATCTGTCCAGTGCCAGATCAACGCACCACGGTGATTACGTGCACGTTCCTTGTTAATTTTTTGCTTACCCATCTAAACACAAAAATGCCCCTCTGCATTGCGATTAGCCGGAAAACCGGCGTGATTTATTAGGCATGCCGCTTTAAGAGAAGGTGGCTAAGCAATCCTCGTATTATTTATACAAACCCGATGTAGGCGATGCGTATTCGGTTCATAGTTTATCGAAGATGTTTTCACAGCAAAGGCTGAGGTTACACCGAATGCTTAGCGGAGAGTAAACATCGCATTCGATATTATTCTCAAATATGTTAGCCAAATAGATGTGACCATACAGATGACTGCTGCACTGAAAAGCAGCGCTGGCACTTAATTTGTTCCTATAATGTTCGTTACGGAGCCGAAACTAGCCGAATCACGCCACCCCTTGTAGACCAGTATCTTACCAGCCCAGGATAATGTAGAATCTGAAAAATTGAGTAGAAGTATTTAGCGACCTGATTTAATAGGTTTTTATGCTTTGTTCTTGTTATATATGAAATGCCAAGTGCGAATTTAATGACTGCGTACACCCGACTAGACAATTCTATCTTCGTAAAAAGCGACATATGCCTGTGAACAACCGGATAAATACCCTCGGAGACTATCCATTCGATCGCTTGCGTGCCCTTTTGGAAACGGTTGAGCCCCCACACAATATCGAAACAATAGCTTTATCCGTAGGGGAACCTCAGCATAAGCCACCACCCCTCTTGCCTCAAATAGTAGCAAGGGAATACGAAACTTGGGCAAAATATCCTCCCATGAAGGGAACTAAGGTCGTTCGAAGTGCCATTGCCGAATGGCTCGTGCGGCGCTATGGCCTGCCTCAAGCGATGATCAATCCGGAAACTATGTTGGTTCCGGTATCGGGGACCCGCGAAGCACTTTTCTTAATGGCCCTAGCCACCGTACCCGCAACAGATAACGGTGCTAAACCTATTGTCCTAATGCCAAACCCGTTTTACCAGGTCTATCTTGGTGCTGCGATTATGGCAGGCGCTGAACCAGTTTTAGTTCCCGCTGATCAGGAAAGTGGCTTCCTTCCAAATTATGGGGGCTTAAGCAAAGACATTTTAGCACGAACTGCTCTCGCGTATTATTGTTCGCCGGCCAACCCTCAAGGCACCATCGCCTCGGCTGAGACAATGGAGCAACTCGTTATCCTCGCCCGCGAATATAATTTTCTGCTAGTGTCTGATGAATGTTACAGTGAACTATATTACGAAGAGGCGCCCACAGGCGCCGCTGAGGCATGCGCGCGTATAGACGGGTCGCTGAAAAATGTAGTCGTAATGAATTCATTGTCCAAAAGGTCAAGTGCGCCGGGTCTGCGGTCTGGATTTGTTGCCGGAGACCCAGAATTAATTGGGAATTTTGTTCGCTTGCGAGATTATGGTGGGGCACCTCCCCCGCTGCCATTGTTATCGGCTGCCGCTGCGCTGTGGTCTGACGAAAACCATGTTGTTGAAAACCGCGCCCTATATGCGACTAAATTTCAAATAGCGGATGAACTTCTCAAGGGTCGTTATCAATATTATAGGCCACAGGGTGGCTTTTATCTTTGGTTGTACGTCGGCGATGGTGAAAAAGCGGCCAAGATATTGTGGTCTAAAGCCGGCATCCGAGTAATTCCGGGAGAATACCTCGCTAGGGAAATTGATGGACAACACCCCGGCGCGGGCTATATACGCGTCGCACTAGTACATGATGAAGCCACAACATATGAAGCGTTAACTCGGTTATTAAAGGTATTGTAAACCACGGGGGACATGATCATGGCCAGCCGAACACCAAATGCCGGAAGCATCGGCTTTCTTTCGCCGGAAATTATTCGTTTTTTGCGCCGGCGAACCCTTGAATTCATGGGCTTCAGTATATTTTTCGGTGGTGTAACCCTGCTAATTATTATTCTAGGGTATCATCCATCGGACCCCTCATGGAATCATTCCAATTCTTGGGGTGCATCAAATCCGATAGGGCTTAACGGAGCGTGGATCGCGGACCTTCTGTTACAAAGTCTGGGGGCAGCAGCGGTCCTCCCGGGCCTTATTATAGCAATTTGGGGGTGGCGGATCCTGGTTCAAAAGTCTATCGGGCGTATTTGGCTCCGGTTGATATCCTTTCCAATCACCCTTCTGCTGGGAACGGTAAGCTTGGCCGCCCTCAATATCCCAGTCCCGTGGAGTGCCCCAATAGTGCCGGGGGGATTTACCGGCAACCTATTATTTGCCCAAATTACTGCTCACACCGCACAATTGGGCATTCCTAGTTGGGTTAATATTGTGGGCTTTCCTTTTCTCGCGTTAACCAGTCTGCTGGTAGCACTGGGTCTTTCGCAAAGGCAGTGGTCACGAGGCTTTAAAAGGGCATTACAAATGAGCGCCCTCACAGCCCGTGCCGGCATAGTTGGTGGAAACTGGTCTGGGCGCATCGCGCGGCGTATAGCAAAGCTGTCCTATACCCCGTTTAACAGACTGTATGCCTACCGGAAGTCGCCATCCGAAACCATCCCTTCAAATAGCGTTACAAAAACTGACCAACAATACGGGGATGGCCGTCGCGAACCGACCCTTGGCCGACTTGAGAAAAAGGACCCCACTCAAACAGTCAAAAAGGGATCCGAGAAAAAAATTGTCGCGGCAAGACAAAGAAAGCCTGCGCCTGGCAAGCGAGCGTCAATTTCCAATCAAAGGAGCTTGGGCCTTGACGTTGGAATGTATGAACTACCACCCCTCGAAGCACTCGATGAACTTCCAAATAATTCCGAGCCCGGCAGCCAAGACGAAGAGGCGCTTGCGGAGAATGCCCGATTATTGGAATCGGTTTTGGAGGATTTTGGCGTGCGCGGTCGAATAGTGAAAGTTCGCCCCGGGCCCGTAGTAACACTCTATGAACTAGAACCAGCACCGGGAACCAAGTCGTCTCGTGTTATCAGCCTCGCCGACGATATCGCGCGTTCAATGAGTGCGGTATCGGTGCGGGTAGCTGTAGTTCCAGGTAAGAATGTTATAGGCATAGAACTGCCTAATGCCTTACGAGAATTGGTGTCTTTGCGCGAACTAGTTGAATCTAAGGCATATGAACAGCACACAGGCGCCCTCACGTTAGCACTGGGGAAAGATATTGGGGGCACGCCGACGATGGTGGACTTAGCCAGAATGCCTCATTTGCTGATCGCTGGCACCACCGGCTCCGGGAAATCGGTGGCGGTAAATACCATGATAATGTCGTTGCTTTATCGGCTAACTCCGGAAGAGTGTAAGTTTATCATGATAGATCCAAAGATGTTAGAGTTGTCTGTTTACGACGACATACCACATTTACTTGCCCCAGTAGTTACGGACCCCGCGAAGGCAGTTGTTGCTTTACGCTGGGCAGTCCGAGAAATGGAAGAACGGTACCGGTCTATGTCAAATTTGGGTGTGCGAAACATTAATGGGTTTAATCATCGGATCACAGAGGCAGCAAAAAAGGGAGAGACCCTAACACGAACAGTCCAAACAGGCTTCGACCCTGAAAGCGGTGACCCAATTTATGAAGAGCAAGACTACGATATGCAACCGCTACCCTATATCGTTGTCATTGTGGACGAAATGGCAGATTTAATGATGGTGTCAGGTAAAGAGGTCGAAGCCGCAGTGCAGCGGTTAGCCCAAATGGCACGTGCAGCCGGCATTCACCTAATCATGGCCACACAGCGACCATCTGTCGATGTCATCACAGGCACAATCAAGGCTAATTTTCCCACCCGCGTCTCGTTCCAGGTAACATCAAAAATTGATAGTCGCACTATTCTGGGAGAAGGGGGCGCTGAACAACTCCTTGGCCAAGGCGATATGCTATATATGGCAGCAGGAGGACGCGTAGCACGTGTTCATGGACCTTTTGTCTCGGACTTCGCGGTGGAACGCGTGGTGGGGTTCTTGCGCGCCCAGGCAGCGCCCGAATATGTCGATGAAGTTACAGAGGGCGAGCACGAAAGCCCTTTTATCCCTAATGATACCTCACATGCGGCAATGACTGGTAATGCCTCAGGCGATGATCAAATGTACGACCGGGCCGTAGCAATAATTTGCCGCGAGCGGAAGGCTTCCACGAGCTTTATTCAACGCCAGCTTCAGATAGGATATAATAGGGCGGCCCGAATTATTGAAAAAATGGAAGCCGAAGGCGTTATTAGTAAGCCTAATCACGCTGGCAAACGAGAAGTGCTTGCCCGAAACATTGCTGACGCCAACGAATAGGTATTAAATTTGTGATCTGTCCACCCAAATGCTGTGATTTATTTTAAAATGGATAGCATTCGCTTCCACACATTGAAAAGTGGATGAAGTATCTTCTTGGACTGCTATTGGTTTGGCCGCTTATTGGGGTTTTGACCCCGCCGAGCGGCGCCACCGCTAATTTTACTGCCCAAGATCGAGCGGACATTAAACGAATAGAGGTTTATTTAAATAAGTTCAAATCGTTACGTAGTGAGTTCGTGCAGGTCGCCTCGGATCGATATGCGGAAGGGATAATATACATAGAGAGGCCAAATAAACTAAGGCTCGAATATACCAATCCCCCACATATACAAGTTTATTCTAGTGGCTTTTGGCTTACTTATATCGACACTGAACTTGAAGCAATATGGCATGTCCCTATCAAAAGCACCGCTGCAGGCCTATTTGTCCGCGAAACTATAAAGTTGGCAGGTGATATTTCCCTACACCAAGTGAAGCGTGAACCGGGCGTTATTTCTCTGGTATTAAGCCAAACAGAACAACCAAATGCTGGAACACTAGAACTAGTTTTTACAGACAGCCCACTCACACTGCGCAAGTGGAATATTATGGACGGTGACGGAATTTCTACTTCTGTTACGCTATTTGCCGCCGAATTTGATATTTCTATACCTGGCTCTACTTTCTCATTTGATGAAACACTCTATCAGTATCGAGCAGATTAGCTTTTCGAATTAGGCCTTTACGTTGCCGGGACAGTAGCTTTGTGATAGCCATCTGACATGAAAAATACTGCCACAAAACCCTTGGTAGGAATTCCTGCAAGTCAAATCTTTTTGCCCGCACATTCCCTAGCACAGCATGGCGTTGGAGAGCGTTACATTCGTGGCGTATCAGAAGGCGCCGGCGCACTGCCGATGATTATACCGGCACTTGCCGACGATTATAACTTTAGCGACCTAGCGGCGCGCCTGGATGGCTTAATGCTGACCGGGGGCCGTGCCAATGTCGAACCTCATCATTATAATGGCGCACCCTTTCCCGACGACGAAATTAGGGACCCACCGCGTGATAATACTGTCCTACCTTTAATCCGAGAATGCGTGGACCAGGGTGTACCGGTCTTTGGCTCCTGTCGCGGAATACAGGAGATTAATGTGGCTATGGGTGGATCACTGCACTATCGAGTGCACCAAGTAGAGGGCTTCAACGACCACAGAATGCCGAGAGAGGGCGATATTGAACACAAGTTTGGTGAACGTCACCTCATCATAATGTCGGAAAACGGGGAATTTAGTCGTCTCTGTGGCCAACGCGAGTTAATGGTTAATTCGCTTCATGCCCAAGCGGTTGATAAGGTCGCGCCAAATTTCGAAGTAGAATGTGTATCTCTCGATGGGGTAATTGAGGGAATCCGAAACACACAATCCAAAGCTTTTTGCGTAGGCGTGCAATGGCATGTGGAATGGCGGTACACCCAAAACGCGCTTTGCCTTGCCTTGTGGCAAGCATTTGGCGCTGCTTGTCGTAAACGGGCTGACGCCAGAGCCGCCCGTTCTATCGCAGCGGAATAAATTACGATACTTTCCCGCCGTAGCGACGGGAGTTGGATCAGAAATTAAAACTTCGGGACTTGGCACATTGAATGAAACAAAGTCTCCTACTGTAGCGACCCCTGACACCCCAC
>CAZOHS010000092.1:0-10368 GCA_964579285.1 uncultured Rhodospirillaceae bacterium | reverse complement strand
ACCTAAACGCGTATACTATACAACTGCTTCTTCTGCCTCTGTATCGTCATCGACGAACACGGGACCTGAGTCGAGACCTTTTGCCTCTGTATCCCGATCCACCAATTCTAGGATAGCCATAGGTGCCGAGTCTCCATAACGAAAACCGGATTTTATAAGCCTAGTGTATCCTCCCGCACGGTCCTGATAGCGATCGGAAAGTATAGAAAACAGCTTTTCTGCCATTTTTTTATCACCATGTAACCGAGATATCGCAATTCGGCGCGCATGCAAATTGCCTCGCTTACCGAGCGTTATCAAACGATCAACAACCGACCGCAATTCTCGCGCCTTTGGTAGCGTGGTTTTTATCTGTTCATGCTTAATTAGCGCGGCCGCAAGGTTTCCAAACATTGCCCTGCGATGGGCGCTTGTTCGATTAAGTTTCCGACCACTCATACGATGGCGCATTATAGCTTTCCCTTCTTATACAACCTTAAATTAGTAGGGCTCTTCAAGTCGTTTAGCCATATCTTCGATATTTTCGGGCGGCCATTCTGTAATTTCCATTCCAAGGTTTAAGCCCATGGTAGACAAAACTTCTTTAATTTCATTGAGCGACTTACGGCCAAAATTGGGCGTGCGTAACATTTCTTGCTCTGTTTTCTGAACCAGGTCACCAATGTAAATAATATTATCATTCTTGAGACAATTCGCGGAACGCACAGAAAGCTCAAGCTCATCGACCTTTCGCAAAAGGTTTTTATTAAATGCGGGCGCTACCGGCTCCTCAACCTCCTGAACTGCCCGCGGTTCTTCAAAGTTTATGAACATCTGCAGTTGATCCTGAAGGATCCGCGCGGCTAACGCAACGGAGTCTTCCGGTGACATCGTACCATCCGTTTCAACGTCCAAAATTAACTTATCAAAATCTGTCCTTTGGCCTACGCGGGCATTCTCCACTCGGTATGCTACCCGACGAACAGGACTAAATACCGCATCAACCGGAACAAGACCGATAGGCGAGTCTTCTGCCCGGTTTTCGGCAGCGGGTATGTAACCCTTTCCTGTATCGACCGTCATTTCCATGGAAATTTTAGCGCCATCATCAAGGGTACAGATAACAATATCGGGGTCAATAATCTCTATTTCATGAGTAGCCTCGATCATGCCAGCTGTAATTTCCCCAGGACCAGTAGCCGTAAGGGAGATCCTCTTCGGACCCTCGCCGTCCATCCGCAGAGCAAGTGACTTTATGTTTAAAACAATATCAGTAACATCCTCCCGTACACCCGTAATGGAAGAGAATTCATGCAATACTCCATCAATCTGCACAGCGGTCACGGCAGCACCCTGCAATGATGACAACAAAATTCGGCGCAACGAATTACCCAACGTTGTCGCAAAACCTCGCTCCAAGGGCTCCGCTGTTATAGAAGCAAACCGGGACGCTTCTTCACCCGAAGTTACATCTAGCTTGGAAGGTTTAATGAGTTCTTGCCAATTCTTATGGATGACTGTCATAGCCTTGTCCTTCAGCGGTTATCCACCGCGCTGAGTTAAATTGTTCCGTTTGGGCTTCTACTTAAGGTTTGTGACCCAATGTTATACACGTCGCCGTTTCCGCGGACGGCACCCATTATGAGGAATAGGTGTCACGTCCCGAATGGCGGTAATTGTAAAACCTACGGTCTGCAGAGCACGTAGCGCCGACTCTCGTCCAGAACCAGGCCCCTTCACCTCAACCTCAAGGGTTTTAACACCATGATCTTGCGCCTTACGCCCCGCATCTTCTGCGGCCATCTGAGCGGCGTATGGAGTTGATTTTCGTGAACCTTTAAAGCCTTGAGAGCCGGCCGAAGACCACGCAATCGAGTTACCCTGAGCATCCGTGATGGTAATCATCGTGTTATTGAACGTTGCATTCACATGGGCAACGCCGGAAGTAATGTTTTTGCGTTCGCGGCGCCGAACCCGCGTGGCTACTGTTCTTGCCATATTTACTTTCCTATCAAATACCTTTCTTCCCAGCCACAGGCCGAGCTTTTCCTTTACGGGTACGCGCATTGGTATGCGTCCGTTGTCCGCGGACTGGCAACCCTCTACGGTGCCGTAGACCGCGATAACAACCCAAATCCATCAAACGTTTTATGTTCATCGCCGTCTCACGGCGGAGATCACCTTCTATATTGTAGTCACGATCAATAATATCTCTAATCCTCGCCAACTCATCATCACCGAGGTCGTTTGCTCGAACCTCTCTCGCGACATTAGCGGTGTCGCAGATTTTCACCGCTGATGTCCGACCGATGCCAAATATATAGGTCAGCGCTATCGCTACTGGTTTGTTAGGTAAATTTACACCCGAAATGCGTGCCACGACACGATCTCCTTAGCATTCAAGTTGTTGATTACATGAAAATTTTCTGGCCACTGCCCATACACAAGGCGGGCGGATTATAGGGGTTGAAAGCTTCAAGTCAACCATCACGCAGCCTCTAGAACACTTTCAATTTGGCGGGTAACTTCGTCAATGTCAGCCATCCCATTAACGCCGCTCAAGGCGCCAGAAGCCTGGTAATACGGCAGCAACGGAGCGGTCTGCCGGTGATACGCTTCTAGCCTAGAGGTAACGGTTTCAGCATTGTCGTCCTTTCGCCGCGAGAACTCGGAACCACCGCAAGTGTCACAAATCTCTATACGCTTTGGTTTTTTAAATTTATCGTGGTATCCCGTCCCACAGTTTGCACAACTGAAACGCCCAGTGATCCTCTCGACAACCACCCCATCGTCCAACTTTATCTCGATCACATGATCCAACCGCCTATCCATTTCAGACAACATCAGATCTAATGCAACGGCTTGAGCAGTTGTGCGGGGGAACCCATCTAAAATAAAGCCCTTCATGCAATCTGGATTCTGAATTCGTTCCCTAATCATGGCGATCATAATTCCATCAGAAACTAATTCCCCACGATCAATTATAGCTTGAGCTTGTTTTCCAATTTCACTACCTGAAGTAACGGCAGCACGCAACATATCCCCGGTTGACAATTGCACTAAGTCGTGAGCTTCCTCTAGGCGTTTTGCTTGAGTGCCCTTTCCTGCACCAGGTGGTCCTAGAAGCAATACGTTCATCCGCGCCGCCCTCGTAAACGAGATTTTTTTACCAACCCTTCATATTGATGTGCAATGAGATGGGATTGAACCTGTGACACAGTATCCATCGTTACAGTAACCACGATTAATAAACTGGTTCCCCCGAAATAGAACGGCACACCATATTGTGATATAAGAAGCTCAGGGATTATGCAGATGAGCGTTAAATAGAGAGCACCCGCCACAGTTAATCGGGTGAGAATGAAGTCGAGATATTCAGCGGTGTTTTTTCCAGGCCTAATACCGGGAACAAAGCCGCCATATTTTTTTAAATTATCAGCGGTTTCAGTCGGATTAAAAACAACCGATGTATAGAAAAATGCAAAAAAGATTATCATAGATGCGTACAAGAAAAGGTATAACGGCTGTCCGCGACCCAGCGATGCCGTGATAGCACCTAACCAATCCGGGCCAGATCCTGCTGAAAAATTCGCTATCGTAATCGGCAGTAAGAGCAGCGAGCTTGCAAAGATTGGGGGGATAACGCCCGCGGTGTTGACCTTTAATGGAATATGTGAATTTTCCCCGCCAAGCATTTTATTGCCTTGTTGACGTTTCGGATATTGCACAACTACACGTCGCTGAGCCCGTTCAACAAAAACGATAAAGGTAATAACGGCAACCGCCATGACTAAGAGGAGAATTATAAGAAGAGCTGAAATTGCTCCAGTCCGGCCCATTTCTAGGGTACCCACTAGCGCGGCAGGCATTTCCGCGACAATTCCAGCAAAAATAATCAATGAAATACCATTTCCAACACCACGAGCCGTAATCTGCTCACCCAGCCACATCAAGAACATTGTCCCGCCGACTAAAGTGATTACGGTCGTCGCCCTGAAGAATGCACCTGGCTCCCCGACAGCCGCACCTTGCGAGCCGGACATACCCTCCAATCCAACAGCTATGCCATAAGCCTGAAGGGCAGCCAGCAAAACCGTGCCGTAGCGAGTGTACTGGTTAAGTTTCTTGCGACCTACTTCGCCCTCTTTTTTAAGTGCTTCGAAGTGCGGGTGAATTGCCTGCAGCAACTGCATTATGATCGACGCTGAAATGTAGGGCATAATGTTAAGCGCGAAGATGGTCATTCGCGCAAAGGCACCACCAGACAGCATGTTGAACATGTCAAGAATACCGCCCGATTGCTGCTGAAAGATATCTTGCAGAATTGAAGGATCAATTCCGGGCAGAGGAATCCACGTTCCTAGCCTATAAATAATCAACGCACCTAGTGTAAACCAAATACGTTTCTTTAATTCTGTAGCCTTTGCGAAATTTGAAAAGTTAATTTGCGAGGCTAGTTGTTCGGCGGCTGACGCCATGAACTATTCCTTACCTGTTCCCTGGCCTCCAGGGTCGATCGAATCCTTATCATTCCCATGTTTGTTAGCCGCAGGATCCAAATCATCACCGATTTTATTTGACAGTATTACACTGCCACCGGCGCTCTCTACGGCCTCGACCGCAGACTTAGATACACCTGTCACATGCACGTTTACAGCAGTATTTAATTTTCCATTTCCAAGTAACCGCACGCCGTCGCGCAAAGACTTTATGACACCGCTTCGCACCAATGTCGCTTCGTCGATAGGCTTCTTCGGGTCGAGCTTACCCGCGTCGATACCTCGCTGGAGAGTATCAAGATTAATTACACGACACCTCTTTCTAAAGATGTTCGTAAATCCGCCTTTAGGCAAACGCCGAAACAGGGGCATCTGGCCACCTTCGAACCCCAACAAAGAAACACCACTCCGGGACTTTTGCCCTTTATGACCTCTTGTGGCCGTCTTACCCGTACCCGATCCTATTCCTCTGCCGACACGTTTTTTTGTACGCCTCGATTTCGGATTATCAGATAGATCATTTAATCGCATTTCTTTCACTCCTGCAGTGGCGACAGTGCCACCACCTCACTCGCCATTATGACTCTTCAAGCCGGACAAGGTGCTTAACCTTATTCACCATACCTCGAACCGCTGGTGTATCTTCTAACTCCCTCGACCGGTGCATCTTGTTCAACCCGAGCCCCTTTAATGTGGCGCGCTGGTCACTTGGGCGCCCAATTGGGCTTCCTACCTGGGTAACTCGAATAGTATTTTTACCTTTCGCCGCCATAAATTACGCCTCCACTTGCTCATTACTCCGACGACTAACAATATCGCCAACTTTACGGCTGCGTCTGGAAGCCACCATGCGAGGCGATTGCAGATTCTGCAAAGCCGCGAATGTGGCCTTGACCATATTATGTGGATTTTGCGAGCCGATCGATTTAGCCACAACATCCTGAACACCGAGTGTTTCGAATACTGCACGCATTGGGCCGCCCGCTATAATTCCCGTACCTGGCGGGGCCGCCCGCAACACAACTTTTCCAGCACCGTAACGAGCTTTTACGTCATGGTGCAGGGTGCGCCCCTCCCGCAATGGGACGCGGATCATGGTACGTTTTGCCTGTTCAGTTCCCTTACGGATTGCCTCCGGCACTTCACGCGCCTTACCCGATCCAAATCCGACCCGGCCTTTCTGATCGCCAACGACGACAAGCGCAGCAAACCCAAACCTCCTGCCGCCCTTCACCACTTTAGCGACGCGGTTGATACTTACGAGTTTATCAACAACATCGCTTTCTTGCTTATCTTCTCGGTCTCGTCTCTGATTTCTTGCCATACGTCATCCCCTTAGAATACCAAACCGCCTTTGCGGGCGGCTTCAGCCAACGCCTTTACACGGCCGTGGTAGAGGTATGGGCCACGATCAAACACCACTTCTTTAATACCTCTTTCAGCAGCACGCTCTGCTACCAATTTCCCTACGACTGCTGCCGCCTCTTTATCACCAGCACGCCCTTCACCATTTTCATGGCTTGAAGCGGCTGCCACAGTTCTGCCATCGGAATCATCGATGACCTGCGCGTATATATATTTATTTGAGCGAAAAACGGAGAGCCTCGGACGAACTAGTGGGCTCTGGCGAATTCGCCGACGGATACGCTCGCGACGTCGTTGTTCAAGTTTATTTATTTTACGCATTGTTATTTCTTCTTACCTTCCTTGCGGAGGATAATCTCGTCTATGTAACGAATGCCCTTACCTTTATAAGGCTCAGGCTTTCTAAAACTACGGATCTCCGCAGCAACTTGTCCCACCTTCTGATTATCGGCCCCAGATACAACAATTTCTGTCTGTGTCGGTGCCTCTATCTTTATTCCGTCTGGTATCGAGTATGTAATTTCATGGCTATAACCTAATTGAAGAACAAGGTTTTTGCCTTGTATTTGCGCCCTAAAACCAACACCAGAGATTGCAAGCTTTTTCTCAAAGCCTCTCGAAACTCCAGTCACTAAATTATGCAACAAACTACGGGTTGTACCCCACATGGTGCGTGCTCTTTTTGAATCATTTATGGGTTTAACCCATACAGCATTCTCCTCGTGGGAAACTTCTACTTCCTTGGAAACACGCATGGACAATTCACCGAGTTTCCCCTTTGCCGTTACCTGATCGGTCTCTATTTCAAGGTTCACGCCCTCGGGAACCTCTATGGGTAACATTCCAACCCGTGACATCGTTCTGCTCCTAATCTCTACCCTTAGAAAACTTCGCAAATAACTTCACCACCAACATTCTCAGCACGGGCTTCGTTATCAGACATAACGCCTCGCGGCGTGGAAAGTATCGAGATACCTAGGCCATTATACACATTTGGCAGATCTTTAATCTTTGAATACACGCGGCGTCCGGGTTTAGAAACACGCTGGATATGCCGAATAACGGGCGTTCCATCATGATACTTTAGTTCAATTCGGAGCTGATTTAAGCCCGATCGGACTTCCTCATTTTCATAACCGCGGATATAACCTTCACGTTTAAGAACCTCAAGGACATTGGCCCGAAGCTTTGAACTTGGCGACATCACCGCATTTTTATTTGCCCGCTGACCATTTCGGATACGGGTCAAAAGATCCCCAACAGGATCAGACATACTCATCTTCAGTACCTCCTTACCAGCTCGACTTAACCATGCCGGGCACGTGACCAGCCGACGCCAGCTCTCGTAGAGCTATCCGAGACATTTTAAATTTTCTATAAACACCGCGAGGACGACCTGTGATATTACAGCGATTTTGCACTCGAACCCTTGAAGAATTTCTCGGCAATTGCGCCAGCCTCAAACGTGCCTGAAAGCGCTCTTCCATGGGCAGTGCGCGATCGTTGGCGATGTTTTTTAAGCGAGCACGCCGACCTTCATATTTCTTTGCCATACGGCTACGCTTGTTGTTTCGTTCGATAGCGCTCTTCTTTGCCATACGTGTCTCCCTATCCCGTCAATTTATAAAGGGGAAGTTTAAAGCTTTGAGCAGTGCTCTCGCCTGCTCGTCATTATTTGCTGTCGTACAAACCACGATATCCATGCCCCGAAAGTCGTCTACCGAGTCATAATCAATTTCAGGAAAAATTATTTGTTCCTGGACGCCCAACGCGTAATTACCGCGGCCATCAAAACTTTTTGGAGAAAGACCTCTAAAATCCCGCACTCGTGGAAGTGCTATGTTTACAAGCCGGTCGATAAATTCGTACATTCTCTCGCGACGCAGGGTTACCTTTACTCCGATCGGCATTCCTTCACGTAATTTAAACGTTGCGACAGACTTCCGCGCACGCACAATGACCGGCTTCTGACCCGCTATAACAGTCATATCCCTTGCAGCGTTTTCTACCTTTTTGGAGTCGGCCACAGCTTCACCCACACCCATATTTAGGACAACTTTATCAAGCCGCGGGATCTGCATAACGTTAGTGTATTCAAACTGGTTTTGCAGTGCCGACCGTATATCGGATTCATATAGTGCATGTAAACGTGCAGGCATTAAAGCACTCCCTAATCCACCACTTCGCCGGACCGCTTGGCATAGCGAATTTTGCGACCATCTTCCAGAAAACGAAACCCGACTCGCGAGGCAGAACCGCCATCTGGATCAAGCAAAGCCACGTTGGAAACGTGTATAGTTGTTTCTTTTTCTATTATTCCACCCTGTTGGGTCTGGGTCTGCTGCTGGTGACGCTTTACCATGTGGACCCCTTGGACTAATACACGGTCACTATCAGAAAGCACCTTCAAAACGCTCCCTTTCTTGCCCTTATCACGCCCAGAAACAACTATCACCTCGTCGCCTTTTCTTATTCGTGCTGCCATTTTTTACTCCATTTTCCGTCTACAGTACTTCTGGAGCTAAAGAGATAATCTTCATATATCTCCGTGCCCGTAATTCGCGCGTAACGGGCCCAAAAATCCTCGTTCCAATGGGCTCATCCGCATTACTCAACAGGACCGCTGCATTTTTATCGAAGCGTATTGACGTACCGTCTGGGCGTCGAATTTCCTTCGCTGTTCTAACTATAACAGCTCGATGTATATCCCCTTTCTTCACACGGCCCCGCGGGATTGCTTCTTTTACCGTAACAATTATTACGTCGCCCACAGTAGCCCATCGCCGTTTGGACCCGCCAAGGATTCGGATACACTGCACACGGCGAGCGCCGGAATTATCGGCTACCTCTAATTTGCTTTCAGGGATGATCATCTACTTTACCCTCTCACATCCGACAATCACGCGTCGTCTAAGACGACTTCCCAAGTCTTGGACTTAGAAATCGGTTTACACTCGCGTATACGCACTTTATCGCCAATTTTGCACCTATTATCTGGATCATGCGCAGCAAATTTCTTAGACCGCCGTATAATTTTCTTGTACAGCGGGTGGCGCACCTGGCGTTCGACACGAACAGTTACAGTTTTATCCGCGCTGTCGGAGATGACAGTTCCCGGTATAATTCTTGCAGGCATTAAATATTCCTTTATGACCCGTCAGCGGCGTGGTCACGTCGCTCGTTTTCTACAGTTTTTATCCGCGCTATCTCTCGGCGCACCTCTCGTACACGGCTTGTCGCTTCGAGCTGGCCGGAGGCTCGCTGAAAACGGAGATTAAGTTGCTCACGCTTCAAATTCTGCATTTCCTCGGCCAGTTCGTCGCTCGATTTTTGGCGAAGATCTGATATTTCCGCTATCATTGATCACCCCCACCAACGAGCCGCCTTACAACCTTTGTTTGTAGTGGCAACTTCGCTGCCGCGAGTTCAAGTGCGACTGTGGCTATATCGTTAGACACACCATCTATCTCAAACATAATGCGGCCTGGTTTTACCCGGGCGGCCCAATACTCGGGTGTCCCCTTACCCTTACCTTGCCGAACTTCCGCCGGTTTCTGCGAAACCGGGACATCGGGAAAAATACGCACCCAGACACGACCTGAACGCCGCATATGACGGGTTATGGCACGCCGAGAGGCTTCTATCTGACGTGCTGTTACCCGCGCAGGAGAGAGTGCCTTCAGCCCGAAAGACCCAAAATTAAGCGTTGTTGCTCCCTTAGAATTTCCTCTAATTCGGCCCTTATGGGCCTTGCGGAACTTGGTTCTTTTTGGTGCGAGCATCGAATTTTCCTTGTTTCCAGAAGCCTACCGGCTGACTTGCTGTTCTTGTAACCGCTTATCTTGTGCCATTGGATCATGAGCAAGTATTTCACCTTTAAATACCCAGACCTTAACTCCGCATGCACCGTAGGTCGTTTGGCCAGTAGCAGTCCCATAATCCACATCCGCTCTAAGGGTATGTAACGGCACGCGGCCTTCCCTATACCATTCCGTTCGCGCTATCTCTGCACCGCCTAAGCGACCCGCACAGTTTATCCGAATACCCTCCGCACCAAGTCGCATAGCGGACTGCACAGCGCGCTTCATAGCGCGTCTAAAAGCAACTCGGCGCTCTAGCTGCTGGGCAATGTTTTCAGCAACGAGCTTAGCGTCTATCTCGGGTTTACGTATTTCTACAATATTTAGATGGACCTCACTATTGGTCATCTCGCCTACTTCCTTGCGAAGCCGCTCAATATCAGCACCCTTCTTGCCGATCACCACTCCTGGTCGGGCTGAGTGAATAGTCACCCGGGCTTTTTTCGCGGGCCGTTCGATCACGACACGACTAACACCCGCTTGAGACAATCTCTTAAATAAATGATCTCGCAGGACTATATCTTCGTGCAACAGACCAGCATAATTTTCGTCATTAGCGTACCAACGAGAATCCCACGTCCGGTTTATACCCAAACGAAGTCCTATCGGATTTACTTTTTGGCCCATCAGGTCTGTTCCTCCAATTCGCGCACCACGACAGTCAA
>CAZOHS010000091.1:0-10460 GCA_964579285.1 uncultured Rhodospirillaceae bacterium | reverse complement strand
ACTCTAAGATTTGCCTCAACCATATCGCTTCACTCCTTATTCCACACCGACCATAACAGTTCAATTACATCGAAAAAATTAAAATGTACCGCTTTTGTTCCTATTTATCAATATATTTATAAAATGTTGTTATATAATAGTTTTTCTTTTTATATTCCTCGTTTGTTCTTAATTTTGTTATAAAGATTCTTTTTTTGATTTACCATACTTACAAAGAGTGATTCGTTATGTTGCTACTAAATGTAAATTACGTCTTACTGAGTTGACCCAAGTATTTCTCTGTGATCATAGTTTCCTCACGTATTTAACAGATACATAGAACACTGATGTACCACGACGACCAGGGAAATGTATTAACAACGGTGAGCATGGACGCCGCATCGTATTTTTCCAGCGCGATCGACGACTTCTTAAATTATCGCACCACCCCATCAGCTCAGCTAAAAAATGCATTATCTGAAGACCCAGAGTTTGTACTTGCGCTCTGTCTTCGGGGATATTTCTTGATGATGGTTGAAAATCGAAAAGTCATACCAAAAGTTCATGAAATATTACATTCGGTTATTCCAAAAGTCGGCAGGCTTTCCGAACGTGAACGTCTGCATGTTGAGGCCCTCACCTCTTGGGCGAAGCTAGACTTACTTAAAACGTGTCAAGTATGGGAGCAGCTTCTCTCTATTGCCCCACGTGATATATTAGCGCTTAAATTGCACCATACGATGGCTTTTTATACCGGCCGCAGTCAGGTTTTGCTTTCAGTAATCCGGGGCGTTTTGGCGTCTTGGGATAGATCAGTACCAGGTTACTCCGTTGTTCAAGGTATGTACGCATATGCGCTAGAGGAGTGCGGAAACTACGATGAGGCAGAGCGCACAGGTCGCGAAGCAACGATGGCCAATCCAGAGGACCTTTGGGCCATTCACGCCGTTTCTCACGTTCTCGACATGCAGGGGCGGTACGAAGAGGGAGTCAAATGGCTAGACTATTCAGCCGAAGATTGGTCCGATCGTAATCCTTTTAAGGCCCACCTTTGGTGGCATGCAGCCATTTTTCACCTTAGTCTGGACGATGCAGACAAAGCCATTTCTATTCACGACGAGTTGTTGCGATCTATAAACACACCCTCATACGTCGATGTATCTAACCAATCGTCTCTCCTAAAACGCGTTGAAATTCGTGGTATTAATGTTGGTGAACGATGGCAACTGTTGGCGGACCACGCGAGAACTCGAACAAAAGATCACATTTTGACGTTTCGAGATGTACATTTTTGCCTGGCTATGGCAGCAGCTGGTCAATTGGAAGAGGCTCGTGACTACATAAAATCCATGGAAGAATTTTCGGACGTCAATCATAACTGGACAGCCAAAGTAACAAAATCGACCTTGATACCCCTCTGCAAAGGTATTGTAGCCTATGAGGCGGATGAATACGCAGCTGCTTGTGATATTCTCTGGCCTTTACGCAATGATTTAGCCCCGGTCGGCGGGAGCCACACACAAAGGGACCTTTTTCGCCAGATACTTGAAGATGCTGCTGGTAAATGTGAGCAAACCAATATCTCTCGTCACCTTTTATCTGAACGCATACTGCAACGGCCGAACGACGTTAATTACCGGAGACTATATGAAGCCCTACAATGAGCTTTCGCATTCAACAACGTCGGAACGTATACAGATAAATTGTGCCTTCTAACCTTACTTTTGCCATTCAAAAATAATCTTGTTTAATTAGTGCCTTAAACCTCTTTGTCCGGCTCCAACCGAATTACTTGATCGCCCTCGTTCACCAGGTCTCCTACTTCGAAACAAATTTCGTGCACGAAACCATCAAATGGCGCCCGAATGGTATGCTCTACTTTCATCGCTTCTATTGCCAAAAGCGGTTTTCCCGCCTCAACGTGAGCTCCTCTTTCTACGTATAGCGCTACAACTACGCCCGGCATACTCGCGAAAGTTGAGCCAACGCCCGTGCCCGATTCAGCATCATATTGAAGGGGGTTATAGACCCCCAATACATGGCGTGTATTCCCGACGAATGCGGTGATGATATCCCTATTTCTAATAATAGTGACCAACAACTCTTCGCCTTGAATATTTCCCAAAAAAGCGTGTTCAGACTGCCAGGCCCCAGAACCTTGAATAAACTTTTCTTCATGAACCAAACCTCCTGAAGCATATTCAAAACGCAATTTGTTATCGCCACACAAAAAAATAATCTGCCGATATTGCCGATTGTTTAGCCGCCAGCCGTCAATAGTTTCCCATGGTGAAATAGACTGCGCGTTTTTGGGACGACTAAATTCAGCTAAGGCCACTAATGCGAACAAGCTATTGGGGATGAGATCATCTGATTGCAGTAGTTTATTCAAATGTCTCGGGATGAAACCTGTATTATGGGTACCGCTCCTGTACTTTGGGTCGTCTATTATTTTCTTTAAAAACCGCTCATTCGTCTGAGGGCCTGCCACACGAACCTGGCCCAAAGCCTCGGATAAAATAGTTATCGCATCTTTCCGACTTTTCGCCGTCGCTATAATTTTAGCAACCATTGGATCGTAGTACGTGGTGACAAAGTCACCTGTGCGAATTCCAACCTCGACACGAATGTTGGGTGAACTCACAGGTAACTTCAGATAGTCAATGCGCCCCGCGCTAGGTACTAGTTCTTTTGCGGGATCTTCCGCATATAATCTGGCCTCGATCGAATGGCTGTTGCATCGAATTTCCGACTGGCTCAACGGTAATTTTTGCCCTGCAGCCACACGCAGCTGCCATTCAACGAGATCCAAGCCCGTTATTTGCTCCGTAATCGGATGTTCTACCTGGAGCCGAGGATTAATTTCTATAAACCAAAATGTGTTATTAGGCTCAACCAAGAACTCCACTGTGCCCGCACCAGTGTAACCAATTATTTTAGCTATCTTGAGCGCAGCCTCACATAGTGTATGTCGCAGATCTTCGGTTAGACCGGGAGCCGGCGCCTCTTCGATCACCTTCTGATAGCGTCGTTGGATCGAACAATCTCGCTCAAATAAATGAACAGCGTTTCCATGGTTATCAGCAAATATTTGCACTTCGATATGCCGGGCATTCGCAATGAACTTTTCTATTAGGAGACTATCATCGCCGAACGACGACAATGCCTCGCGTCTCGCTCCATTCAATACGTCTTTTAACTCTCTCGTTTTACGTACCATACGCATTCCGCGGCCACCACCACCAGCTGATGGTTTAACGATAACCGGAAAGCCTATTTCCGCAGCGATTGCGGCTAACGAAGTATTACTTTCGTTGTGTTTAACGCTTCCCGGTAACACAGAGATCCCTGCGTTTGATACAAATTCTTTCGCCTCTAATTTTGAGCCCAGCCGCTTTATTACATGGGTGGGTGGACCGATAAACTTAACACCTTGGTCATTGCAGGCCGCCGCAAATTCTGCGTTCTCCGAAAGAAACCCAAACCCTGGATGAACGGCGTCTGCGCCGCATGCCCGTGCAACAGCTAACAGCGATTCTTTATTCAAATAACTTTCAGACGATGGTGCCGCACCAATCCAATACGCCTCTTCGGCCATTTCTTTATGTAAGGCACGCCGATCGGCAGACGAATAGACCGCAACCGTTGATATTCCCATACGACCACAAGTGCGCGCAACTCGGCAGGCGATCTCCCCACGATTTGCGATAAGGACCTTTTTAAACATTTTAACAGGTTACAATGAATTTTCTGAATGCGGCACCGTGCCCCATAAAACAGAAAATCCTCAGGGTGTGTGCCATTTTAGCAAGAATAAACATTACATTCGAAAGACACCAAAACTTGTCTTTTCGATCGGCCTATTGAGCGCAGCGGATAAGCATAAAGTTAAGACCCTGCGTGTTTCCGCGGGCTCAATTATCCCGTCATCCCACAAGCGGGCTGTCGCATAATATGGATGACCCTCAGCCTCGTATTTAGCGCGAATTGGTTTCTTGAAGTCTTCTTCTTCCTCCACCGGCCAAACGTCCCCATTTTCTTCCAAACGGTCTCGTCGAACAGTAGCAAGCACACTTGCCGCCTGTTCCCCACCCATTACGGAAATACGAGCATTTGGCCACATGAATAAGAAACGAGGGTCGTATGCCCTTCCGCACATCCCATAGTTCCCCGCACCAAATGAACCCCCAATTATTACGGTCAACTTCGGCACACGCGCACAAGCAACTGCGGTGACCAACTTTGCACCGTCCTTCGCAATTCCACCCGCCTCGTATCTCTGACCAACCATAAAACCAGTAATGTTTTGTAGAAACACCAATGGAATACGCCTTTGGCAACATAACTCTATAAAATGTGCGCCCTTCAAAGCAGATTCTGAAAACAAAACTCCGTTATTTGCAATAATACCCACCGGCATTCCGTGAAGCCGAGCAAACCCACAAATGAGCGTCGTGCCATATAGAGCCTTAAATTCGTCAAACTCCGATGCGTCCACCAACCTATTAATGACCTCTCGCACATCGAATGGTCTCCGGGTATCCGCCGGTATAACCCCGTTTAATTCAGCAGAATCAAAGTCCGGTTCCTGGGGATCGGTGATTACGACGTTTTCACTCGGTTTTGTATTTAAATTGCGCACTAAGCGCCTAACGATGGCGAGTGCGTGACCATCGCTATCTGCAAGATGGTCGGCGACACCAGATAACCTTGTGTGGACGTCAGCGCCCCCCAACTCCTCTGCCGAAACAACCTCGCCAGTTGCGGCTTTAACCAGTGGTGGACCTCCAAGAAAAATAGTGCCTTGTCCCTTAACAATAACACTCTCGTCTGACATTGCAGGTACGTAAGCTCCACCAGCCGTGCACGAACCCATCACCGCTGCAATTTGAGGAATTCCTGCAGCGGACATAGTAGCTTGGTTGAAGAAAATACGACCAAAGTGTTCTCGATCGGGAAAAACCTCGTCTTGATTGGGCAGATTTGCTCCCCCGGAGTCTACCAAGTAAAGACACGGAAGGTTATTAACACGGGCAATTTCTTGGGCTCGGAGATGCTTTTTTACAGTTAAGGGAAAATACGTACCCCCTTTAACCGTTGCATCATTTGCTATAACTACACATTCCCGACCCTCGATACGCCCAACTCCCGTTACAACACCTGCTGCAGAGACCCGCTCTTCATAAACCTGGTAGGCCGCTAACGGCGATAACTCGAGAAAGGGTGACCCCGGATCTAACAAGGAATCAATTCGGTCACGGACCAACATTTTCCCGCGGTCCTGGTGGCGTTTTCGCGCGTCTTCCTCTCCACCCAGGCGCGCCTTAGCGGTGACAAGCCTGAGGTCTTCAATGATTGCGGACATCGCGGCATCATTCGCCTTGAATTCATCAGACGCTGGATTGATTGAGGAGACGAGCTTGGACATAGAAAGCACCATTTTAAGACGTTCATTAATATACGTAGTTCACGCGGAAGGCTTTTCGATGTAAAGCCCAATTGCGATGGGCGTCAACAATTAGAGCACATATACTAAAGTATGATTTAGCGGCTTTCCTCAAAGAGTTCTCGACCAATTAACATTCGCCGGATTTCCGACGTACCCGCACCTATTTCATATAACTTGGCATCACGAAGCAATCTGCCCGTAGGGTAGTCATTAATATACCCATTTCCACCCAGTATTTGCACAGCATCGAGAGCTATTTCGGTTGCCCTTTCCGCTGAATAGAGGATTGCACCCGCAGCATCTTTCCGAGTTGTCCGATTGCGATCACACGCCTTAGCCACTGCATAAACGTACGCCTTCGATGCACACATCTTGGTATACATGTCAGCAACTTTGCCTTGAACAAGTTGAAACTCTCCTATTGGTTGTCCAAACTGCTCGCGATCATGTACGTACGGCAAAACAATATCTAAGCACGCCTGCATAATCCCTAAAGGACCACCGGAAAGAACCGCCCGCTCAAAATCAAGGCCGCTCATAAGTACGCTTGCTCCCTTATCGATGTCCCCGAGAATGTTTTCTTCAGCAACAAAACAATCTTCAAATATGAGTTCACCAGTATTTGAGCCTCGCATCCCGAGTTTATCTAGCTTTTGTGCCGCCGAAAAACCGTCAAAATCTTTCTCAACGATAAAAGCTGTAATTCCACGCGAGCCTGCATCAGGGGTTGTTTTCGCATAAACCACAATCGTATCGGCGTCTGGGCCATTTGTAATCCACATCTTGTTGCCGTTTAGTAGGAAGCCCCCAGAAACTTGGTCTGCCCTCAGTTTCATAGATATAACGTCCGACCCGGCACTGGGTTCAGACATCGCAAGCGCACCTACATGCTCACCCGTAATCAGCTTTGGCAGATAGGTACGCTTTTGTGCATCACTCCCGTTCCGCCTAAGTTGGTTTACACAGAGATTAGAGTGCGCCCCGTAGGATAACCCAACAGAGGCTGACGCACGACTAATCTCCTCCATCGCAACGACATGCTCAAGATAACCCATGCCCGCGCCACCATCCTCGGGTTCTACAGTTAGACCAAGTAGTCCAAGTGCGCCCATCTCCTGCCATAGCTCCACAGGAAAATCGTTCGAGCGATCAATCTCAGTCGCTAGGGGCGCTATTCTCGATTGGGCAAACTCCGCTACCGTGTGTCTTAGAAGATCGGCGGTCGTTCCAAGGTCAAAATCAATCGCAGGAAGCGTATTTGGAATCACACCAGGTCTCCATTACCTAAGCGATAAATTGAGAAACGATGTCTTTGCAAAAAACAATAAGGAGTTAATTTTTGTTCTTTTAAAATTTTATGCGGGTATCCTAGTTTTAAATTCCTTGCGCCAATCTTCTATTGGCTGGAATGTTGGATCGGCTTTGGCGTGAGCTTCTGAACGGGTATATATTTCCTCATCAGAAAGCGAAAAATCTAAATCGTGTCGGTGGGGTTGGTTGATGTACCACGGCGTGTCCAAAAAGGCTTCCAGGCGATTGCCTTCAGGATCAAAAAAATAGACAGACCAGGCGTTTCCATGGTCCGTGACAAAAACTTTTTGAACATCTTCGTCAGTCGTTACGGCCTCGTATACCTGACGCAGCTGGCCAAGATTTTCACACTTAAATGAAATTTGGTTTACAGTCGTCTGGTCAGTTTCGGGTTTTCGCCCTTCCGCCACAACTACTTGGTGGTGATCACGGGGATCCCTCGACAAGAAAGCGTAGCTATTTCCATTTAGCAACCCCTCATCCGCCACACCAAATCCAAACATTCGAACATAAAAGTTCTTCATCCGCTCAAAATCTTGTACCCAAATACCCACGTGTGCGAGTTTCATTTCCGGAAGTTTTGCCATATTCCCCTTCCCGGTAATTTGTATTTGCATAATATTACGCGCTCAACGGGGTGCTCCGCAATGTTGGACACTTGCATAACGCGGCGCAACCGTTATTGATGCGTTATTACCAAACCGGAGGGTGTCATGAGACTTGCAACTTATTCTGTAAACGGCGCTGAATCTTTCGGAGTAGTTACCGAAACAGGTGTTATCGACGCGCAACCAATAGCAGGTGGACCCCAAACGCTTCGCAGTGCTATCGAGGCAGGCGCAATCGATATAATTGCGGAGGCAAGTGCAAATAAAAGTCCGGACTATAGTTTAGACGATATCGAGTTTCTTCCGGTGATCCCAAATCCTGACAAAATATTTTGTGTGGGCTTAAATTACCGAAGTCACGTCCTAGAAGGAGGTCGAGACCTCCCTGAATGGCCAATGATTTTCACCAGATTCGCTAATTCACAGGTTGGCCATGGTCAAGCGATGGTTAAACCGAAAGTATCCGATCGCTTTGATTACGAGGGTGAAATGGCGGTAATCATAGGAAAAACGTGTCGTCACGTGTCAGAAGAAGACGCTTTGTCCGTCATAGCCGGATATGCGTGTTATAACGACGGTTCCATTCGCGATTATCAAAGGCATACAAGCCAGTTTGGCCCGGGTAAAACTTTTTATCACTCTGGTGCGTTTGGCCCGTGGATGGTAACCGCCGACGAGATACCGGATCCCGCCGCTTTAACGCTTATGACAAGGTTAAATGGGGAAGAACTGCAGCGAGCGACGACAGACGATCTCCTTTTTAACGTTAATCAGCTTATTCACTACCTCACCACAGTAACAGAATTGGTCCCGGGGGACGTGATCGTGACAGGAACAACCGGCGGCGTTGGCGTATACAGAGACCCGCCAGTATTTATGAAAGGCGGGGACACTGTCGAGATCGAACTTGATAAAATCGGTATCCTTCGCAATCCTATTATTAACGAGTAATCGGGCTATTCCGTAACAGCTCTCTCATCGTTAGTTTTGAAGATCTACAGAACGAAAGAACAATATAATGAAAAGGCTCGCATCATAATTTCGTAAGATGCTCTTCAAGAACCTTATTAAAACGGCTTGGATGCTCGATGTAGATCATATGACCGACGTCTTGTAACTCGGCGAGGCGGGCCCCCGATATTACCTCCAAGATCTGTGTTACGACTTCTCTTGATGCCGTTTTATCTTCAGTGCCCAGGACGACGGTTGTTGGTCCAGGCTCTTGGGGTATTTCTTCAAAAATATTTGCGTGAGCCATAGCACGCCATTGGGCGAGATAACCTGTCGGCCTCATCCAACTGGTCACCTCAATTGCCTTTTTTATTGTTTGAGCATCAGCATTTACGGCAACTGATTTAGGCGCATGGAGCTTCGAAAACTTCTCAGCGCCCATACTTTTTAGCAATCTCTCCCGCCCTTGTATGATCTGATCCAGCCCTATGGGTCCAAACAGTCCTGAACCTATAACTGGTTGGGCTAAGACCATCGATTCAACGCGATCTGGATACTTCTTTTTAAACGCGGGCATCAACGTACCTCCGAAGGAATGACCAACCAAATGGGCTTTTTCAACACCCAAAATATTTAGAAGAGTTAGTATTTCCTCAACATAATCCTTGACCCTTGGTTGATCCGTATCCCAATCATCCGAGCCGCCATACCCTGGCGCATCCCAACCGATAACCCGAAACCTGCTAGAAAAGTGTTGATATTGGGTTTTCCAGTTTCTGGAATTACCCCCCATTCCATGTACGAACACTAAGGCCGGTCCTTCACCGCATTCGCGCCAAGCGAGCTTCCTTTTTTGGGGTACTGCATATTGAAGGGGAGGCTGTCCCTTCATACAGCGTTTAAAAGCTTCATCGCTTCACCAAATAATGGGTGGTCGGGCTCTGCCAGAGCGCTCAGCGCGGTAAAATGATCGCGCCCGGGAAGCTCAAGGGCCGAAGCGGAGAGACCTTGCTTATTCCATTCAGCGGCCAAATCTTTCGATTGGCGATGAAACTCATCATATTCGGCACCGCCATAGGCAATAACTACGCGGCATTTGTTCGTCGCTGGAATAAACATCGGGCTTAAGCCCGGCACATCATCTTCCTTAAGCCGTACTGCTTCATTTAATGGTACCAACCTGACCGGCTCCAGGTCATATATTCCGCTGATCGGAAGTGCGGCGTTCACTGGCGATTCTGGCATCCGAGAATCGAAGGTGGGCCAGTCGGTCACGAGCATCATTGCAGTGAGATGCCCGCCGGCAGAATGCCCAGAAACAACGATCCTATCCCGATCATAGCCATAGCGGGCTGCCTCTTGCCATAAGTGCGAGAGTGCGCGACGACACTGATTTGTCAATTCCGCCAAAGTTACATGAGGGCAAAGAGCATATTCTATGTTGGCAAACGCAGCGCCCGCCAAATTGAATTCCTTGGCCAGAAATTCAAAACCTTCTTTGTCATTCCATTGCCAATAGCCGCCATGGATAAACGCGAACAAAGGGGCGTCGTCTTTTTCTGGTAAAAAAACATCTAACCTTTCCCGCGAATGTGCACCGTAGGCAACATCCAAATATTTGCGGGATGCGTTGGATCTGTAGTGTTGTGATCGAGTGTTTTGGTCATCCTTAATGGCAGCTAATGCATCCTCAGAAATTTGTGCTCGATTATTATACTGCGCATAGAGAGCGTCGGCGTCGTAGTCACGATAAACACGTTTAGACATAATTGAACCTTTCTTCGGACATGTATTTCATATCTTAATAAACCTCTTCTAGAAATGTAAAAGCCAAGCTATTCCGCGAGAGCCCGCAACTCTATTTTTGAAATCTTACCAGTGGGACCAACAGGCAGTCGCGACAGTAATTCGATCCGTTTGGGTTTTTTATATGGAGCGAGCCTTTCAGCCACAAAATCTGCAAGATCCTCAACGTCAATTTGTGCACCCGTTGTGGGCTCGATAAATGCGATAACTTCTTCGTTACCTGGCACTTTTCGACCTACGACAGCCGATTGCAATACACCGGGATACGAATTAAGCACACCTTCAACTTCTGCGGGGTATACATTAAAGCCTGAACGATTAATCAAGTCTTTAAGTCGACCAACGAGGTGAAGTTG
>CAZOHS010000090.1:6544-10500 GCA_964579285.1 uncultured Rhodospirillaceae bacterium | reverse complement strand
GATTTCATCTTTAAAGATTCGTCACAACAATGTGTTGGGTTATTTTGTTGAAGTTACAACGGCCCAATCGGCAAATATGCCAACCTCAACTGACAGTATATTCATTCATCGTCAAACTCTCACGAATTCTCAACGTTTTACCACGGTGGAATTGGGGGAATTGCAGGGGCGTCTGGCACAGGCTGGCGAGCGCGCCCTTGCACTTGAAAATGAGTTGTTTGTTAAGTTAGTAGATAGAGTCCTTGAACAGGGGCAAGAAATCACAATGGTAGCACGCAGCCTCGCCGTCCTCGACGTGTCTGCGGCGCTGGCCTTGTTGGCAAGTGAAAATTCGTATGTTTGTCCGACTGTTGATGACAGCCATACATTTGCTATTACCGGCGGACGCCACCCCGTTGTGGAGACTGCGGTTTTTGGAACCCAAGTGGGTGAGTTTGTATCAAATGACTGTTTTTTTACCGACACTCAGAAACTTTGGTTGCTCACCGGTCCTAATATGGCTGGAAAATCAACGTTCCTAAGGCAAAATGCTCTCATGGCTATACTCGCCCAAATTGGGTCGTTTGTTCCGGCGGAGAATGCTCACATCGGGGTTGTTGATAGGCTATTCAGCCGCGTGGGTGCCTCTGATGACCTCGCGCGCGGCCGGTCCACTTTCATGGTGGAGATGGTGGAAACGGCAACGATTTTGAACCAGGCTACTAATCGGTCGTTGGTTATTTTGGATGAAATCGGTCGGGGCACAGCTACATTTGACGGCTTATCAATCGCCTGGGCAACGCTCGAACACTTGCACGAAGTGAATGGCTGTAGAACTTTGTTTGCAACGCATTTTCAGGAACTTACGTCCCTGACTGCCCGCTTAGAGGCAATGGCCTGCTACACGATGCGTGTTAAGGAATGGAAAGGGGATGTGATTTTTTTACACGAAGTTGCCACTGGCGTAGCCGACCGCTCATACGGGATTCACGTCGCTAAGTTGGCGGGTTTGCCACCTAGTGTGATTGCTCGCTCTCGGGAAGTTTTGAAAATTTTAGAGGAGGAAGATCAGTCGGGAGGATTAGGAAAACTATCAGATAATTTACCACTATTTTCGGTTAAGCCGTCGTTGCCCCCCCCTACTAAGCAGTCAGCGGTCGAGAAGGTACTTTGTGATGTAAATCCCGACGCATTATCGCCCCGGGAAGCGCTCAATCTGTTATATCAATTAAAGGAATTATTCACTGATTAAAGCATGGTCGGATTATTAGAAAGGATAGTTTATATTAGTCCTCGATCTTGATGCAAAGGCGAAGCAATGCCCTCGATTTTTAAACAACGCCAAATCATTGACCGCGCTAAAATTATAGGTGACGTGGATAGTCTGATGTCCGCTGGGCAAAGCCCGAAAGAAATTCGTCAAGATTTTTATGTTATTTTAAATAAAGCTTTAAAGCAGGGTCAGTCAGAAGTGCGTCGACGTTTTAGGGACGGCGAGGCAACAGGTGAACAAGTTGCCGAAGCGCTGTCTTTTCTAAACGATCAACTTGTCCGGGCAATTTATACTTTCGCAACGGATCACGTTTATCCGGCAGCCAATCCTACGGAGGGAGAAAGGCTGTCTGTCTGCGCTGTAGGAGGTTATGGGCGGGGTGAGTTAGCCCCTTTCTCTGATGTCGATCTATTATTTTTGTTGCCGTACAAAGAGACGCCCCGTCAGGAACAAGTGATAGAATATATTTTGTACATGTTGTGGGACTTGAAACTTAAAGTGGGACACGCCACCCGGTCCATCGATGAATGTGTGCGGATGTCTAACTCTGATATTACAATTAGAACAGCGCTGTTGGAAGCTCGTTATATTTGGGGAGAGAAAAAGCTATTTAGTGAGTTGCGACGAAGATTTTATAGAGATGCGGTAGATGGAAGCACCCTGAAGTTTGTTGAAGAAAAGCTTGCGGAACGTGATGCAAGGCACCAAAAGATGGGTGGTTCAAGGTACGTGCTTGAGCCTAATATTAAGGAGGGTAAGGGTGGCCTCCGCGACTTACAGACCCTCTATTGGATTGCCAAACACCTCTACAAGGTTGATGCTGTTGAAAACCTGGTGGATAGGGGGGTTCTGACAACCAAAGAATCCAAACGTTTTAGTAGTGCGCATCGTTTTATGTGGGACGTACGCTGCCATTTGCATTACCTCACAAACCGGGGTGAGGATCGATTGACTTTCGATTTACAGCCAAAAATAGCTGAATTACTGGGTTACCGAGATCGCACTACTGCTCGCGGTGTTGAAAGATTTATGAAGCACTACTATTTGGTAGCAAAAGAGATCGGCGACCTTACGCGAATATTCTGTGCAGCACTTGAAGCTGAACACCAACGCAAGCCACGCTTTAGACTTTCTTCCATCGGGATTTTTCGGCGGACTGTCGACGAGTTCGTTGTTGAAGGTAGCCGACTAACAATGGACGGGGTTCAATTGGAAACAGATCCTATAAGAATCCTGCAGATTTTTCATACCGCCCAAATAGAAGGTCTCGATATTCATCCAAAAGCACTTCGGGCTATTACTCGGAATCTCAGTGCTATTGATAGAATTCGGGAAGACACAGCCGCCAATCGTCTTTTTGTTGAAATGTTGACCTCTGATAAGGATCCGGAAACGACGCTCCGTCGGCTTAACGAAGCTGGTGTCTTCGGGCGCTTTGTCCCCGATTTTGGGCGCGTTGTTGCTCAAATGCAACACGATATGTACCATGTGTATACTGTCGACGAGCACACGATTTTGGCGATCGGAGTACTGCACAAAATTGAGAATGGGTTTTTTGCGGAGGACATGCCGGTCCCGACCAGAACCTTGCAGCAGATCCAGTCTCGTCGAGCTTTATATGTGGCTTTGCTCCTACACGATATTGCGAAGGGCCGGGGGGGCGATCATTCTGTCCTTGGTGGCGACGTGGCTTTGGCGCTTTGCCCGCGCTTTGGTCTTACGGAGGAGGAAACCGATACTGTAGTATGGTTGGTTCGGTATCATCTCCTTATGAGTAATACTGCTTTTCGCAGAGATATCGACGACCCTCAAACTATCGACGACTTTTGTGAGTTAGTACAATCTATAGAACGTTTAAGATTATTGTTGGTCCTAACCGCAGCGGATATTAGGGCGGTTGGACCTAATGTCTGGAATACCTGGAAAGCAACCCTTCTCGGGGATCTATTTGAGGCGGCAAGCGAACGACTGGCGGGGGGCCATTCTACGAGTGCCAGAGAAAGTAGGATTGAACGCGCTAAGGACCATATGGGCCAATTTTTGGGTGATCTACCTGCAGAAGCAATTAGTACTCATATTACCCGCGGTTATCCCTCGTATTGGCTCTCATTTGATGCTGACACCCATGCCCGACACGCGCGGATAGCACACGAGGCTGACTCTAATTCGGCGAGGTTAACCATAAAGAGTAAGGTTGATTTGTCTAAGGGTGTTACCGAAGTGACAATTTTTGCGCTAGATCATTCCGGTTTGTTTTCCCGCATTGCAGGTGCGATGGCGATAACAGGAGCCAACATCGTCGACGCGAAGATATTCACCACGACTGATGGTATGGCGCTTGATACGTTTTGGGTGCAAGACGATAATGGCGGAGTATTTGATGGCAGCGAAAATTTGACCCGCCTTCATACGCGTATTGAACAGACTTTGTTGGGCCAGTTACGGCCGAAAGAGGAATTAAAAAAGAGCAGACAGTTATCTAGGCGTGCGAGGGTATTCAAGGTTGCCCCTCGGGTCATAATTGATAACGATGCAAGCCTTACGCATACAGTAATAGAAGTGAATGGACGTGATAGGTCAGGTTTCTTGTATGACTTAACACGGGCGATTTCAGCGCTTAATCTGCAAATAGGATCGGCACACATTACTACTTTTGGTGAAAAAGCGGTTGACGTTTTTTATGTTAAGGATGTGTTCGGCCTAA
>CAZOHS010000090.1:0-6444 GCA_964579285.1 uncultured Rhodospirillaceae bacterium | reverse complement strand
CCCCAAGAGGATTAGCTTGTTCCTTTGATCAAAATGGATGGAATAAAAACGTTGTAACCATGCCCTTGATGCGTTCAATAGCAACTGTCGGTGGTTACACACTAATAAGTCGAATCCTCGGCTTCATTCGCGATATCCTTATTGCAGCGTTTTTAGGGGCGGGACCTGTCGCTGATGCTTTTTTTGTAGCGTTTAAACTACCCAATTTTTTTCGCCGCCTTTTTGCCGAAGGAGCCTTTAACGCGGCTTTCGTACCTCTTTTTACACGTCATATGGCTGAAGGTGGCAAAGAACAGGCGACGGCCTTTGCTGAGGAGGTGCTCGCATTACTTGTAATATCGCTTGTTTTCTTTGTTACGGCGCTTCAAATAGCGATGCCCTGGGTAATGATCATTCTTGCCCCCGGCTTTGTCTCCGATCCAGAGCGTTTAAACCTTGCGATTGCGATGGCTCAAGTTACTTTTCCATATCTACTATTTATCTCGATTGTTTCTCAGCTAGGTGGTGTTCTGAACGCCCTAAACCGATTTGCTTCGGTGGCCGCAGCACCCATTATTCTCAACCTTTGCTTGATCCTAGCGCTACTGGCTTTTTCCTCCACGGCCGAAGCAGGCGGCCAAGCATTAGCCTGGGGCGTCGCGGCTGCAGGTATTGGGCAGTTTTTATGGTTGATCATTGCGTGCCACCGGGAGGGTTTCAAGCCACGCTTGTTGTTTCCGCGTTTAACACATCGAGTGAAGCGTTTTCTCGCCCTAATGTTACCCGGCGTTATTGGCGCGGGTGTTATTCAAATTAATTTGCTTCTTGATATCGTTATCGCTTCTTTATTGCCACGTGGTTCTATTTCTTTCTTATATTTTGCCGATCGGGTGTGCCAATTACCTCTGGGTATTGTAGGGGTTGCAATTGGCACAGCGTTATTACCATTGCTAACTAGACAGATAAGAGAAAATAATCCCGTTGCTGCTCTATATAATTTAAATCGTGGAATAGAATATGCGCTGTTGTTGACGTTCCCCGCCGCAGCCGCGTTAATGATAATTCCAATGACCATAATAAGTACGCTTTTTGAGCGAGGTGAATTTTCAGACGTTGAAACATTTGCCACGGCTAAAGCGCTAATTGCTTATGCCGCGGGTCTTCCGGCCTATGTGTTAATAAAGACCCTAGGGCCAGGGTTTTTTGCTCGAGAGGATACGGTTACACCAGTGAAAGTAGGTGCGTTTTGTGTTGCTCTGAATTTGGGCCTGAATTTACTTCTTATGGGACCGTTCTTGCATGTGGGGATTGCCCTGGCGACGGCTATATCCGCTTGGATAAATGCCTTTCTACTTCTATTTATACTTATCCGGCGTGGTCATTTTGAAGTTGACGTTCGGCTAAAAAAGGTCGTGCCTCGGGTACTTTTAGCAGTTGGATTAATGGTTGTTGTGGTGGAAATTAGTGTCTCGGCCATGGCACATTTAGGCGCCCAAAATGGATGGTGGCAATGGTTTTCCTTAGCAGTCATAGTTGGAAGTGGTATTTTTGTTTTTTCTGGGGCTGTAATCCTATTTGGTGCAGCTAAATTGTCCGATTTAAAGCAGATGCTTGACCGCTCCGCGCGTTAAGGCGATAACCGCGCGCAATCTGCAATCAAGGGAACGCGCTATGGATCGTATCTTTTCGGGCGTGCAACCGACTGGCAATCTTCACCTTGGAAACTACTTAGGTGCGATCCGGAATTTTGTTGCGCTACAGGAAGACAACTCTTGTATATATTGTGTAGTAGATTTGCATGCTATTACAGTTTGGCAGGATCCCAAAGAACTTGCAGCCAACACTAGAGAAGTCACTGCAGCATTTATCGCGGCCGGCATTAACCCCGATCAAAGTATTATTTTTAACCAAAGCCAAGTCGCCGTTCACGCCCAACTTGCATGGATTTTTAACTGTGTCGCGCGACTCGGATGGTTGAATAGGATGACCCAGTTCAAAGAAAAGGCGGGTAGTAAACGCGAAAATGCATCAGTGGGTTTGTACGCGTACCCCAATTTAATGGCGGCCGATATCTTAGCTTATAAGGCGACCCATGTACCGGTCGGTGAAGATCAAAAACAGCACTTAGAACTTACCCGAGATATAGCACAAAAATTCAACAACGATTTTGGTGTGGAATTTTTTGTTCCTGTGGAGCCGCTTATATTAGGGGAGGCAACGCGCGTTATGAATTTGCGAGATGGTACAAAAAAAATGTCAAAATCGGATCCTTCCGATTTAACGCGGATTACTTTTTCCGACAGTGCTGAAGAGATTTCAAAGAAATTTCGCCGCGCTAAGACAGATTCTGATGTATTACCCTCGGAACCCGCTGGATTGGAGGGGCGCCCAGAGGCGGCAAACCTCGTGGGTATTTACGCAGCATTGGACGGGCGAACCTCGACAGATGTTCTCGCGGAGTTTGGTGGGCGGGGTTTTGGAGACTTCAAACCGGCCCTTGCTGATCTTGCCATCTATAAACTTGGCCCAATTTCGGATGAAATGAGGCGTTTAATGGCTGACCCTGATAATATTGACCGGATATTGGCTAAAGGGGCGGAACGTGCCCATGCAATTGCTGAACCTATTTTACGAGAAATTAATGAAATCGTGGGCTTTATACATTGATAAATGAATAGAACTAATTCGTGGGTGTGCTCTCCAAAGCGTCACGCCAACGATTAGCAAACTAAAAAGGTTAACGTTTTTCTATGCAGATTTACCTGCCAATCGCGGAAATTTCGCTTGATGCGCTGTTACTTTTGGGGTTGGGCGGTATGGTTGGTTTCCTCTCGGGTATGTTTGGCGTTGGAGGTGGTTTTCTTATGACGCCGCTCCTAATTTTTATAGGGGTGCCGCCCGCTGTGGCGGTTGGCACCGAGGCAAACCAGGTGGTAGCCGCTTCCGTTTCTGGAGCGCTCGCACACTGGAGGCGGGGTAATGTCGATGTAAAAATGGGTTTTATACTCCTAATTGGAGGACTGATCGGCTCATCGCTAGGTGTTTGGTTGTTCACCTTTCTTCGTGGCATTGGTCAAATTGACTTTGTTATTTCCGCTTCATACGTACTTTTTTTAGGTATAATTGGGACCTTAATGGTTGTTGAGAGCGTTCGGTCATGGTTCCGAGCACGCAATCCCAAGGCGCCCAAACGCAAGCTGCATTATCACAACTGGCTGCACGGCCTCCCGTTTAAAATGAGGTTTAGACGGTCCAAGCTTTATATAAGTGCTCTGTTGCCTCTTAGCATTGGTATTTTTGTGGGGGTTTTAGCCGCGATAATGGGTGTTGGCGGCGGTTTTGTTATGGTTCCTGCGATGATTTATTTGCTGGGTATGCCTACCTCTGTAGTGGTGGGCACTTCATTATTCCAGATTGTTTTTGTGACAGCTAACGTCACATTTTTGCAGTCGGTTAACAATCAGACCGTGGATATAGTGCTGGCTATGTTATTGGTTGTTGGGAGCGTTATCGGTGCTCAATTTGGTGTTCGCGCGGGCGCGCGTCTTCGAGGCGAAGAGGTTCGTGTTGCGCTGGGGATTATTGTTCTTGGTGTCTGTGCAGGAGTGGCGTGGTCTCTATTTGCGTCACCCGAGGATATATACCTACTTGGTTTGGGGCCACGGCATTGATGAAAATGTTTATTCTCACAATGTTGGTGGCTGCCTTTTCGTATACGCCTTTGGCGAAAGCCCAACGATTGGTAGCTGATCTTTCAAGTAAAGAAGTTGCTATCACGACAGGTTTTACGGGGGCCCAACTGCTTCTATTTGGTGCTACCGAGGGCTATGGAGACGTGGTTATTAAGGTGGTGGGGCCGCGGCGTGACGAAATTGTTCGTCGCAAACAGCGGGTGGCTGGGATGTGGGTTAACGGAAAATCCATTATTTTTAACGACGCACCTGCTTATTATTGGATGTCAGCTTCAAAGGCGCTCGACAAAATTGCCTCCCCTGCTGTTTTAAACCGCCTTCAACTAGGCCTCAAGAGGCTCAAGCTTTCCTCAAATTCGAGGGATTCGATAAACGAAATTGTTAACTTTCGTAAGGCACTTATTAGAAATAAAAAACGTCTAAACTTATATAGCCGCGATGTTTCCGACATAAAACTCGTTCGTGGTGTTTTATTCAGATCTACTGTTCCCTTCCCCGCTAATGTGCCGATAGGCGAATATCTCGCCACTGTATATTTGTTTAAGAATGGAGAACTAGTTCGCGAGGATACTACTCCGGTCACTGTAAAGAAGGCGGGTTTAGAAGCAAAAATCTTTAATTTTGCTCATGAACAAGCGCCATGGTATGGCGCAACTGCTATACTAATTGCCTTGATAGCTGGGTGGTTGGCCGGGGTGGTTTTCAGAAAGGCTTGATTATGAGCACAGAAAATATTTTGTCAGAACCCGAAGGTGACAATACCGTTAATCGCGAACTATCGCGGGGAAGCGGCCGCACAGATCGCATTTTTTTGTGCGTTGTTGACAACACCACGGAGTGCAGAAATGCTATTTATTTTTCAGCTAGGCGCACAATGCGGGCCGGCGGTTCACTTGGTTTGCTTTATATTTTGGAGCCCGCGGAATTTCAACATTGGATGTCCGTTGAAGAAAAGATGCGGCAAGAGGGTCTTGAAGAAGCACAAGATTTTCTTAAACAGTATTCATCGCAAGTTCAGGGCTGGACCGGAGAGACACCTATACTTTATGTCCGGGAGGGGAAACCCGCTGAGACGATCTTGTCATTGATAGAGGAGGAACCTCGTATTTCTATACTTGTCCTTGGCGCAGGGACGGATAAAAAAGGACCCGGTCCTCTCGTTAGTTCAATTGGCGGCAGAATGTCAGGAAAATTCCCAATACCCATAACAATTGTGCCTGGCAATCTTAGTCAGGACCAGCTCGACATGCTCACTTAATTTTAGGCTATTTTTTAGTGCTATCGAATATCTGGTATTTCGGACTTGTGTCTTCTGACCTGCCGGTCGGTAAACTTGTGCATCGTGAACTTTGCGGTGAACCCATGGTATTTGGAAGAACTACCAGCGGACAAGTTTTTGCGCTTCGTGATTTGTGTCCTCACCGGGGGGTGCCGTTGTCTGAGGGCAGAATATGTGGCGAGGAGCTGGAGTGCTGTTATCATGGCTGGACCTTCAACATCAAAGGACAATGCACTGGGATTCCTGCCCTTTCCGAACAAGATACCGTAAGTCTTGATAAAATTGAGACTAAAGCGTTTCAATTAAGAGAAGCCCAAGGCGTCATTTGGTTCTGGTTTGGTGAAGGCGATGGAGCTGATACGCCCCATCCTGTAATACCTGATGTGGCAGACACATATCCGCGAATTGCGCACGCACTGCGGTTTCCCGTTAATATTGATCACGCTGTGGTGGGTCTTGTGGATCCAGCACATACACCCCACGTGCACGAATCGTGGTGGTGGCGCAGGCCTGCTAAAAGACACTCTAAAATAAAGCATTTTGAACCCACATCGCTTGGTTTCAAAATGACGGCCCACGACGCAGCAAAAAATTCAACTTTATACCGGATGGTTGGTCGTTCGCCTGAAGTCGATATTACCTTCGCATTGCCGGGGGTTCGCATCGAGCGTATCCGTGCTGGTCGAAATTATTATTGCGGGATGACGGCTTGCACGCCAATTAACGAAAATACTACTTTGACCACTCATCTTATGTGGTGGTCGATGCCATGGTTAACATTTGTAAAACCGGTCGTTTGGCCATTCGTAAAGTGCTTTCTCGCACAAGACCAAGCAATTTTTGAGAAACAGGCCCGGGGGCTACGGTGGCAACCTGCACTGAGGTTGAATGGAGAACCCGACCAACAAGCTATGTGGTATTTCAAGATCAAAAACGAGTGGGATAGATCGGCCAGGGCTGGCAGCCAATTCGTCAATCCTTTACAAAAAGCAACGTTACAGTGGCGGACATAAACGTGTTTTTAATTTGGAGCCTGCAGGTTGTTTCGGGTGAAGTGTTCGTAACCACTGAATTTCAACCTTGTTGATTGAGTGATTAGACATTATTTACCGTAAAATGCTGAAAAACCAGACTGTGGGAGATTTTAGAAAATTTGGTCGTAACTGCCTGTGTTACATGTTGGGAATAAGGGAGAGTATATGATTAAGTTTTTGCGACACGTCCGTCCGTATATACACAGGATTGCAGCGGTTGCGGGGTTAGGCGTTACTTTTACGTTGACGATCAGCGGACAGGTAGTGATTGGAAAGCCGCTGCTTACATTTTCGAGTGTTTCCATTGCTCAGTCACAGAATTTAAATCAATTCAATCCGATAAGCCATATGGTCAAACGGATGGCTGGCAGAGAAACTTTAAGTCTTTGTTGCCAGAAATTCCTCATACGGGCATGGGAATTTGCGGACGGGGCTAAAAAGGATTTTCACGCGCCCGATT
>CAZOHS010000089.1:5376-10591 GCA_964579285.1 uncultured Rhodospirillaceae bacterium | reverse complement strand
TCTGAAAGCCACCCGTAGCATATCATTCCCACAAGGCTAAATAGCGAGAGAACGCCGTATGCTGTCGCACTTTCTATCGGTGGAAACCCGCAACTTACCGCGTAGGGGATCAAGTGTATTTTTATTGTTCCAGCCGTCGTGAAGCCACAAATAAAAAACCCGGCTCCAAGCAACCAGAAGACAGGCATCTTTGAGAGTGCAGAAAGTGTGGTTTTGACGCTTGAAGAGGCGTCCTTGGCCTTCGTACGCTGTTCGCGTACTGGCTCCTTTCCGATCAGTGCGTAGACGGCAATAGCTGTCACGAGGATGGTCAGTCCTGCTATTAGAAGACTGTTGCGCCAAGCGAGCCAGTCAACGAGTAGGGCGAGGCCCGGCATGATGAGAAATTGACCACCTGTGCTCCCCGAAGTGGCGATGCTCGTCGCCAGACCAAGCCGCCGATGGAAATGATGTGCGATAGTTGCGGAGACGAGGGACGGGGACATTGCAGCAAACGCCACGCCGCCTACAAGGCTGAAAAGTAGAATAAGGTGCCATTTCTCTGTCATTAACGCGCACAAGATAAAAACTAATCCAATGACCGTCATTCCCATCGCGTATATCACTCGCGATCCGAGCCGATCGATAATGCTCCCAATGACGGGCGCTGCCAGTGCCATGACCACCATCATGATGGCGCCCGCTGTTGATACGGATTTTATCGACCAGCCCAGATCTTTTTCCCAGAACGGCATCATGAGCCCGATACTATTGCGTGCTGTAATGACAATACTCAGCATCAAGAATAAGGCGCCCACGATTATCCAACCGCGGGCAGATTGGTCAGGTTGATCGGGTGTTATGGAACTGCGTCCTAAGTTGCATGAACTCTCGACATAAAAAAATAAAGTACTTTACTTATTACACGAAGCAAATGGGTTACAGTATAAGATATCGCTGCTAATATGTGCCGGCGTTCGGATGTATAAGCGTTAGGTAGACCTAATTCAAAAGCGTCCGCGAGAACAGTAAAATAACCAACGCAATCATGATTGGGAGGATAAAAACCATGAAATTTACGTTTGGTAAACTAACCGCGACTGCCGTGGCCGCAGTGACCGCACTAGCGATCTCTGTGCCCGCACAATCGGCGGAGGTTCTTAAGGTGACTACGGCTTTGGGCACAAAGCATGACCAAAGCACCGCCTTTCTGCGACTCTTCGTAGATAAAATGAAAGAAGACGAAAGTTTGGTAAAGCTTAACTACTTGGGCGGTCCCGAGGTGACACCAAACCGTAAACAAGGCCCCGCAATGAAACGCGGTCTTATCGATATCATCATGTCGCCCTGCACGTACTACGCGGGTATCGTAGCGGAAGCGCGACTGCACGGTATTGCGCCCGTGCCTTCATCAACGTGGCGCAAAAACGGTGCTTTTGACATTATGTCGAGGGCTTGGGCTAAAAAACTCAATGCCGTAATTCTCGGTTGGGGAAACTTTTATGGGTTCAATTCATTCTACCTTTGGATGAAAGATAAACCTAAGTTAAGTAAGGTCACGGGTCTTAACCTCAAGGGTGTTAAGATGCGGACGACTGCTCTTTACACACCTTTCCTTAAGGCGATGGGTGCGACTACCAAAAACATCTCGCCAGCGGAGGTATATACAGCTCTTGAACGCGGCACAGTCGACGGTCTTGCGTGGCCCGAGGGCGGCGTGGCGTTTCGTGGGTGGCAGCGTTTCATTAAGTGGCGCATTGAGCCAGGTTTTTTCCGGTCAACTACAATGGCGACCATGAACAAAACCAGGTTTGACAAATTGCCGAAGAAGGCACGCGATCAGATCATAGCCGCCGGCTTGCACTATGAAAATAATTCTGGTCCGATGCTCGAAAAGCTCGCTAAGATCGATAATGCGAAGGTTTACAAGGAAGGCGTCCAGCGGATGATGCTTCCGCCAGACATCGCCAAGGTATATATCAACACAATTATAAGCGCTAATTGGAAAACTGCAGAAAAGTATAAGTACTTAGAAGATTTCCAGAAAATGAAGGCATTAATGACTGTCAGTAAATAGGCAGCATTCCGAGACAAAAGAGCGTCACCCGGTTCGGGTGGCGCTTTTTTTGTAGTCTGTTCACATTAAACTTGGCAACCAAAGAGCCAGGTTTGGGTATGCCACCAATATTAGGATGAGAATTGCGTCACAAACAAGGAACGGGAACGCGGCCTTAGCGACGTCAAAGAGAGTAGTTCCCTTGGGTGCAACCCCCAGCATAACGTAGAGCAGCAATCCAAATGGGGGAGTGGTCCCCGCCATTTCGATGGTTATTAAAACGAACAATCCATACCAAATTAAATCGAAGCCGAGAGCACTTGCCAGCGGAAAGAATATTGGCACCGTTATTAACATCATAGACGTCGCATCCATAAACATTCCGAGAAGTATAAGAACGCAGAACATCAGGAACAGGATCGCGAATTTGTGTAATTCGTAACTCGTCACCCACTCGATCAGTCCCTTGCTCGCTCCTGAGAAAGCAAGCATTTGGCTGAAGACGGTGGAGTTCATAATGATAAAGAAAACCATTGCGGCGACTTTTACAGTTGCCTCAAGCGATATTGTGACGGATTTGAATGTAAGCGCCTTAAATGCACCGGCCAGAACCATTACTCCGAATACCCCGCATGCGGCGGCCTCGGTTGGCGTCGCAATGCCAAGAACGATAAAGCCGATAACCATAAATATGACGAGACCCATGGGGAGAATGTTCGTGGTGACCATTCGTATCCGGGTCATCATACTCATTGGAGGTACGTCATATGCTGGAGCAGCTCCGGGATTACGCAGCAACTGTAGCGTGATCATAGAGGCGTATAGAGCGGCTAGGACGAAGCCTGGAAGAAAGCCCGCTACCAGGAGCCGGCCCACGTCAATCTCCGCGATCGCGGCGAGAAGGACGCCAAGCGCAGACGGTGGAATTATCATCGCGAGGCCGCCGGTACCCAAGATCGGGCCCATCGACATTTGCTTGTTATATCCCCGTCGTTGCATTTCCGGAACCATGAGGGAGCCCAACATAGCTGTGTTGGCCATCGACGAACCGGTTAGGGTCGAAAAAATTGATCCCCCGGCCACTGTGAGATAACAAAGACGCCCCGGCAGCCGACCGAAAATAGCGTCAAGGCCATCAAAAACCTTAACTGCCAAACCTGTATGAAAGAAAATCGACCCCATGAGTATGAACATGGGAACCGGCCCAAGTGTAAATCTGGTTATAAGTTGGGTTGCGTTATCCGCTACTTGAATTAGTCCGTCGGTACCCGCGAAGATCGAGACCGCTATAAAGTTGGTTGCAATAAACGCAAACGCGACCGGGACGCCCAGCGCCATAAAGCTGATAACCATCCCCAGTAAGAGGGCAAAGGCCCAATACCACTCCATCTCACATACCCTCTTTTACTTCGGTTCGGCTGCCGTACATGTCGTCTATGCCTATTAAATATCGGAGAAATTCTATTGCCACGAGAAAAAACCCAATTGGCATAGGGGCATACAACCACCACTGCATCAATTCGACGCCACGTTCGTCAATCATTCCGGTTGAATACGCTTCCCACCAAAGGTCTACGGAAAACCAGCCTGAAATGGATGCGCCGGCAATCGCCACTACGTATGCGAGCTTCGCCGCGACCTGTTGGACCGCCGGGTTAAAGAACTCGGTTAGGGCGTCGATATAGACGTGGCCCTTAATCCGAGCTAACCAAGGGGCCGCGAGCATAGTGAACCAAAGAAGGCCGTATTCAACCAGGCCCATCGTGGCTTCCCTGCCCGAATAGCCAAACATAATGAGGGCAACGTCCAGCACTATCAGGACGAAGCTAATAAAGATAATAACGCTCGCTATATTTTTCAGCAGTATTAATAGCTGCAGATGCGCTTTTCCTAAGGCTTCCACATTTGTTCCCTGTCTTTTATGCAATTCTTTAATCTTACGGGGAGTTTAATCAGGAAATACGCGCACCACAACTCACGCCTCTCGTTCAAGGACCTTTTATTGTGGGGTTAACGAGTGGGCTTCTATACCTATTAGAGGTCGATGCGCATTAGGTCATGAGCCATGCGCAAGTCGCCTTTCCAATTTTTTCTGATATCGATAACCATCTCTTCCATCATCTCAGTACCCATTCGGTCCACTGGCATGTGGTTGGTCATCAATTCCTTGACGACAGGACGCGAGGAATCGAAATGACCAAAATGCGTCGCGACTAAGCTTTTTACGTTTGATTTAACCGCGATTTCGCCAAGATCGGTAGGGCTTGTGTGGGCCCAGGTGCCTATGCCCGCTTTGGAACGGAAGTCTATAGCGGACTGAGGAAATGTACATTCATGAATAAGAAGGTCTGCCCCTTGCGCAAGCTCGATTAATCGATCACAGGGTGCAGTGTCTCCTGAAAACACAACAGATTTCCCATCAACGCTGTCTAATCGTAGCCCAAAGCAGGGCGAGATTTCCATGGGGATATGTTCCACGTAACAGGCTGAAACCTTTACGTAGTCATCCTCAAATACCACGCCCGGTTCTTTCTCTCGCACGTCAGGTTGTAGTGCGTTGAAGTTATCTTGACGTTGTTTGTATTGAACACGCGCCTCAATGTCCTTGCGAAAAGCGCCTTCATGGCGGTCGAGGAGGGCTGTGACGAAATGCTTTGTGTCGTCGGGTCCAACCACAATTGGAGCGGTTTGGCGATTTGCCATCCAAGTTGTGATCATAAAATACGCAAAATCAGCAATATGGTCGTAATGTAAATGCGACAGAAACACGTGATTTACACTGGCTGGATTTACCCCGGCAGCGACCATTTGATTGGTTGAGCCATGACCACAATCAAAAAGGTAGTGGCGGTTTCGAACAGTGATGAGGATGCCCGAATCATGACGATCCGGATTAGGCATTGCCGCGCTAGTGCCGAGCATAATGATACGCATGAAAGGTCCTTGTTAAACTGGTTTAGTTGTTCGGCGCTTTGTTAGAAAATCGGAAAAAATAACTGCTATCGCAAGTCCCGTGCCACTGATATCAGTCCAGATACCATACGGAATTGCACCGGTCGGGATCATCATTAACACACCCGCGGCAATAAATGAGAGACGGAAGAATATATTAAGGGGTTTGCTAAAGTAGCCGACGAAGCCCGCGGATACCATCCAAACGCCAAATATAGCTGTAAATGC
>CAZOHS010000089.1:0-5276 GCA_964579285.1 uncultured Rhodospirillaceae bacterium | reverse complement strand
AGCGTCGCCACCAGGAGATAGACCCCCAGAGTTGGCATGCCCATACCAAGCACAATCGAAACGACCGCCGCCATTAAAAGTACAAAAAACAGACTGCCGCTTGCAATTTGAATGAGGGATTGTGTCATGGCAAAGCCAAGGCCCGTGGTGTTTAGTACGCCAATTACGATACCTGCCATAGCGCCGATCATGATAAGCTGTACAACAAGGCCACCTGTCTCCGCCAATGCGCGAACAGGCGCGAGGAGCTTCATTCTGTCACCCTTATAGCCAATAAGCATGCCTAACGGTATGAGGCTAATGGAAGCCCAAAGAGCTGAGGTTTGCGGAACGAGGTTATAAGTAAAAAGGCAAACAATTATCACAATGAACGGAACAATATAGTGACCTCCGGAAAGAAACACCCGCAGTCGCGGCAGGATCTGGTCTGCGTCTACGGCTTTTAGTCCATCGCGTGCGGCGATTAGATCCGCCTGGATAAATAAGGCAACATAGTAGAGGATTGCCGGTATCAACGCGGCGAGAACCACTTCCTGATAGGAAATTTCGAGAAATTCCGCCATAAGAAACGCGGCAGCACCCATCATGGGCGGCATAAGCTGACCGCCTGTTGAGGCGACGGCTTCTATCGCACCCGCTTGATGGTTTTTGTACCCGGCCTTCTCCATTAATGGGATTGTGATAACACCAGTGGATACGACATTTGAAACAGCACTACCGGAGATAGAGCCAAAAATCGACGAGGCGGTTACGGCAATTTTTGCGGAACCGCCTCGATAACGACCCATTAAGGCCGTCGACATATCCGTAAAAAATCGTGAACCGCCAGACATGTGGAGGAGTGTGCCAAAGTAAATGAAAGTGATAACGATCGTTGTCGATACTCGAAGCGGAAAACCAACCAGGCCATTAGAATCAAGCCCGATATATATAAACAGTCTATCGACCTCTACCTCATCTCCTTGAAACGCCCCTGGGACGTGGTGGCCAACCAGACCGAACAAAATAAAAAAAACTAAAAAACCAAAAAGAATATTGCCAGCTGTTCGGCGCAGTCCTTCACCCACCGTTAAAACAATAATAAACGCGATAACGAAGGATTCAGGGGGGTTGTCGGCCATCCCCTCCATAATCCGTTCATAATGCCAAGACGCGTAAAAACAGGCAGCCATACCCACAATGGCTATTGCGCCATCAATAATTGGCACCTTTAACCGTGGGGCATCTTTCTTGAATGGATTTAAGATGAACAGCGCTGCGATTGCGATCCCCAAATACCAGAGGTATCGAGCTTCGTCGTACGGTGCATAAGCAAATAACTCGGTTAAGGAGCCGGCTTCAGCGAGAGCCGCAAGGGTCATTACCGCTGCGAGCAAGCGACCAAGGACCCGGATCGTCCACGATGGTCGCGTGGGGGGATCCGGGTTGCTCGAATTATCTGGAGTGGTCGCCATTCCGAGCGACCAAAGTCGTCGCTACATTAACCCTATTTCCTTGAAGAATTTAATTGAACCGGGGTGATAGGGTAGACCAAGGTCTCGGTTAATGGTCTTGGGTTGGAAGCCGTTAAAAGCTTTATGGGACAAAACCATTTTCTTTTTGTTTTCATAAATAGCTTTAACTACTTTGTAGACAGTTTCATTTGGTGTTTGGCTGCTGGCATTGACGATAAACGGCGCGATTAGCGTGTTGATCGGCTTTGAAAACCCTGGGAACCGAGCCGAAGGTTGGATGGTGGCGATCACCGCTCCGGGCGAGATTGAATGAATAATCTTTTGCGTTTTTGCGTTTTTCTGCATGGTTAACACACGTATTCCGCCAACAGCAGCATGAGCTTGGCGAGTTTTGCCTGACGAAAGCGAGAAATAAACTGCGTCTACTTTTCCAGCCATGAACGCGTCAACACCGCGAACACCGTTTGGTACCGGAAATTTCTTAACGTCGTTCATTGTAATGCCATGGGCAGCCAGCATTGCTCTTGCAAAAAGACCGGCGATTTTCTGTTTAGTATACTTAGAGGGAACACGTTTGCCGCGAATGTCGGCGAATGTTTTGATGGGTGAATCTTTTGGAACGTACCAACCTAATATCAGCGGAAAGAGTGACGCGACGATGCGGACGTTGGACTGTTTCTTGCCTTTAAACATTTTCGCACCAGTTCTGGCGAAGGCCGTGACGACGCTGACTGAAATGGTGAAATCTAGCTTACCTTTGTTCAGCAGTGGCAGCGTAACCACCGGGCCCCCTTGAGGCACTACGCGCATTTTTACGCCAGCATTCTCTATTGCTACCTTGGCGACGCCTGCCCCCGTTGCGTACGCTAAGGAACCCTGAGGGTTGGTTCCCATACTGATAGTTTGAGCTTGGGCGTTTGCAGCTGCAAGTCCAGTAAGTGCGGCAGCCGTAATGAATATTCTTAAGTTCATTTCGATTCTCCGTATATCAGTGATTTAACGGTCCTGTGAAAAGAAATGATAACTACTTAGTTGAAAATGCCAATGCCGCGTTTACGGTCAATAAAAACCAGCGCGAATGGGGCCGTCTGTGGTTTTGTGGACGAACTGCTTTATGTACGGGTTATTTTCTGTATCCAGTTCTGCAGGCGTGCCCTCCCAAACGATACTTCCTTCATTTAACATGACTATTCGGTCGGCGGTGCTTCTGGCGCTTTTCAGATCGCTTGTAATAGAGAGGACGGACGCGCCGAGTGTTTTTACGTTTTCGCGGACCCAACTATTAATTACGTTTGTCATAATAGGGTCAAGGCCCGCGGTTGGCTCATCCAAGAGAAGTAAATCCGGCTCGTCGGCGAGAGCTCTGGCAATACCCACTCGCTTTTGCATGCCGCCCGATAACTCGACGGGGTAGAGAAACGCGGTTTCGGGGCTCAAGCCGACAGAAGCCAATTTCTGACGCGCGGTGTCGATTGCTTCTGTCTTTGACAAATTTTGGCTCACGCGCAGCCGGAATGTGATATTTTCCCATACTGTGAGGCTGTCAAAAAGGCCGGACCTTTGAAACAACACCCCTATTTTTCCCAGCCGATGGCGCGCCTCTTCATTAAGGCTAGATATATTTTTACCGTGATATTCGATTTTGCCGCTGTTAGGTCGGAACAAACCCGCAATTGTCTTTAAGGTTAACGTTTTTCCTGCGCCCGACGGCCCAATTAAAACTAGCGATTCGCCTTTTTTGATTGAGAAACATAAATTTCGAAGCGTAAATGTATCGTCGAGAATGAGGTTAACGTCACTTAATGCAAGTACAGGGGCACTTGGGGATTTTTTTTTCGTGACCGGCATTGTTTTATCATAACTCAAAAGCGTGGAAACAAAATTTTTTAAACAACCGTATGTATAATGTGCAAATTTTTATCTCGACGGCGAACGCATACGGCTCCAAGGCTCGGTTTTAGGCTTGTTTATGCGCCATTTCTCTCCAGTAAATTACGCAGGATCGTCTTGAGGTCAGCCGCTTCTTTCCGAGTGTAATCGGAGAGAACTTCCGCTTCGTGCTCTATCGCGTCCTTTAGTGCCGCAGATACACGTTGGCGACCGTCATCCGTGATAAAAACCTGGACTCGGCGGCGATCACGAGAACTTTTCCGGCGCTGAACGAGGCCCGAAATTTCCATGCGGCCAACAATTTTGGTCATTGTTGGCTGGCGTTGCAATGCGCGAGCAGCCAGCTCGCCCACTGTCATGCCGTCGCCGTCACTCAATGATGCCAGGACCCTCCATTCAGAAACCTGCAGGCCGTGATGCTTCAGCCGACTGTGAAACTGCTTACTGACTTCCGTGCTCGCCCTTGCCAAAAGGTAGAGCAAGTAATTATCTGCAAATCGTTCCTCCATCACGAGAGGTTACCAATAATATATTCCTTTTCATATAAAAATCTCTGCGTTAGATTTGGGAACTTAATGTAGGGGAGATCTTGGGATGTTCGCCGACCGCATCGAAGGAAAGTGGATCGACATGTTCAGTTCAGTATTTGAACTGTGTAAGCTTGAGCCCGGAGACACCGCAGCTATCGTTTCCGAGACGCAATCACGGGAGCTTAATGTTCATCTCGCGGAATTGGGCTTGCAGCAGCTCGGTGTCAAAGCATTTCACGTAAAATTAGTGACGCCGCGCCAAGACAGCCCGGTTCCCGTTCGGTCGACGGGCGCGTCAAATTCAGTCCAAGGTTTGGAGCCAGTGGTGGCGGCTTTGGGTGCTTCAACCATAGTCGTCGATTGCACCGTCGAAGGACTTTTGCACGCCCCGGAATTGCCAAAAATTCTTAAAGCAGGCGCTCGTCTTCTTATGGTCTCCAATGAGCACCCGGATGTGCTTGAACGCTTGATACCTGACCCTGCGCTCACACCAAAGGTGAAGACGGGGATCCGATTGTTATCAGATGCATCAGAAATGATCGTTACGTCTGAAGCTGGAACAGAATTAAAAATAAATGTAACGAACACCCGGGGCGCAGGTGTGTGGGGTTATTGCGAACGTCCGGGCCACGTGGCCCATTGGCCGGGAGGCCTGGTGCTGTGTTTTCCAAAAGAAAAAACCGTAAATGGTAGGCTTGTAATGGACGCTGGAGACGTAAATCTTACCTTCAAGCGTTATCTCGAGAGCCCTGTTACATTGATTGTTGAAGACGACTACGTCTCGAAGGTTGAAGGAACGGGCTTAGATGCAGACCTATTCCGAGAGTATATCGCGGCGTGGGGGGACAGGGAGGCTTACGCCGTGTCCCACGTTGGATGGGGCATGAACCCCTCAGCACGCTGGGACGCGCTGGCCATGTATGACAAACGTGATGTGAACGGCACAGAATTGCGAGCATTCGCCGGTAATTTTCTTTATTCGACTGGCGCAAATGAAGCGGCAAAACGTTTTACGCTGGGGCATTTTGATCTTCCCATCCGGAATTGTACGATTGCGTTGGATGGATCAAAAATTGTTGAACAAGGGATCCTGCAAGGAGAACTGGCGTGAAGAACGTTCCAGAACATATTGAGAAGGGAGACGGTGACGTCATCTTATTTCTCCATGGCGTCGGCGGCGGTGCCTATAGCTGGATGCCGCAGCTCAATAGTTTTTCGCTAAAACACACGGCAGCTGCGTGGAATATGCCGGGTTATGGTAAGAGTGCTTGGAACGGTGATATGAAGTTCCCGATCCTGGCGGATGCCCTGTTATTGCTATTAGATGAGCGGGGTTGGGAGAGGGTCCACTTGGTTGGCCATTCTATGGGCGGCATGGTCGCCCAGGAATTTTCTGTAAACA
>CAZOHS010000088.1:0-10651 GCA_964579285.1 uncultured Rhodospirillaceae bacterium | reverse complement strand
CCCTCGGTAACACCGCATGCTAGCACGACCTGCACACCTATGAATAAAAGCACCCCACCACTGAACACGTGCAAGGCTTGCACACGTGTTCGTCTCAGGACATCAGCAAAGAAGCCCGTCAATAGCAGTCCAATAAGAAAGCCTATCTGAATTGATAAAAGACAGTTGGCCCGAGCCGTTTGGCCTAAACCTGCAACATCGCGCAACCAAGGGTCTGCCCATAACGTCTGATATGAGACCAGGGCAGTATACCCAAAAGCATACATCAAGGTTACGCGCCAAAAAAACGGCTCGCGAAATATATTTTTGTAACCGGCCATCTGGCTGGCAAAGGTCTCTTGAGAACTTGTGGTAATCTTCTTTTCCGGAACTAATAATAGAACTGAGATTGACACCAAAACGGTAACGACGGCCAAACCAGCAAAAATATCTCGCCATTCTGCGATATGAAGCAGCATCTCGACGGGCCGGGTGGCTGTAATAGCGCCAACCGCTCCAAAAGCACCTATTAAATTATTCATTAATGGAATTCTGTCACCGGGAAACCACAGTGCATTTGCTTTAAATGCGGACATCAATGCCGCGGACACTCCAATCCCGATCAGCGCCCTACCGACTAATAATAGCCAAAAACTCTCAGCAAACGCGAAAATTGCCGCACCAGCAGCGGCAAACATCAGTAAAACGGCATTGACCCACCTGGGCCCATAGCGATCCAAGGCAACGCCGAGCGGAAATTGTGTGGAGGCAAAAGCTATAAGGTAAATACTCGTGAGCAGGCCGAGTGCCGCAGGCCCAAGGTTTAGGTCAGCGATCAAGTTCTCAGAAATTACAGCATTTATTGTACGAAATAGATAGGAAAGGTAATAACCACAACCAAACGGTAAAAATACAACCATGATAACGCGCACGCCCGATGGGCTGTTTTTTACGTCACTCATGTACCGGATCACATGATATTTGGTCGGCAGGCCTTAAGGAGGTCCCGTCGCGCAAAATCACTGTTTTGTTAATCAGCATCGCTACCTTTCCAAGCGTGAAAGGCTGGCATTCAGCATCTCACAAATATTTATAGTCTTCCGAAATCTGCAAACCCGAATTACATCGCAGTCAATGGTTGCATAATCGTAACAGAATTATATGGTCCAGGGGACACCGGTCTCGTTACAGAGCGTTGCCACCAGAAAAATCGACGAGTAGTTTATGCTCTCAAAAAATGTGAGCTGTCTATGCCAAACGTATTAGATTTTTTAGTTGAACCCGAGGGACAAAATATACAGGTCCCAATTGCTGAGTTAGTTATTGCCGGTTGGACCGGACGTGATGTCGAAGCCCTTGAGGCACACATCACAGAATTAGAACAATTAGGGGTTCCTAGACCCAGTTCGGTTCCCTGCTTCTATCGTGTAGGAGAAAATCAATTCACCAATAACGACGAAATCCAGGTTTTAGGGGATACCTCGTCAGGCGAGGTTGAATTTGTATTAATCGGCACAGAGGAAGGAATGTTAATAGGGGTTGGCTCCGATCATACAGACCGCGAGGTCGAAACGTACTCTGTACCCGTTTCAAAACAAATGTGTCCAAAACCAGTTTCGAATACCCTTTGGCACTTTGACGATGTCGCCGCACATTTCGAACAACTGATACTTAGGGCGTGGGTCACAGAAACTGGAAAAAAATCTCTATACCAAGAAGGACCTGTAACTACGATGCGCCCCCCAGCAGAAATTATAGACCTCTATCGGCCGGGAAATAAGACGCTCCCCACGGGAACAGCTATGTATTGTGGGACCCTGGCCGCGATAGGCGGCATACGTCCTGGAACCAGGTTTGATGTAGAGATTGAAGATCCAGTTTTAGAGCGCAAAATAACTTTTGGATATAAAATAAACAGCCTACCCATCATTAAATAAAGCACTCAAACGAATAGGAGCACTGTTATGCCCATCAACAAGCAACATAAAGAATTCTACGCCGTGGATATGGGAGGAGAATGGGAAGTCCCAGAAGGCTATCCCGAAGGTATCAAGCAAAAAATTCTGGTCGGTACCCTAGACGAAATCAATAAACTTGGCTGTCGTACTCGTTTGCTTAAATTTGAGCCGGGCGTCTACACGACCGCGCCATTCACCCATGATTATTGGGAGGAGGTATACCAACTTAAAGGAGACCTCATTGTTGGAAACGACGACAAGGGACAGGGCGGCCGAAGTTTCGACCCAGATACGTATGCCTGTCGGCCACCCGGGACTCCCCACGGCCCGTTCAAATCGATTAACGGTTGTGTGCTGCTGGAAAGCCACTACTACGATGAAACGAAGTAGATAGTATCAGAAGTCCTTCGGCAGACAGGGGAAAGCATTAATGGACCTTCTAATGAAACCGGTCTTGGAACTACAGGCAGCCCTGTGGAGTGGGAAAACTTCCAGCCGAGAATTAACCGAAGAAGTCCTATCCAAAATTAAAGACCCCAACAGCGAAGGGGGCCGAATATTTCTGAAAGTCCACGAAGATGCCGCGCTAACGGCAGCAGACGCTTCAGACAACCTCCGCGCGGCGGGTATAGTTCCCTCTCCCCTAAGTGGAATACCGGTATCGTTAAAGGATTTGTTCGACGAACAAGGTCACCAAACACTAGCGGGCTCAAAATCGATGGAAGGCTCGCCCCCCGCTGCAAAAGACGCCATAGTAACCGCTCGCCTGCGAGCCGCAGGGGCGATCTTGATTGGGCGCACCAACATGACCGAGTTTGCCTATTCTGGGTTAGGTCTAAACCGACACTACGATACCCCTCGAAACCCCTGGGACCGTCAAAAAGAACGTATTCCGGGGGGCTCATCGTCGGGCGCGGGCGTCTCAGTAGCCGATGGTATGTGTGCTGTCGCAATAGGGACCGACACGGGCGGTTCAGTGAGAATACCGGCCGCACTGAACGGCGTTACAGGTTTTAAAACCTCAACCGGGCGCATACCAACCGAGGGAGTTTATCCACTTTCCTCAACCCTCGATAGTGTAGGCCCGCTAGCGCCTACGGTGGGTTGTTGCATAATCGCGGATGCGATAATGGATAACCGCTCACCAATAATTCCAAAAGCTCTACCTATTCAAGATCTCCGTTTCGGTATACCCCAGCATTATGTTTTAGATGACATGGACGATCACGTCGCCGGTACATTCCAAGATACCGTAGAAAAATTGGAACGCGCTGGCGCTAAAATTTCAGACATTGATACGAAAGTTTATCAGGAAATACCGGACGCCATGCCAAACGGCGGAATACTGGGGGCGGAAGCCTTCGCTCACCACCGGAGTAGAATGGATATAGAAAAAGATGGGTACGACCCAAGGGTCTGGGTGCGGATCCGACGTGGGGAAAACCTCTCTGCGGCAGACTTGATTGACTGCCGCCGGATAAGGGCAGATATCCAGGCGCGTGCGAATGAGATTTCAATGCCTTTTGACGCACTACTAATGCCTACCTGCGCCACAGTGGCACCCCCTATACATCTATTAGACACGGACGATGATGCCTACGGCGCAGCGAACATACTAATGCTCCGCAATACAACGGTGGGCAATTTCCTGGATACGTGCTCACTTTCAGTGCCGTGCCAGACGACCGGAACTGGGCCAGTAGGCTTGATGATTATGGCAGCGACCCGTCATGACGAGTGGTTAGCGCGAATTGGTCTCGCCGTCGAAAGAGTGCTCCACGCCTAAACCCTTGGGTCCAATGACGGTAGCCCAAAACGTATTCGTCCAGCGTTGACCGCTTGGATGTCCCATGCGAGCGTGATCTGTAGCGACGCAGCATGAACATCGCGAAACATACGCAAAAAATGGTTATCGGGGGTTAATCCTCTCGCACCCACCAGGGGGTTTAATCTCTCGAGAGAGCGCACGCACAACTGGGCGGCGAATGCATTGTTCCGACGCCATCGAGCCCGGTCATTGATTTCGGGCACGCCACCCGCTTCAGCGATAGCCATGGCGTCCGCACAATCTTTGAGCAGCAAAGCCTCTGCAGCCTCAATTTCTGCACCGGCCTCAGAAATCCGCGCCTGCGCTGTTGGCAACTCCGCCATCGGTGCATGACCAACGGTATTGCGTTGGCTCAGGTCATCCTCAATCAATTTTAGTCCACCTTTGGCAATCCCCAGCGCGGGAGAAGCAAAGACCTTCGTACCCAATGTGAGCGGCGGAACGCGGTAAAAAGCATCTGGGTTTATCTCTGATCCGGGCGAGGGACCTCCCATCAACTTGGTAGACGGAATGGTTCGATGCTCCGGAATAAATACATTATCCAAATTAATGCTGCGCGAGCCTGTGCCTGCCAGGCCCGGCGAAAACCAATCGTCAACAATTTCATAGTCTCTTTTTGGAACCAATGCGAAACGATGCTCAGGCGGCCCTTCCCCTTCCAATGGCGGCACAAACACTTGCATGTTGTTCCAATCAGCAAAATCTACACCGGACGCAAAACTCCATAACCCATTAGCAATAAGACCACCGTCCGCACGTTCTACCTTCCCGCCCTTTGCGGGGAAAGAAGAAGCTATCAGTGCTGCCGTGTTCTCGCCCCACACCTCTTCCTGAGCCTCCGGGTTATTCATCCCAAGGATCCAATTTTGTACCGCAAGGTTCGAGAATATCCAGGCGCTTGAACCACACCCCTGACCCAACTCAGCGCCGAGACGGACCATCATGCTAATATCCCACGCGTTTCCTCCAAACCTCTCGGGTTGGTGAATTCGAAAAAAACCTTTCTCTGTAAACTCGTCGAATGTATCGCGAGTTACCGCTCTGTTTTCCTCTGCCGACCGCGCCCTATCTAACAAAACAGGTATCATGTTATGGGCGTCTGCGATCATCTCCGTCTGTACATTGCTAATTTCCATTATGCCCTCGGGTCAGTGGCCGGCAGACCAAGTTGCAGTTCTGCCGCGGTGACGGCGTGTCTGTCCCACGCCATATTGATTTGCATGGTCGCAGCAAGAAGATCTCGGTACGCCCTCATAAAATCACTCGTCTCGGTTAATCCTCGCGCACCTATAAGCGGGTGTAAAGTTTCGACCGCCTTTAAGCACATCACGCCGGCATAAGCATTATTGCGGCGCCAGAATGCTCGGTCCTCTACTGTGGTCAAGCGGCCAATTTCACCGATCTCAAGTGCTATATCACAATCTCGCTGCATCAACGCCCACGCGGCATCAATGAGCGCCCCAGCTTCTGCAACCCTCATCTGTGCTGTCGTCAAGGTAGCCATAGGCACACCCGCGACGTTTTTACGTTCTGACAGATCAGTTTCGATTGCGTCTAAGGCGCCGCGCGCCATCCCGATGACCGGGCCAGAAAAAATTTTATTTGCACCACACATAGGTGGAACGCGAAATATGGGACCAAAATTTTCTGATACGCTTATTGTCTTTCCCGCCCTGGCATCGGCGGTATTCAGCATCCGATGTTGAGGAATAAATACGTCTTTCAATTCGATTGAACGTGACCCCGTCGCCGCAAGCCCCGGAGAATGCCAGTCATCAATCACCCGGTAATCTGTTTTCGGGACCAGGGCCATATAGTGGGTAAAACCTCCGCCCTCATTCGGTACAAATATTTGCATATTGTTCCAACTGGCAAAATCAACACCAGAAGCAAAACTCCAAACACCGTTCGCAAATACGCCCCCATCTGCTTTCTCGACCTTTCCGCCTTTCGAGGGAAACGAAGACGCCGTGCATGCGTCTTTATCGTCTCCCCAAACGTCATCCTGAGCCTGTCGCGATGCCATAGACACTATCCCGTTTTGTGCCGTGATGTTGGAAAAGATCCAAGCGGATGACCCGCATCCGCGCCCGATTTCAACGGATATATCAAGCATTGTGCGGTGGCTCATTTCAAAACCACCGTATCGCTCCGGCATCTGTACTCTGTACAGGCCAGCCGCCAGCATAGCTTCATGGTTTGCTTGATCTAGCCTACGGTTTTGTTCTCCCTCGTGGGCCCGCGAACGAAACGGCTCTTTTATTGAGCGAGCAATTTCTATGAACTCGTCGTGTCGGTCTTGATTTTTTTTTAGACTAGGTGTTCCGTCCGCCATAACTATCTTCCTGCACATCAAACCCTAATTGAGGGCCACTTAGGTCATTACTCTATCACTTCTTTTCCGAGTTTCCACGCGCGCCATCCACGTTGTCGCAACAAAGATTACGCCGGCTCCGACCCATGTCCAGACAGATGTTGTCTGTCCGAAGGCAAAATATGCCACTACCGCCAACAGAGGTAAGCGGAGAAACAGTATTGGCGACACGAGACTTGCCTCGGCTAATCCAAACGAGCGTGTTAAACAAAATTGAGCTCCTAACCCAGCAATACAAAAACCTAACAACTTCCACCACAAGTCTATGGGTGGCGTGACCCACCAAATCACGGAGGGAACAAGTGCTAAAGGAATCATGAACAGAAAATTCCACATCATGATAGAGAGAAAGGGGTCATCTCGTGCTACCCACCGTGACATAGTATCCGACATCGCATAAAAAGCCGGGGCCGCAAGGGCAAGAGCCACTCCCACGTTAAAGATCGCGAAACCCGGACGGACAATAATTAAAACGCCCGCAAACCCGATAATTGTGGCAATAACCCGATGCGATTGAAGCTTTTCACCCAAAAGCAGTATCGCACAAAACATAGTAAAAAACGGCAATGTAAACTGCAGCGCCGTTGAGTCAGCAATGTTTATAAGGCTAAGAGAATAATATCCCGTAACCATGCCGAGAAAACCAGCTAACGCCCTCATCAAATGGCGTTTCGGGACGGACGTTTTTAATGTGCCTACACCAGCCCTCAATATTATCGGTGCGAAAACCAATAAACCAAAAATCTGTCTGAAGAGGACCGCCTGAAATACGGTCATACCGCCATCCTGCAAGGCCTTTACGAGCGACAACGAAGCCGTAAAGCAGCATGATGCCGCCACCATCCACAAGATCCCCGCAACCGGGTGGTGCTTATCTGTACTACCCGTAACGGATGCCATTACAAAACTTTCGTGAAAGATTAACTTGAACCAAAACTATAATCGATTGAGCATTTCTCAAAACAAAGACCACTTGCCGAGTTCCATACACCCCCTTATGTTCCGCCCGTCCTCTGTAATCAAGGTAGTAAAATGGAATTCCTCGAAACCGGTTATCCGGAAAATACCGAAGCATACCTTCAAACGACGCAGTATTTTGACTTTGATAACCCCATCGTAGCAGAATTTGCGGAAAAAGCCGTGCACGGTGCCACCACCGATAAAGAAAAAGCGATCAAAGCGTTTTACGCGGTACGGGACGGGATTCGATACGACCCCTATCGGATCATCGATGATCCGGAAGCATATACAGCGAGCGAAGTCTTACGAACCGGTGGTGCATTCTGCATACCGAAGGCCTCACTGCTAACCGCTGTCGCCAGGGCCTCGGGAATACCGACGGCAATCGGTTTATCTGACGTCACAAATCACATGTGCAGTGAGCGCCTTCGCGACGCCATGGGCGGCAAAGACCTTTTTCTCCACCACGGCTATGCTGTCATGCTTATTGAGGGACAGTGGGTGAAGGCAGCTCCAGCATTCAATATTGAACTTTGCAATAAGTTCGATGTCACCCCGACTGAGTTTGACGGCGGAGAAGATGCTTTGTTACAAGAATTTGACAAGAAGGGGCGGAAGCATATGGAATATGTCAGGCAACATGGTATTTGGTCGGACTTACCCTTTAAACGGATTTACGAAGACTTTGACGAATACTATGGTCACGAACTGTGGGACCGTTGCCGGGAAGCTATCGCACAAAACGAGCGGAAACAGGGGAAAAATTTTGAGGATGAAAAGCCCGTAACATAATCATGCTACCCAATGTTTCTTCTCGCATACCAAAAACTTTGTTGAAGGCGCGGACAGAACTTATACCGATTTCTCATCTAATAGAGAATGAGACGCCAAAAACCGAGGAAGAGGGCTATGCACTCCAGGCTGCACTGCATGACGAGTTTCGTATATTTGGACAAGGTGAGCTCGCGGGGTGGAAAATCGGCGCCACAACTTCCTCTATGCAAAAATATTTAGGTGTAGACGGCCCAGCCTACGGCAGAATCATGTCTGCAAACTGTTATGATTCCGACAGGTCACTCTCCGGTGCTAAATTCTTTAAACCGGGAATAGAGTGCGAAATAGGCGTCCTTATTGGAAACGCTCCGCACGAAAAGAAACACACCCGTGAAGACGTTACGGAGTTGATTGGAGCGGTCTTTCCGGCAATTGAAATAGTAGAAAATCGCTATGGTGATTTTCAGAAATCGGGAACACCCCTGCTAATAGCAGATGATTTTTTCCATAAGGCTGCGGTGCTGGGGAAAGAAATATCTGATTGGAGTGGTATAGACCTATCTCTTATCAAAGGCGAAACATGGATAGACGGACAAATTGAGGGTTCTGGATCGGGAGTGGAGGTAATGGGACACCCTCTCGAAGCGGTCGCTTGGTTAGCAAACGCACTTCTGGATCATGGTTTTCAATTGTCAGAAGGGCAAATTATCCTGACAGGATCAGTTACTCCAGTAATATGGTTAGAAAATTATCCATGTTCCGTACAAATAAAATGTTCTTCGCTTGGAACCGTGAGCGCAGATTTTACGGATTGACGCCTAACTCGCTTTTCCCCCTTCTATTTTCTGCCCCACAGCGGGCACACCCCCCTCTTCGCCCCATCGTGGTGCGGATTCAATATCCACATTTAGTTGGTCAAGCATTCGCATACAGGATTGATCGACAATATCCTCTAGCGATTTAGGACGATTGTAGAAAGCCGGTACAGGAGGAAAAATAACGGCGCCAATTCGTGCGAGCTTGGCAAGGTTTTCTAAGTGGCCAAGGTGTAATGGTGTCTCTCTAATGGCAATAATAAGTTTTCGGCCCTCTTTAAGTATTACGTCAGCCGCGCGGCTGACAAGATCACCTGTGTTACCCATGGAAATATTCGACATAGTTTTGATAGAGCAAGGTGCCACTATCATTCCCTCAGACCGAAACGATCCAGACGAAATTGACGCCCCTATGTTAGAGGGTTCATGTACCTCGTGAGCCAAACCATTAATATAATCGAGTTCCAGATCGTGCTCCATCTTGAGCGTGAGCTTCGCCGAACGGCTCATCACGAGGTGTATTTCAATATTTGGATCCGTCCGCATTAGCTCCATTAGACGCACACCATAAATGGTGCCGGTGGCTCCGGTTATACCTACAATTACACGTTTCATCATTTTTTCCTGCGCTTTGTATTTTAATATAGTCAAATATGAGGCCATGTCGATAATTTTGGTGTTAAGTAGTTGATTCAATGGCAATTTGGTTTATCAACTATCCTACTTTCACCGCAAAGAAAGATATAAAATGACAGAGTTGGACGCCTCCGGACGGCCTTTGAAGCGTTTCAAAGGTCTTATGGAATTTTTAGGCGCGAAATTGACTGCGTGGGGGCCAGATTATGCGGCCATTCAGATCCAGGTCGCCGATTGTCACCGAAATGGGATAAACGTCGTACACGGCGGGGTAATGGCCGCATTAATTGATACAGCGGGCGCGCATGCTGGAATTTTCTGTCCAGAACCTACCGAAACACGCAACGCTATGACAATTTCTCTAAACGTAAATCTGGTTGGTAATATACCCGACGGCACACTGATCGCAGAAGGCCGCGTCCGCAAAGCTGGGAAAACAATATTTGTATCTTCCTGCGACGTTCACGATGAAAACGGAAACCTTCTAGCGACGGGAGAGGTGGTCGGGCGGTACGGCCCGGCTAGCGGCACAACGAAATTTAGACCCGTAAGCCCAAAAAATTAATTTATAATATATGGGCATACAAAAAGGTTATTATTAACTATGAATCTCACAATATTTTTCCCCAAAGATCAAAATACACGAAGTGGATGAGAACACTTAACGGCATAATATCTCTGTTAGTTCTCGGTTTTCTTGGGATACTGTTAAGTATTCCGCACCAAACCCGAGCTGAGAAAGTTGCTTCAACTAAAATTAGCGTCAACGATAACAAAAACTTCCAAAAAATTATTGGGCAAGTACAAACCCACGTCACAAAATATTCCGACTCACTCGTAGATCTTGCGAGGGATAATGGACTTGGGTACACAGAAATTGCAGCCGCAAATCCGGGCATAGATCCATGGGTTCCGGGTGCAGACAGAAAAATAATACTCCCTACGGCCCACATCGTCCCGAGAGGTCCGCGCGAGGGCATACTAATAAATTTAGCCGACCAACGGCTCTATTTTTTTGATGGGAACCGAAAGACAGTAGAATCAGTTCCATTAGGTATCGGTAATGCAGGGTGGGACACCCCGAAGGGTGTTACCAAGGTCGTCCGCAAGCAGCATCTACCAACCTGGTATGTCCCCAAGTCCGTGCGGATAGACCAACCGGAACTACCTGCTGTTATAGGACCCGGACCCGATAATCCACTAGGGACCCACGCTGTTTATTTAGATTGGCCCGCCTATCTTTTTCACGGTACCAATAAACCCTATGGTGTTGGGCGAAGGGTAAGCCATGGGTGCATACGACTTTATCCAGAGGACATTGCCCGGC
>CAZOHS010000087.1:0-10818 GCA_964579285.1 uncultured Rhodospirillaceae bacterium | reverse complement strand
GTCTTAACCCTTTCACTGAACCAGGTTTCGATACCAAAATTAAAAAATACTGCCGAAAATGCCGAAACAATGATAGCGGGTGCTAGCGCTATTAAACTAAACAAAACAACTAACCGAGTATGAAGCCGTGAACCTACCTGACCTCGACGACGCTCTATCCATAAGCGCACCAAATTTTTCGCCACAACCAAACCAAGGATAAGAAACAAGACCAAGTCAATCTGGAGGAGAATTAATACAGTGTGAGGGTGAGCACCCAATGGAGAAGAACCTGTCATCGCAGCATAAGTCGCAAATGCGCTCCCTAGTGCTGCCACAGTCAATGCTATTGCAAATTTCCGGCCTAAATTATGCCTACGCCCCCATCCAATCAGTTGTCCGAATGTTATAGTTGTTCTTGAAGTCCACGCTATATCCCGCATCTCTGAGGATGACCCTTGGGTTTTCCTTATCATTCGGATACCCAACGAAACAATCCGAGCATTTTACTATCGGCCACGGGTGATCTCGATATCAAGCTCACGGATCTTCTTCCTCAAAGTATTTCTATTTAGTCCTAATATTTCTGAGGCCTTTATCTGATTACCGCGCGTTGCCGCAAGGGTCATCGTGATTAAAGGTTTTTCAAACTCCTGTCGTACTTTGTCGTAAAGTCCATTAACTGGCAAAGTGTTTCCTAAATTGAAATAGTTTTGGGCTAAATGTCTCTCTATTGCGTCTTCTATAGTTTCGTCTCGAGTATTTGAAATATCTACAGCAACATCTTCACCTAATTCATTCATCACAATTTCTTCTGAAATCACCTCTTCAACATATAACGCTGCCAATCGTTGAATTAAATTTTCTAACTCGCGTACGTTCCCGGACCAATTCTGACTCATGAGCAAATTCATCGCGGATTTTTCTAAACTTTTGAACGGTAGCCCGTTTTCGGCGCCTTTTGCAAAAAAGTGTTCGACCAACTCAGGAATATCCTCCGGTCTTTCCCGCAAAGGGGGTATTCGAACCGGGACGACATTTAAGCGATAATATAAATCCTGTCTAAACTCCCCTTTCCTTACCTGATGGGAGAGGACACGATGAGTTGCCGCAATAATGCGTACATCGCTTTTTATTGGCACCCTACCACCAACAGTCGTGTATTCCCCGTCTTGCAAAACCCGCAATAATCTAGTTTGGGCATCTATTGGCATGTCACCTATTTCGTCTAAAAATAATGTGCCTCTTTGTGCCTGCTCAAACCTCCCGGCGCCCCGAGTTACCGCACCAGTAAAAGCACCACGTTCATATCCAAATAATTCCGCTTCAATCAAATCCCTTGGTATGGCAGCCATATTTAATGCTATGAAAGGCCCATTACGCCGCTTCCCGTAGTCATGAAGCGCTCTCGCAACCAACTCTTTACCAGTCCCAGATTCCCCAGTTATCAATACTGTAAGATCGGTTGACATTAAACGGGCAAGGCTACGATATATACTCTGCATCGCAGGCGATCGACCAATCAACGGCAACTGACTTTCCGGGTGAAAGGAGGAGATACGATTATTTCCTCTCGGGTCTGCCATGGCTCTTTCAACGACGCTAATAAGCTCATCCAAGTCAAAAGGTTTTGGCAGATATTCATAGGCACCACGTTCATTAGCTTTTACGGCTGTTAACAGCGTACTTTGTGCACTCATAACAATAACCTTGAGATTCGGCCGTAATTCTCGGACACGTGGGATCAAGTCGAGTCCATTTTCATCCGGCATCACCACGTCAGTTATTACCAAATCTCCTTCGCCGTTAGCAATCCAAGACCAAAGAGTATGGGCGCTGCCAGTTAATCTTACCTCGTACCCCTCGCGCTCAAGCGCACGTTCTAGGACCGTCCGTATGGCTTGATCATCATCAGCAATCAATATTGAGGCTACAGTCATTTACCGTTCCATCGCACTACTGACATTGTCAGATGACTCAATAAAAGTGGGAAGACATATATTAAATTCTGTTCCAACATTAGAAGTACTGTAATCAATTAAGCCCCCGTGATCGCTAATCGTTTTGGCAACAAATGCTAGACCAAGCCCAGAGCCGTCCAATTTAGAGGTCACAAATGGGTCAAATAAGTTAGACGCTATATCCTCCGCGATACCAAATCCATTATCGCTAATTGTAACAGTTAAGGGGATAGGCATACTTGGAGCTGCCCCGGGCACGGAAAGTCTTAAACCGTGTCGATAACCGGTCCGAATTACAATCTTGCCTTCTTCTTTTGAAACCGCTTCGCAGGCATTTTTCACTAGGTTTAGAAATACCTGGATCAACTGGTCTTCATTGCCCCACACGGGCGGCAGCGAAGGATCATATTCCTCAAGAAAACGAATATTTTTCCCAAAACCAGCTTCTGCAATGCTTTTTATTCGCTCGAGAACCCTATGAATATTTACAGCTTTCCGTTTTATCTCAGGCTGAGAAAAAACCTCCATACTATCAACCAAGCTGCAGATTCGGTCTGTTTCTTCACAAATAAGTCTTGTGAGTTTACGATCATCATCGGTCACAGCTGCTTCCAATAATTGAGCAGCACCACGAATACCAGAGAGAGGGTTTTTGACCTCATGCGCCAAAAGAGCAGCAAGTCCGGTTACTGAACGAGCAGCATCCCGCTGAGAATTATGATTATTGATCCGCCGCGCGTTAGACTGCTCATGCATGGATAACACCATAAACTCTGGCTCTTCAATTACAGGGGCGGCGGTGATCGAAACGTTTCCGTTCCGGTTTTCGGATAAACCCAATGTAACATCATATTCAGCAACGCTTACCTGGTTTTGGTAGGCCTGCATAACAAGAGAACAGATTGGGCTATCCTTTTCAAAAAGATCTGTGAGATGTTTACCTAGAAGACTACTCGCACCTTGTTCAAAGAGTTGTTCGGCAGCATCGTTTAAAAAACAAATGCGAGTTTCTTGGTTCACCACCAATATCGCGAACGGTAAGGCCGAGAGCGCATTTAACCCTTCAAAGCGTACGGTATGTAATCTTTCAACCGATGACATCATTTAAATTAACTGGATCTCCGCAAAAATACTTATTAATTTCATTTAATACATCAGAGACACTATTTAATCTGTTGATTTTACTTGAAATTAAAGACGGTGCACCAATTCCCTTGCTGTACCAACCAATATGTTTTCGGGCAATTCGCAGCCCGGCGTGATCGCCAAAATGGCATATTAACTCTTTTATATGGTGGGTTATAATTTCGGCTCGCATAGTAGGAGGTGGCTCTGCTAACCGTTCCCCGGTCGCCAAATAATGCATGACTTGCCCCGGAAACCAGGGCCGTCCTGTTGCACCACGCCCTATCATTACACCAGCGGCACCCGACATCTTTAACGCTTCATCTACATCGTCGTAATTTCGTATATCCCCATTTACAATCACAGGTAATTTAACCGCATCAACCACATTCTTTATGAATCGCCAATCCGCAGCACCATTATAAAATTGACACCGCGTCCGGCCATGAACCGTCAAAAGTTGTACGCCACAATCTTCAGCAACCTGGGCCAATTCAGGCGCATTCAAATGTTCGTCATCCCACCCCATTCTCATTTTTAACGTCACAGGCACATCAACGGACCTTACAGTCGCATCAATAATACGCCTAGCTAGCTCAAGGTCCCGCATCAAGGCTGAACCCGCCTGCTTTTTTACGACCTTTTTAACGGGACAACCCATATTGATATCGATAATAGCAGCCCCCTTTTCTTGACATAGCTTTGCCGCAAACGCCATTGCCTCAGGATCGTATCCTGCAAGTTGAATAGCTAATGGTTGTTCCTCAGAACAATTCTCGATCATCTTGAGGGTTTTTTGGTTCGAATTTACCATTCCTGGGCTCGCTATCATTTCGGAGAAAACCAGCCCCGCCCCCCAGGACTTCACCAGGCGACGAAACGGAAGATCTGTCACGCCAGACATCGGGGCAAGCATTACAGGTATTGGGAGTTCAACCGGACCGATATTAATGGTCATTTGTTAGGCAGCCATTTTTATTGCTTAAAATAAAGGCAAAATAGGCTTACCAACACAAAAATTCAATCTGGATTATGTTTATCGTAAATTGAGTGACGACAAATGCTGTTGGCTAAACAACCGGCGTGTCCTAATTTGAAGTACGTTTAATGGTTAGTGAAAAATAAATGACTGACTGCACCGTACTTGTACTCGCCGCGGGCACTGGATCCCGAATTAATAATAGCCTGCCAAAACAATACATTCCTCTTAACGGGAAAACCATGCTGCGCCGGACGGTCGAAATATTTCTCTCCCATCGGCGTATAACCACTGTTCACGTCGTTATATCCAAAGAACATAAAACGTTTTATAGGGATGCTATAGTCGGGCTAGACCTGCCTTCTCCAATATATGGTGGAGACACCCGACAACAGTCAGCCCTGAAAGGCCTAACTCACCTTGGAAAAAAGCAACCAAAATATATCTTAATACACGATGCCGCTCGCCCATTTGTGGATCACAAACTAATCGACCGAGTATTAAATAAACTTGTAACATGCAAAGCAGCGATTCCCGGAATACGACTTGCAGATACATTGAAACGTGTGCACTCCGAGGGCCGGAGCGTCGCGTTCACCATGGACCGAAAAGATTTCTGGTGTATACAAACACCCCAGGGGTTTCATTATCAGGAAATTCGCGCTGCGCACGCAGACTTTGCAAACGAGGAAGTAAGCGATGACGCGGCAATAGCCGAACGTGCGGGACTGGAGATTGCGGTGGTAGATGGTAATGAGCAAAATTTTAAAATCACTACCGACAATGATTTAGAGCACGCAAACAAATTACTTTCAGTTGAGCACATAGAAACTCGGATATGTTGTGGGTTTGACGTCCATCCTTTTCGTGAAGGGGATCACCTTTTCCTTTGCGGAGTTAAAATAGACCATGATAAAGCGCTAAAAGGACATTCTGATGCCGACGTCGCGATTCACGCGGTGACAGACGCACTATTAGGTGGGATGGGCCTCGGCGATATAGGGACACATTTTCCTTCAGAGGAAGATCAGTGGAAAGGTGCGAATTCCAAAATATTTTTAGAAAAGATAAAACACCTGTTATTTGAACGTGGCGCAAAAGTTGGAAACATCGATATAACCATCATATGTGAGACGCCAAAAATAAATCCACATCGCGAACTAATGACAAGTTCACTTGCTGCAATACTTGATATCGATAGCAGCCGCATAAATATTAAAGCGACCACGACAGAAAAACTGGGATTTTTAGGACGTGGTGAAGGAATAGCTGTTCAGGCCTCTGCAACGATCTACATCACGTGAAAATTTTATTTAGCCGCACACCAACTGGTCTATCCCGGCTGCATCCAGCTACGATTATATCAACCTGGTGGTGGAGTGGACTTTTACCGTGGGCACCGGGTACGTGGGGCTCTTTATTCACCCTGCCCTTCGCGTGGATAATCGCGGATCACTGGGGTAGCGGCTATCTTCTCGTTGCTGCTTTCATAACATTTATTGCAGGGCTTTGGGCATCAAAGGTATTCTCAACTAAGACTGACGTCAAAGACCCTAGCATTATTGTAATCGATGAGAGTGCCGGCCAATTTCTGACACTTGCTTTCTTACCCGTGGAAATATCGTGGTATATCGCCGGCTTTATACTCTTTCGGATTACCGATATTACTAAGCCGTGGCCAGCTTCTTGGGTCGACAAAGAATTAAACGGTCCCGCGGCCATAATGTTAGACGATATTATTGCTGCAATATATGCGATGGTCATTTTGCATATAATCATCACGATAATTGAGTAGATACAGATGAATCGGAAGCTTTTAGAAAAGGCTACACAAACACTCGCGGCATGCCGCAAAGGTGGTGTCACTGTCGTTACGGTAGAATCGTGCACCGGTGGTCTTGTTTCAGCTACCCTGACCGAAATTGCAGGTTCTTCTGACGTCGTTGACCGTGGTTTTGTCACCTACACCAACGAAGCGAAGTCTGAATTAGTTGATGTACCCGCCGAATTATTCCCCCGCGTAGGTGCTGTCAGCGAAGAGGTAGCGAGGGCCATGGCGGAAGGAGGTCTAGAACGTTCCAACGCAGATATTGCAGTAAGCATTACAGGTGTAGCCGGCCCGGGGCAAAGCGAAAACAAACCAGCAGGTTTGGTTCACGTCTGCGCCGTCAGGAGAAATTGGACGACGCTTCACGAATGCTGTCATTTTAACGGTAACAGAGAAGCAATACGCATAGCTTCTGTAATAAAAGCATTCGAAATGATTAGAAAACTTATATGAAGCTTCGAAACTATGTGAGCGGAGTAGATTTTTCTGGCGCGAAAGACGCTGGCCGTCATATTTGGATTTCAGAAGGTTTATTTGCGTCAAATGGCATCATAATCCAGAAATTATTTAGGCTCGACGCACTCACAGACGGAATAGTTGAACTGCAACCCGCGTTACATAGGCTCGTTGATTATATTGGTAACCAGTTTGAGAGCATTATCGGTTTTGACTTTCCGTTCGGGATACCCGAAGAATTAATTCGAGAAAAGTCGTGGCTCAAATTTGTCAATACGTTTTCTCATAAATACCCCTCTGCAGACACATTCCTTTCAAGTTGCCGCGCCTCGACGAACGGCAAGGAGTTAAAGAGAAAAACGGATATTGAAGCCAAAGCTCCCTGGTGCACATACAATCTTCGCCTGTACCGTCAAACATGGGCAGGACTATACCATGTCATTTCACCGCTAATACAAAAAGGAAAAGCACGGGCAATTCCTATGCAGCAACCCAAGAAAGGAACTCCCATTATCGCCGAAGTATGTCCAGCATCATTTTTAAAAAGAGAGCAAATGTACGTTCCATACAAAGGAAGGGGAAATCTGTTACAGTCCGCCCGGTCTGATATTTTGGATAAATTAATTGAATTGCGGATTCTCGCGCCGGTTACAGATACCCTGCGCTGCACTATTGTCACCGACATAAAGGGAGATGCGTTAGACGCCGTGTTGGCTGCTCTCGCAACCGCTAGGATCAAAAACGCTAAACCCATGAACCAAAAAGATACATTGGAAGCTAGAATATATTTTTAAGAAAAGCGTTCAACAGCGCGGCGTTCAAAGGCAAGAACCATTCGCTTAACAGCTTCTAGAAACACTGGCTCAGCGGCTAATCTTAAAAGTGAAGAACGGAATTCAAAGTCTATATAGAAATCCACTTCGCAACCATGGCCCGTTTCTTTAAAACGCCACCGATTGTTGAGGTACCTAAAAGGCCCGTCAACGTATTCTACGTCAATTTGTGAAGTGGGCTTTAGCGTTACTAGAGAGGAAAAACTTTCACGAAAAACCTTAAAGCCAACACTCATGTTTGCATTTATGATGTTGTCTCGCCTTTCCCCAATACTGACGTCTAAACACCACGGCAGAAAACTGGGATAATCCTCTATATCCTCCACTAGCTCAAATAGCTGAGCCTGAGTGTACGGAAATTGCTTTACCTCAGAATGATTTGGCATCAACGAGACAATTACAATGTTATATTTTGCTCACGCGAGGCTTTCAGTTTCTTAAAATCGTTATCTGCATGATAAGAGGAACGCGTTAGCGGCGACGCGGAAACCATTTGAAAGCCCTTTCCATAAGCTGAGCGTTTATACGTTTCAAACTCTTCTGGTTCGACGAAACGTGCAATAGGATGATGTTTTCTGGTAGGTTGGAGATACTGCCCAATGGTCAAAAAATCAACATTGGCAGCCCTCAAATCATCCATCACCTGCAATACCTCCCCCTTTTCTTCCCCGAGTCCGACCATCAAACCGGACTTTGTAAATATTTGTGGATCAAGACGCTTCGCCTCATTAAGAAGCTGCAAGGATAAGAAGTACCGCGCTCCCGGCCTCACCGTCGCGTAAAGTCTTGGGACAGTTTCTAAATTGTGATTAAAGACATCAGGCCTCGCTAACACAACTTCCTCTATGGCCCCATTTTTCTTCTGAAAATCGGGTGTAAGAACCTCGATCGAGGTCGCAGGGGAGACCTCTCGCACTTTCATAATCACCTCCGCGAAATGCGCCGCACCCCCGTCGACTAAATCATCACGATCAACAGAGGTGATAACGACGTGCGCTAAATCCAACTCCGCCACGGCTGACGCAATACGCTGCGGTTCAAGTTTATCAAGCTCGGAAGGTATCCCAGTGGCAATATTACAGAACGCACACGCCCTAGTGCACACACCCCCCATTATCATCATCGTCGCATGCTTCTGTGCCCAACATTCCCCAATGTTTGGACACGCTGCTTCTTCGCACACCGTATTTAAACGCAATCTACGCATCAAATTTTGAGTTTCGAAAAAAGCCTCCGAAGTCGGAGCTTTTACTCGAATCCAGGGCGGTTTTCGACGCATTGGACTATCGGGTTTTGATATTTTCTCTGGATGGCGCGCTCTCTCAGTTGAGCCAGCCTTATCCATCGCCTTAGACATGAATGACCCGATCATACGCATCTAATACCGATTCATGAAGCATTTCAGATAGGGTTGGATGCGGAAAGATGGTTTGCATCATCTCCAATTCTGTTGTTTCCAAGGTCTTCGCCATCCCAAACGCATGTATTAATTCTGTTACCTCAGCCCCAATCATATGGGCACCCAGAATTTCTCCTGTCACGCTATCGAATATCGTTTTCACCAGACCATTAGCCTCACCTAATGCGATAGCTTTGCCATTTCCCGAAAATGGAAATCGACCTACTCTAACATCGTATCCTGCTTCCTTTGCAGCAACTTCCGTCAGTCCAATACTCGCAATCTGCGGACGACAATAAGTACAGCCCGGAATTCTCGACGTGTCTAATGGGTTGGGACTTTCACCAGCTATTTTTTCAACACAAATTATAGCCTCATGACTAGCCTTATGCGCGCGCCAAGGAGGCCCTGTGAGATCTCCAATCGCATAAACGCCTGCTTCACGAGTTTCCATCCATTCATTAGTGGCAACATGGCCACTTTCAACCTCTACGTTTGTGTTTTCTAATCCGATATCTTCAACATTTCCCGTAATGCCAACAGCTAAGATAGCCCGATCAAAGGTTAGTTCTTGGGTTCGTTCACCGATCTTAATTCTCGCTGCAACCGAGTTATCTCCTGGATCCAGGGAAGCCAGCGTAGCCCCCGTGTGGATAGTGATTCCCTGTTCCTCAAAGGCTTTCCGCGCTGCATCGGAAATTTCTTCATCCTCCACCGGTAATATCTTGTCCAGAACTTCAATGACCGTAACGTTAGACCCGAGATCCGAATAAAAGCTTGCAAACTCGATACCTATTGCCCCTGAACCTACAACAAGCAGTGTTTCGGGCAGAACTTCTGGTACCATCGCCTCCTTGTAGGTCCAGATAAGTTTTTTATCAGATTTAATGCCGGATAAAGTGCGCGCCCTAGCGCCGGTCGCCAAAATAATGTGAGACGCAGAAATTTCTTTAATCTCCTCATTCAAGCCATTAAACGAAATTCTGCCATTACCAAGCAACGCACCAGTTCCCAAAAACACCTCTACCTTATTTTTTTTTAAAAGAAATTCGATGCCTTCATTAAGCTTCTTCGCAATCCCTCTTGAGCGTTCAACAATCTTCTCGAGATCAAAGCCAACCTTTCCGACCGACAGACCAAACTGCTCCGCATTCTCAATCAGATGTTTAACTTCAGCGGTCCGGAGTAAAGCTTTAGTCGGGATACAACCCCAATTTAAACAGATCCCACCCAGGTGCTCTCGTTCAATTAAAGCAACCTGCATCCCAAGTTGTGCAGCGCGAATGGCCGCCACATAACCACCGGGTCCTCCGCCGACAACAGCTAAATCAAATTCAAGGTTTTGCAAAAATCACCCTCTAAATCGCTTAATTACCGAACAACTATAACTACAGCAGCATTAGCGCTGGGTTTTCGATGTATTGCCGAATTTTACCCAGCAACCCTGCTCCTATTGCCCCGTCAACCACCCGATGATCCACTGAAAGTGTGCAACTCATCACGGTGGCTGGCACAACTTCATTATTCTTTACAACCGGACGCTGTTCACCCAACCCAACTGCTAAAATACAAGCCTGGGGTGGATTGATAACCGCATCGAATTGCTTAACACCATACATACCAAGGTTTGATATTGAGAACGATCCGCCCTGATATTCTTCAGGCATCAATTTTCCGTTTCGCGCACGGGATGCCAACTCGCTCATTTCGAGCGAGAGTTGCCGAAGGCCTTTACGTTCTACCCCTCTCACGATTGGCGTAATCAAGCCCCCCTCAATTGCTACGGCAACTGAAATATCGCTGGTAGAATGTTGTAACATTTCGTCTTCATTGTGATAGCTAACGTTAGCTTGTGGAATGTCCTGCAGGGCTATCCCACACGCCCTTATAACGAAATCATTAACCGAAATTTTTATTTGTTCCGTAACACCATTAAGTGTTGTGCGCACCCTTAATAGTTCATCGATCTCACAGTCCACAGTCAGGTAGAAGTGCGGCACAGTGCCTTTTGACTGTGTCATTCGCTCGGCGATTACCTTCCTCATTGTGGAAAGCTTCACTACATCCGCGGAACCTATATCGCGTGCATCCTGCAACACCGTTTTTGCCAATTCCGGCTCAGTCTCTACAACATTACTAGCTGCCGTAATATCTCGTTTTATTATTCTGCCTTCAGGCCCAGAACCACTGATCGAGCCGAGATCTATATCTGCTTGCTTTGCCATGCTTCGGGCAAGCGGGCTCACGAAAAGTCTTGT
>CAZOHS010000086.1:0-10956 GCA_964579285.1 uncultured Rhodospirillaceae bacterium | reverse complement strand
ACGTCTATCCGGAAGATATTTTAATAGCGTGGTTGTCAAAAAAACTCGATCGCCCGATTAAATGGATTGAAGATCGGCACGAACATATTCTGAATGCGGCACACTCACGGGACAACGTTTATGATGTAGAGGTTGGTTTTGATAGTGACGGCCGAATCCTGACAGTTACCAGTTCCTTTTTGGTCGACTCCGGCGCTTACACCCCCGTCGGCGCAGGTATAGCCGGCAACTCTATCGCTCATATGCTTGGGCCTTACGATATTCCAAATTACGAAACAGACTGCAAAATCGTACTCACCAACCGAACACCAAACGCGCCATATCGTGGTGCGGGTCGACCGGAAGTAGGCTTTGCGATGGAACGAGCCGTGGACCTAGTGGCAAATGAGCTTGAGCTCGACCCAGCAGAAGTGCGCTTCCGCAATATGATCCAACCGGAAAACATGCCCTACGACGTTGGCCTCACATATCGCGACGGTGTACCCATGGTCTATGACAGTGGCGATTATCCGAAAGCATTGCAGCGGGCAATTGATGAATTAGGTGGTTTGGATACGATCCGCCAGCGCCAGAAAGATGCGTTGACGGAAGGGCGCTTCCTTGGGCTGGGTCTGGGTTGCTATGTCGAGGGCACTGGTGTGGGACCCTTTGAAGGAGCGACCGTTAAAATTGATCCAACCGGTAAAATAATAGTGGCCACCGGAGCCTGCCCACAAGGACAGGGACACGAGACGATATTTGCACAAGTCGCTGCCGATTTATGGCAAGTTCCGATTGAAGATGTCTTCGTGACCGTCGCTGACACAGGGCATGTAAGCCAAGGTTACGGCACTATCGCGAGCCGAAGTACGGTCACCGCATCGGGAGCAATCAAGATTGCGACAGACGAAGTGCATGAAAAGGTTTTTGCGATTGCCGCTAATATGTTGGAAGCCGGTGAACCGGATCTCGAGGTGAGGGAGAGCGGTATCGGGGTAAAAGGCGTACCCGATATGCACGTTACTTATTTGGATATTGCCCGCGCGGCTAAGCCGGGCTGGGACAACCAGAGGCCAGCCGGTGTAAGTCCGGGCCTAGAATCAACCTCCTATTATGAGCCTCCAACCGTGACTTGGGCCTACGCTGCAAATGCAGCAATCGTTCTTGTTGACCCGGAGACAGGACAGATTGAAATCGAGAGGTATGTTGAAGTTCACGACGCAGGAGTCCTCGTGAACCCCGCACTAGCAGACGGCCAAGTTAAAGGTGGTTTGGTGCAGGGCATTGGCGGCGGACTTCTTGAGGAACTAGCTTACGACGATCAGGGCCAACTAATAACAGGAAGCTTGATGGACTATCTATTACCGTCCGCTTCGGATGTTCCGCCGATTACGGTAATACACCATGAAACTCCGTCCCCCCTGAATGCGTTTGGCGTAAAAGGGCTGGGAGAGGGGGGCGCGATTGCTCCACCGGTCGTAATCGCTAACGCAGTTTGCGATGCCCTGCGCCCATTTAAGGCTGAACTGAATTCCACCCCAGTCCGTTGGGGGGACGTTGCCGCCTTCTTTGAAAATTCGGTTTGACGGCCGGGCCAAATACCTACGGAACCGAAAAAACTAAGAAAATATGATGGAAACACTGATTGATATAGACGGCGTCGGAAAAACGTTTACGGGCCAAGATGGCGAACAAATAATCGCGTTAGAAGGAACTGACCTCAAGATCGGCCGTGGAGAATTTGTTTCCATCGTTGGCCCAAGCGGCTGCGGCAAAAGTACTTTATTATCGCTCGTTGCGGGTCTACTCGAAACCACCATCGGTGAGGTTCGCATCAGTGGTAGCCGCGTAGATGGTCCCTATACTGACCTTGGTTTTGCTTTCCAAAGTGATCTTCTACTCGATTGGCGAACAGTATTACGAAATGTTCTATTACAGTGCGATATGCGTGGGATCGACAATAAAGCGCACGAACCAAGAGCCCGCGAATTACTGCGGTCCGTCGGACTAGAGGGCTTTGAAGATAAAAGACCTTTCGAACTATCAGGCGGGATGCGACAAAGAGTGGCACTATGCAGGGCTCTTTTGCTTGACCCGCCGATGCTTATGATGGACGAGCCGTTCGGTGCACTCGACGCTTTAACCCGCGAACAGATGCAGGTCGATCTACTTGCAATGTGGCAAGAAACTAAGAAGACTGTCCTTTTTGTTACTCACAGTATAAGCGAGGCGGTATTTCTTTCTGATCGTATTATTGTGATGACCCCTCGGCCTGGAAAAGTACGGGAAATTATTGACATTGATATTTCCAGACCCCGTGATCTTAACGTACGTGATACGGGGGAATTCGGCGCCATAGTTCATAGAATTAGGCTCTTATTTCAAGAAATGGGTGTTATTCACTAGTACAGGAACGCGGAATTTAAATAATGACACAGCCGATAGCAGAAAAACGACCCGGATTTTTGAGCCCCAACCGCCGCGGATGGTACGTAGATGCGTTTTGGATGTTGTTGTCACTCGTGCTTGTCCTGGTGTTTTGGGAGTTATTAGTACTTATTTTTGGATTTCCAAGCCACCTACTGCCACGCCCGTTATCGGTAGTTAATTCTGTAATAGAACATTGGGGTACGATCGCTGATAATTCATGGGACACAACGGCGGCGGTCCTATTGGGTTATATTTTGGCTGTAGGCTTCGCGGTTCCGGTAGCGATACTCATTGTAATCTCACCGCAAGTCGAGCGGCTACTTTATCCCCCTTTGGTGGCCACCCAAAGTATTCCCAAAATAGCCCTGGCTCCTTTATTTATTGTATGGTTTGGCTTTGGGATCGAAACCAAAATTTCTGTTGCTTTTTTGATCTGCTTTTTCCCGATTGTCGTCGACTCCATCGTGGGCCTTCGTAGTATCGACCCCTCATTAATACAGCTAGCACGCTCCATGGGCGCATCGTCGTCAAGAATATTTCTAAAGCTTCGATTGCCAGGAGCATTGCCAAGCATGTTTGGAGGATTGAAAGTAGCATCGGCCCTAGCGGTAGTGGGCGCTCTGACAGGAGAATATATTGCCTCGGATTCGGGCCTTGGCTACATTCTCTTAAGTGCCTCGGGTGAGATGAATACGGCGCTCTTATTCGGGGTTCTCATAGTACTGTCAATTCTTGCTATGTTATTCTTTTATGCAATCGAACTCCTGGAAAAGTTACTAATCCCGTGGCACGTTTCACAACGAACCCACGTGCAATAATAAGAAACTATGGAACTACGCGTACTAAATAATAAACTTAAAGATGGAGAAACTAATGAAATCGGTAACAAAAAAATTATTATTAACGGGTGCTCTTACCGCGCTTGTTACAGCGCCGGTACAAGCCGAAGACAATGTAACGCTGCGACTAGACTGGGTGTTAGGCGGATATCACGCCGTTTGGCACTACGCCAAGGCTAAAGGTGTATTTGCAAAACATGGAATAAACGTAAACCTGCGAGAGGGTCGCGGGTCAATGACAACGTCGCAGACGGTAGGCAATAAATCCGATGAATTTGGGACAGCTGATGGGGGCGCCATGATGGTGCTGCGATCGAAAGGACTAAAAACTAAGATGGTCGCCGGTTATCTCCGGACCGGCCCAAGTGCGCTAATTTTTCCGAAGTCTAAAGGTTGGAAAAGTTGGAAAGACGTAAAGGGAGCAAAAATTGCCGACTCAGCAGGTGGAAGTACTATTTTCCTGTTTAAAGCAGTCGAAAAAGCAATGGGAATTGGTGGTAACAAGATTGTTCTCGTCGCGCCACCTGCCAAAGTTAGCTCCGTACTGTCCGGAAAAGCGGACGGCACCAACTCTTTTGGCTTTCTGCAAAAACCTATAATGGAGTCCAAGGGTACGCCAGCGGAATACTTAAGCTTCGCGTCAGCGGGCGTAAATGTGCCGGGCTTAGCAATTATCACACATCAAGACATGATAAAAAATAAAGGTAATCTCGTCGGGCGAATGGTCAGTGCTACCCAAGAAGCACTAAAGGTCGTGCAAGAAAATCCAGGGGCGGCGATTGATGCCCTCCGTAAAGTCAAACCCACACTGAACCGCGCCATTCACCTCGCTATCTTGAAATCATCTTTCGATCTTTATCATAGTGCAGGAAGCAAGGGTAAGCCACTAGGGTGGGTTCCACCATCTGATATTACGAACGCCCAAAATATCCTGGTTGAGTACGAGCAAATTAAGGTGAAAGCACCAATTAGCGATTATTTTACAAACCAATTTATTAAATAGAGGAACCAATCCATGGCGGAAAAGATCGCGCGCCATCCGCGCCCGCCTGAATATGAGGGCATGGGCATTGAAGATATCGCAGACAGGCAAATCGCTCACTTTAAAGATCGTACGCCCGACTGGGAGGCCTTTGCTGATGCCCTCATAGATGGCTACCGGCGCGCACAGCACCGATTTATAGGAAACACCAGCGGGAAAACGGACACTAACGTAATTCCCGTTGGTGCTTTCACATTGAGCATTATGTATGTCCCTCCGGGTGAAGGTAACGCCCCGCATACTCACGAGGTAGAAGAAATATTCTTCGTTCTGAAGGGAAACCTAATGGTATTTTTCGAGGAAGAGGATGGGCGCCGGGTCGAGCGGCATCTCGGTCCTTGGGACTGCGTATCTTGCCCCGCGGGGGTTATACACGGTTATCAAAATGAAAGTGTTGAGCCAGTTTATATGCAGGTCATGCTCGGAACGGGTCAAAAACCAGACCTAATGGGCTACGCAGAAGAGGAATTATACCGCAATCGCGACGCGCACTTAAAATAGCGGATACCCCGCCGACATATCAGTTCGGGATAAAAGTTTCGGCTCGAAGAATCCGATCACGGAGTTTTATGGATACCGGCCTACATATCTCCTTATAAAGTGGCAAATAAAACTCCTTCTCTAATTGAAACTCAGTCCCCCGTCAGGCTCAAAAATTTGTCCCGTTATGTATTTTGCCTCTTCCGAACATAAAAATAACATGGGTTTAGCAAGATCTTCGATGGTTGTTAGTCGCGGCAGACACTGCTGGTCGCGAAACATTTCGAACACTGCATCGGGTGCCGATGGGCGCGGCACCTCTGTCTTAATAATCCCCGGCCAAAAAGTATTAACCGTGACATCCCACGGGCCTAGTTCCCTAGCCATTGATCTGGTCATACCAATCATCGCGGATTTTGAGGTTATATAATGTAGATAGTTAGCTGATCCTAATGCGACTGTGCCGGACGTAACGTTCACTATTCTTCCCCATTTGGCCTCTTGCATTACCGGCACCACCGCGCGTGCACAATAAAACGAACCTGTAACGTTAACTTGCATGGCCCTATCCCATTCTTCTAGTGGCAACTCCCAGAATGGAGCCATTGTGATTTTGGAAAACACGGCAGCGTTGTTTATTAACACATCAATACGACCAGCCGCCTTGAGGGTTGCGTCAATCATGTCGGAAACATCGGACATAGATCCGACATCAGTCTCAAAGGCATAGGCAATACCGCCCAAATGTTCAATTTCTCTCCTGACACTATCTCCGTTTTTGCCGTCAAGCTCAGCTATGACGGGTATGGCACCTTGGGCTGCAAAATGGTGGGCATATCCACGTCCAATTCCTTGACCGCCCCCAGTAATGATTACCACTCGGTCTTTTAAACTTTCATACCGCGCTGTTACTGTAACTTCGTCTACCATCGATAATTACTCCCTTGTGTGCACAAAAAGTAGCACTCACGACCAAACATAGAAACGGCAGTGGAAAATATGAACGTTCTGGCTAAACTGTGTAGCCAGGAGGAATAATCCTTAATGACAAAAAACGTTGACACCACATACCCCTGGATAGATGGGAAAGACCACAAAATATCCGATACGCGCGTCGAGGCTTTGCATGCTCCTTGGAATGGCGAGCTCGTAGCCAAAGTAGCCATGGCCGATAATGCGACAATAGAGACGGCTGTTAGTAGTAGCTACAACGCATTCCAAAAAAATATTGGAGCCTCGGCTGCGGAGCGTGCGGTTTGGTTGCGAGATGCGGCAAACGAACTAGAAAAAGAGAAAGATGCGATAGCGGAAATTACGATGCGTGCGCTTGGTAAACCAAGACGCGCGTGCGGAGTAGAGGTTGGCCGGTCGGTAGCTTTCCCGCGGCTTTGTGCTGAAGAACTATTGCGGATGGAGGGAGAAGTGCTGCCGCTCGACGCATTACCAATGGGTGCCGGACGCTTCGGGTTTACGCGCCATCACCCTCACGGCGTTGTCGCTGCTTTTACACCGTTCAACGCTCCATCCAACTTACTTATGCAAAAACTCGCGCCAGCCCTAGCCATGGGCAACTCCGTACTTATCAAGCCGGCGTTCGAGGGTGTCGGAGAGGCACTCTTGATAGCAAAATGTTTTTCGCGCGCAGGAGTGCCAGATGGGCTGGTTAATGTCGTTCCCTGTCGACGTGACGTAACTGGCTATTTAGTGAGCCATCGAAACATAGCATTAGTCACACTGACGGGCGGCACTGCCGCAGGAAATGCGCTGGCGAGCGCCGCCGGCGCAAAGCCATTTGTGGGTGAACTAGGGGGAAACTCTGCCAATATTGTCTGCGCCGACGCTAACCTAGAAGACGCCGCTAAACGAATTGTCCCTTCAGCTTTTGAAGCGAGTGGACAACAATGTATTTCCGCTCAAAGGGTAATTGTGGAAAAATCTGCATTGGATGAGTTTCTGACGCACTTCATTAAGGCCGCCAAGGCCCTAAAAGTTGGTGACCCTACGCTAATTGAAACTGACGTGGGCCCGATGGTTAACGCTGCAAACGCTGATCGTGTCGAAAAAATGGTTGCTGACGCGGTTTTAGCGGGCGCTAAGGATGCGTTACCGGTGAAAAGAAAAGATAACATAATATATCCTACTATCCTTGTTGACCCACCTCGCAATACTAGCGTCGTCACAGAGGAAATTTTTGGCCCCGTGGCCGTTGTATTAGGAGCAAATGACGTAGAGGAGGCAATTTCAATAGCAAATGATTCAAACTTCGGCCTTCAATCCTCTTGCTTTACGTCAAGTTTAGAGACCGCCTTTAAAATGTCTGAAGAACTTCATGTAGGATCAGTTTGGATTAATGAAGGTAGCCGCTTTCGGATGGATACAACACCATTTGGCGGCGTGGGAGATAGCGGCTATGGCCGGGAGGGCGTCAAATACGCTATGGAGGAATTATCATATACAAAATTTACGGGTATCCGTTTCCCCGGTCGTGAAATGTAATCTTGCCGCGCCCTTTTTTCGCACAACCCAGTAAGAGATCTAAAACGACCGAATGCCAGTGAAAACTGCTTTCACCATAAATAGTTTGACCGAAATAAACGTTACGATAATCCCATCGGAAATCGCTCCGCCAATTGGAAGTTAGCACTGGGCGAAGTTTGAACAAAAACGCAAAGATCTCTGATTGTCACTTCACTTTGTGTTATGGCGATTAATAATTTCTGCAGCCCCTCCGAGACGAGGGTAATCATTGCTGCCGAAACGTCACCACTCAAGGTCATATGAAAACGAAATTCGTTCAGCACGTAAGGATACCCCCAACGGCGTAACAAATTCCTTTGGTTTTGCGTCAGAGTTACGGGATTACGGTTTAGAATTTCTTTGTCTGTTATTGGAGCCCTAAAACACTCAAACTCATGGAGACAATCCGCCGCTAGCTCCCTGCCCGCGTTAAGTTTTATAGGACACAATGCCAGAAATCCTCCAAGTTGTATTAGTCTAAGTTTCCCAATGACTACATGTTTATGGGAAGCCGAGAATTGCTGAACTGCCTCATAGAACTGGCGCTCCGAAAAGCGTTTTTTAAGCGGAAAGGGTGGGTTGAGGGTGGCGTGAAATCCATATTTACGCGGACCCGAAATGACTTTCTCCCATTCATGAAGAGTTAGATTTTGTATATCAAAGGGGGGCCGTTTTTGCCCCAATGAATCTCGACCTAACCACCGTGCGCCAAACTCATAGAGGTCACTATCATCGGAGGGCACAAAATAAACGGCGTAACGATATGCCATTCGCTAACGGTATCCTCTAATAAATTTTGCTTATGGTATTTTGCCTGACTCTTATCCTATTTCAGAGTGATTTATAATTGCGCGTTGATCCCGCAACACCGCTTGGAGTTGACTAACATCAGTGATGCCAGTTGATTTGAGTGCTGCCGCAACCCCCGCAGCTTGCCCGGTTGCAAATGCCGTACCCATCACCCTGATTGCTGCACCGGCTTTACGATCACCATCCGCGAGACGTCCACCACACAACAGGTTCGGTACATCGGTACTTTGAAGACAGGACAACGGAATCTCGTAGGTGGATCGATCGGGCGGATATTCAAAGGTACTCTCAAATGTTTGTCGATCATGCCATTCGGCACCCCACGCGCCCAGGGCAATACAATCCTCAAACTCCCTACGATCTTCTATATCTTCCCAGGTCAATTTAGTTTTACATTCCAAATGGCGAGATTCGCGGGTACCAAACTCGGGTCCGGTCACCACGAGATAGGCGTTTTCACAGCCTGGTATGCTCCTAATCGCTTCTTGGTACTTCCATGCCTGCTCTCTTCCACGCTTTTCGGCATCAGACATGGATGTGACCTGCAGAGGGTCGTAGTCTTCAGACGCGAGATAACAGACTAGATCCCCGGAGATAGGAAGCCTGGCTACGACACTGCGGTCTTTACTCAGTCCAGTTTCCGTATCGCCCATTGAGCGAACGGCGCAGGTAATATCTTCCGCCGTGATCAAAGTATCGTGAGCAATGCCGCCAAATCTCGTAGCAAGTGTTCCTAGGTTTATATGATCGCCATTCCCATAACGCGTGGAAGCGCCCGCTCGCGCAGCTAAATCACCTTCACCGGTGCAATCAACAAATACCCGACCCTTAATTTCTTCTAACCCGGAGTGACTCGCAATTGTAATACGATTTATGCCTTTTTCATTTTTTTCAGCTCCGACAACCAGTGCGCCATAAAGAACCGTGACCCCAGCTTCGGAAGCAATTTCGTCTAAAACGATCTTTACCGCTTCCGGCTCAAAAACTACAAAAACACCGCGGTGCCGAATTGGCGGGGTTACCGCGCCGCGTATTTCCAATAAACGGACAACCTCCTCAGCAATACCACGGACAGCGAGTTTTGGTTTCGAATCAAGGGTATATAAGCCGCAATAAGTAACTACCGACCGCATCGTCGATGCGCCACCTAGGCAGCTAAAACGCTCAATCAAAAGCGTGTTAGCACCAACGCGTGCAGCGGCAACGGCCGCCGCAACACCACTACTACCCCCCCCGGCAACAACGACATCAAAAGAGTTTGTTATAGATGCCAAGTTTTGTTCCTACTCTCGAGCACAAAGTGGGTTCAAAGCGTAATAGATTATTTAAAACCACATTTCTTACTCCAGTTTTCCTAAATTACGCTTATTTGGAGCTAAAACAGAGGCTATCTAAGCGACGCTTCAATATTACCCCCATCAACTGTCAGAGTTGCCGCGGTCGTCTTCTGGGCCAATGCAAGATTTAAAAACGCTTTTGCAACGTCACGAGCGGTTACCTCTCTGCCTAGCAAATTTCCCGCCATATAATCTTCCTCGCTCAAACTGCGCGCACGAGAACGCGAAACAATCATATCCTCAGTCAATAATCCCGAACGGATACGATCCGCATTTACGGCATTCGAACGAATTCCATACTCACCATAATCAAGAGCGTACTGTTTCATTAATGAGAGGGTTGCGGCTTTAGGCAAACCGTACGGACCAAAATTCTTACCGGGGTTCACAGCCTGCTTTGAAGTGTTAAATAATAAACAGCCCCCGATACCTTGCGCCAAAAAAATGGATACAGCAGCCTGGGCAACCGATTGATGAGCAAAGAAATTAAGCTCGAAACTTTTGCGAAGCGTAGAAAAATCTATCTCGCCTATTTTTCCCTGCCATGCTGCCCCCGCATTTGAGACGAGTATATCCAAGCCACCAAATTCTTGCGCTACCACATCAAAGGCAGTGCGAACAGCACTTGGGTCCGTGACGTCACAGCATAAACCGATCCCCCCCACTTGCCCGGCAATTGCCTCCGCATTTTCTTTAACAAGATCTAATACAGCAACGTTTGCACCCTCTTCAGAAAATAGTTTTGCGATAGCCGCACCGATACCTGAACCACCCCCGGTTATAATGACTATTTTCCGGTGCAGTGCCTGCTTCGGCGGAATACCAAGTTTTGCCTGTTCAAGCGACCAGTACTCTACATCGAAGATATCCTCTTCCCGAATACCCTCATATGTCCCCATCTGCTCTATATCTGTAATTACATCAATATTAGTCACCGCGAGATCTCCCGCGATCGTGGCCGCTCCTTTAGTCTCACCAAGGGAGAATAGACCCAACCCAGGGACTAAAATTATGCGCGGCATAGAATCTAAAGCCACTTTAGAAACATTTTTCTTCTTATTATTTTTCTGAAAGTAAGAGGTATAATTTGTGGAAAAGTTTTTAATGCCCCGCTCGGCATCCCTCCTAAATGCCGAAAGATCACCACCCATCGGAGGTTGCATGATTAGTGGAGTTGGCTTGGTGCGGATCACGTGATCCGGTGTAATCGTTCCCTGCTGGCTATAACGCTCTAATTCTTTGCCGTTTACAAAATTAAGGATCTTATCATTTGTACGAAACTCTAATACCCAAGAATTTTCTTCGTTAACCGCACACAATCCTCGAATAATTGGTGCTATTTCAGAGGCCGTCGCCGTTACCTGCGATATTTCTGCGGTGGGTATAACGTGCTGTTTTCGCGCGGCTATGGCCTCTTCAGCATGTGTCGTTATCTCTATCATTCGATCATAGGCTTCGCGGGCTGTGTCTCCGAAGCTTACTATGCCGTGTCGAAACAGAATTAGGCCTTCAACTTCCGGTG
>CAZOHS010000085.1:0-11011 GCA_964579285.1 uncultured Rhodospirillaceae bacterium | reverse complement strand
TTGTAGTCTTTAAAAAGAAACGGCGTAAGAACTATCGCCGCACGAGAGGTCATCGTCAGCAGGTGACGGTGATACGAATAAACGATATTCTTGCGAAGGGCGAGGTCTCGAAAAGAAAAGAAAAAACGGCGGCAGAAAATGACAAGGCAAAAAAAACGCCTGCGAAAGCAAAAGTAAAGAAGGCGCCTGCGGCAAAAGCTAAAGCTAAAGCTAAAGCTAAAGCTAAAACTAAGAAGGCGCCTGCGGCAAAGGCAAAGTAAAAGCACGACTAAGACGGGCAGTTTTTAGGAGATTGAACCATGGCTCATAAAAAAGCAGGCGGCAGTTCTCGCAACGGTCGCGATTCCGAAGGTCGACGTCTCGGTATAAAAAAGTATGGGGGAGAAGCCGTCATCCCAGGCAATATTATTCTTCGCCAACGTGGCACAAAGTGGCACCCTGGTGATAATGTTGGCATAGGTAAGGACCATACAATCTTCGCGACAGTTGAAGGAAAGGTAGCCTTCAAAACTAAAACGAGTGGGCGCGTATACGTCTCAGTTAATCCGGCAAATTGAAAACTCGCTGATTTGATGCGCGCTCTATCAAGAGAGTGCCAAAATAATACAAACATTCGGTAAGACAAGACACGATTCTGCCGCGCGCATTGAACGTTATTTAACGTACAACCCGGTTCAAAATGGTATGAAATTCCTTGATACAGCTAAAATTTACGCCCGAAGCGGCAATGGCGGCGCGGGCTGTGTTAGTTTTCGACGGGAAGCCCACGTGGAGTACGGCGGACCGGATGGGGGGGACGGCGGCAGCGGCGGCAATGTTATTATCGAGGTTGTGGACGGCCTGAATACATTAATTGATTTTAGGTATCAACAACACTTTAAGGCAAAGACGGGCGGCCACGGTATGGGCAAAAACCGGTCCGGGGCAGCTGGTGACAGTATTACCCTTAAAGTACCTGTAGGAACACAAATAATTGACGACGAAAGCGATTTATTAATCGCTGATTTTACCAAAGTAGGCGAGATATTTGTACTTTTGGAAGGCGGAGGGGGTGGACGAGGTAACGCACGATTCAAATCTTCGACCAATCGGGCACCACGTCGGGCGGACAGTGGGCATGAAGGCCAGGAATGTTGGATACGGTTACACCTAAAACTTATAGCGGATGTTGGATTGGTGGGGCTACCGAATGCTGGAAAGTCTACCTTCCTTTCCGCTGTATCCCGGGCAAGTCCAAAGATTGCAGAATACCCTTTCACAACCCTAAATCCGGTATTAGGCGTTGTAAGCATTGACGAAACAGAGTTAGTTTTTGCTGATATTCCTGGGCTGATAGAAGGAGCCCATAAGGGTACAGGACTAGGTGATAGGTTTCTCGGCCACGTAGAACGCTGTGGTGCGCTGCTGCATCTTATCGATTGCACCCATGATAGTGTCTCGAACGCTTGGAAAATTATCCGCAACGAAATTAGAGCTTATAGTGTGGAACTTGCTGACAAACCAGAAATATTAGTGCTCAACAAAGTGGATGCAATGCCGGACGAGTTTATTATCGAAAAGAAGAAAGAGCTTGAAGCGGAGTCGGGCAAAACCATACATACAATGTCAGGGGTTGCCGGAACCGGTATTAACAATACGTTGCGCGCGCTAAGAAAACTTGTAACCAGTCATAATGCCGCAAAGGCCGATCGCATAGTCCAGCGGGAGACCGTTCCATGGTCGCCGTAAAAAACACATCGCAGAAGCTATTAGGTGAGTCTAAAAGGCTAATAATCAAAATTGGATCGGCTTTGTTAGTCGATGAAAACAGTGGTAAAATTCGTAGTAATTGGCTAACTGGACTCGCAAAAGAAATAGCAAGTCTAAAGTCACAAGGCACTTCTGTCGTAGTAGTCTCTTCAGGGGCAATTGCAGTAGGACGATCACATTTGAAATTAGCCTCGGGTATTCTCTCGCTTGAGCAAAAACAGGCTGCAGCCGCTACGGGGCAGATACGACTTGCACATGCCTGGCAAGAAGCTCTCGCCCATCATAATATAACGGTTGCCCAAATTCTTCTTACCCCTTCGGACACCGAGGAGAGAAGGCGGCATTTAAATGCCCGAGCAACTATGGAGATGCTGCTCAATTTGGGCGCAATTCCAGTAATAAATGAAAATGATACTGTTGCGACCGAAGAAATTCGGTATGGTGATAACGACCGACTGGCTGCGCGTGTTGCCCAAATGATTAGTGCTGACACACTCCTCTTACTTTCCGATGTAGATGGTTTATATGACGGTGACCCCCAAGAAAACAGTGATGCGAAGCTAATTTCAGAGGTACACACTATAACACCCGAAATCGAGGCAATGGCTGGAATTGCCTCATCCGCATATTCTTCTGGCGGTATGGTTACTAAGTTAGAGGCGGCTAAAATAGCGATGGCGGCTGGATGCTCAATGGCTATTGTCGACGGTAAGGCGGCCGATGTCGTAGAACGTTTACAAGGGGGCGATAATTGCACGTGGTTCATTCCTAAATCAGAGCCGTTAACGGCGCGCAAACGGTGGATTGCGGGGTCAGTAACGTCTTCAGGCACCATTACAATCGACAACGGCGCTTTAAATGCTCTAAAATCAGGTAAAAGTTTGCTGCCTGCGGGTGTAAAAAACGTTGAGGGCAATTTCGAGCGGGGGGACGTTGTATCAATTAGGGTAATAGACGGAGAAGATATTGGTCTTGGCTTGTCAGCATACTCTTCAGAAGATGCTCTATTAATTTGTGGTCGGAAAAGCCGTGATATAGAAGGTATTCTAGGCTACCGTGGTCGCGACGAGATGGTCCATCGGGATGATCTAGTAATAAAAACAAACGCATCGGAGGCATCTGAACAATGAGTGTCGCAAAGAGTATCGACACTAAAAACATCGCAAACAAAATGGCTGTTATGGGGGGCCGAGCTCGTGATGCAGTTAAAAATTTTGGTCACGCGATGCCAGATCAGAAGAATAAAGCCCTCCTGGAATCTGCGAGCGCTTTAAGATTGAACGCTCCCAAACTACTGGCCGCTAACGATCAAGATATGGGCCTTGCTGAAAAACGGCAAGTTGCACCATCACTTCTAGACCGGTTGAAACTTGACCACGATAGGATCGACGCAATGGCATCTGGCCTCGCGCAAATAGCAACGCTTCCGGATCCCATTGGCGAAGTCATGAAGTCTTGGGAACGACCTAACGGCCTTAACATATCACGCGTACGTGTGCCGCTTGGTGTAATTGGCATTATTTATGAGTCCCGCCCAAATGTTACTGCCGACGCGGGCGGCTTATGCATTAAATCAGGAAATGCGGCCATCTTGCGTGGAGGCTCAGAGAGTTTTTACTCTTCCACTGAGATAATGCAGTGTCTAAAGATAGGATTAAAAAACGCTGACTTACCGGAAGATATCGTTCAACTCGTTCCCACCACAGATCGTGCCGCCGTCAGTGAAATGCTTACTATGTCAAACTATATAGATATTATTGTGCCACGTGGCGGAAAATCACTCATCAAAAAAGTCCAAGAGGAAAGCCGTATTCCGGTAATCGCCCACCTCGAAGGTTTGTGTCATACATATGTCGACAGTGATGCGGACCCGGACATGGCAAAAGAAATCGTGTTGAATGCAAAAATGCGTAGACCGGGTATTTGTGGTGCTACGGAAACACTTCTGATCGATTGCAGTGTTGCCCCAAATTTCCTGCCGACCATTTGTGATGCCCTTGCAGAAGCGGGATGCGAACTACGAGGTGACGAAGCTAGTCAAGCCCTAGATAGGCGTGTAACAATTGCGACAGAAGAAGATTGGCGGACCGAATATCTGGAACCTGTGTTATCAATAAGGCAGGTCGACGGAGTTCTTGGAGCAATCGAGCATATAAACATGTACGGATCAAACCACACAGATTCGATCGTGACTGAAAATACAGCTAAAGCGGAACAATTCCTAAATGGTGTTGATTCAGCAATTGTCATGCATAACACTTCCACGCAATTTGCGGATGGCGGGGAATTTGGTATGGGCGCTGAGATTGGTATTTCGACAGGCCGGTTACATGCGCGTGGACCTGTCGGTGTAGAGCAACTAACCACTTTCAAATACGTCGTTCGGGGCGCAGGGCAGGTGCGACCCTGAAAGTTCTGACCGATATTCGTCGCGGGCACTCTGTGACAGGGCTTCGGATAGGGCTCCTAGGCGGTTCGTTTAATCCCGCCCATGAAGGTCATCTTCACATCAGTCTATTGGCGTTGAAAGTCCTCCAACTCGACGAAGTTTGGTGGATGGTATCCCCTCAAAACCCCCTTAAATCTGTCCGCAACATGGCACCGTTCGAGGAAAGGCTCAGCAAAGCTGTTAAGATGGCTAAGCATCCTAAAATCAGGGTAACAGATATTGAGCGGCGTCTCGGAACTAAATACACCTCTGGATCGCTTGCGGTTTTGAAGGATTGTTTTCCCAAAACAAATTTTGTTTGGATAATGGGGGCTGACAATTTAAAACAAATATCGCGATGGCACCGCTGGACAAGAATTTTTAATCAGGTCCCCATTGCGGTTTTTGATAGGGCTCCTTATTCTTTTGGTGCTCTTGCAGGAAAAGCAGCAAAAGCGTTTTGCCGGTTTAAAAGAAAAAGGTCGGACGCTTGTAATTTGCCAGATATGGCCCCACCAGCTTGGATGTTTTTTCACACACAACTCCACCCTGGATCAGCAACAAATATTCGCGCTCAAAAATCGCGCGAAGTGGCCCCAAACACGAAGAAGAGAGAGACTAAGTGTGAGTAAGAATAATAATAGGCTGATAAAAAAAGAACCTAATGCCGGAAAAAATAATATTTCCGTAGAAAAACTACTGGTCAAAATTCAAGCCACTTTAGACGATTACAAAGCGGACAACATCGTCACGGTTAGCCTGAAAGGTAAATCGGATATTGCGGACTACATGGTTATTGCTAGTGGGCGCTCAAGTAGACAGATTGCAAGTATTGCAGAAGGCCTAGGCCAGGCAGTCAAAAAGAATGGAGTTAGAGGTTGCATACCAGAGGGCCAGAGACAAGGTGATTGGGTTTTGCTCGACGCCGGAGATATAATTGTACATTTGTTCCGCCCTGAGGTTCGTGAATTTTATAATCTAGAGAAAATGTGGGGACCGGATATGGTAACTTCTCCTGGACCAATGGATTTTTGAACCTTTGACAGTAACGTGAAAATAACAATCTGCGCAATTGGGCGCCTAAAAGCTGGGCCTGAGAGAAACCTTTGGGAAAGGTACTGCAATCGATTGCGCTGGCCAGTAAAGATCATTGAACTGGAAGAACGTAAAAAGGTGTCAGCTCCAGAATTGAAGCGTCTAGAGGGAATACTTCTGACAAATGCAATGCCGGCTGGTGCCGTCGTCGTAGCGCTAGACGAACGGGGAAAATCTTATTCTAGCGGTGATTTTGCTAATCAACTATCTTCGTGGAACGCCATGGGTCGAGGTCTGACCTTTCTAATTGGAGGGCCCAATGGCATAGAACAATCGACCCTCGATAAGGCCAACCTAATGATGTCTTTTGGCGCAGCGACGTGGCCCCACATGCTAGCTCGCATACTCCTGATAGAACAGTTGTACCGTGCCGAACAAATCCTGGCGGGCAATCCCTACCACAGGGATTAACTTAAATAAATAAATCTAGTCTTAATATCCAATTTCTAAATTTGTCCTGTATAATGGCGTTCAAGCAATCGGGAATCTTTAATGACCGACGATCGGAAAAATCCTCGCCAGCCGATAGTACTTTGCGTACTCGACGGATGGGGTTATCGAACGGACGAAGAATACAATGCAATAGTCCCATCAAACACACCAAATTTTCAAGCACTTTGGAATAATAACCCCCATTCTTTAATTGAGACCTGCGGTATTGCTGTCGGGCTTCCACAAGGTCAAATGGGAAATTCCGAAGTCGGTCACATGAACCTGGGCGCAGGCCGAATAGTCAATCAAAATATCCGTCGTATTGATGCTGCCATCGACGACAATACAATCAAAAAAAATATATCGCTTACAAAACATATACAAACGTTGAAATCCACAGGCGGAACTTGCCATCTTTTAGGCCTCCTTTCCCCTGGAGGGGTGCACTCCCATCTAGATCACTTAGTAAAGATCATTGAAATCCTTTACGAAGAAGAAGTGCCCATCGCAATACACGCGTTTCTTGATGGACGCGATACCCCACCCTCTAGCGCGGCAGAATATTTAAGGTCTTTTGAGCAAAAAATCTTTCATATTAACACAGCAAAAGTCGTAACAGTTGCAGGGCGCTACTATGCAATGGACCGTGACAATCGCTGGGAACGAATTGAAAAGGCGTATAATGCTATCGTGACTGCCACAGGTGAACGTTTCCCTGATGTGGATAGCGCTTTAAATAAAAGTTATCACGCAGGTATAACCGATGAATTTGTTAAACCGGCCATTATTGGAAGCTATATGGGAGTGAAAGAGGGCGACGGCATGCTTATGGGAAATTTTCGAGCTGATCGTGCTCGGGAGATTCTATCAGCGCTTCTTGATCCAGAATTTAAGGGGTACCGGCGAAATCCGGTATACAACTTTTCGACAGCGCTAGGTCTTACTGAATATTCTTCCCGTCACGAAACATTTATGCAAACAATGTTTCCCGCAATTCCTCTCACCAATATAATTGGCAGTCTTATTGCAAAATCGGGCAGGCGTCAGTTGCGAATCGCTGAGACCGAAAAGTACGCCCACGTTACTTTCTTTTTTAACGGTGGCCAAGAAACGCCTTTCGAAGGTGAGGACCGGGTCCTAATACCGTCACCAAAGGTGGCTACTTACGATCTAAAACCTGAAATGTCGGCGAATGAGCTCACGGATCGCCTTATTGAAGAAGTGGCTTCGAATAAGTATGACTTCATCCTAGTCAATTATGCGAACCCTGATATGGTCGGGCACACAGGGATTCTAAGAGCGGCAAAGATTGCAATAAAAACTGTTGATGAATGCTTAGGACGGCTCACCGACGCCTTGCGCGATGCCAGCGGTACAATGCTAATAACGGCCGACCATGGAAACGCTGAAATTATGCATAGTTTTGCAACGGGCGAAGCACATACTTCCCATACATTAAATAAAGTGCCGGCCGTGCTTGTGAACGCACCTTTAGGGATGAATAAATTGAGAGACGGGCAACTGGCTGATATAGCTCCCACACTTCTTAAACTGCTTGGAATAACACAACCGCCGGAGATGACGGGAACATGTCTCATACCCGACCAAACTATAAACGTATCAAAAGTGGATAAAATTACCTCTGGGTAGATTCCTTTATATAGTGGCGGTTATTGGGCTCGGATCACAAGTGCTGGGCTTTCGTCATACATTGCAAGCGAACGAGTTAGAATTAAAGCTCCAAACAGAGCAAAGACATCTTGCCCGCAGCCAACACCATCTGAGAAAACTAGCCGGCGCTTCAAGCAAAACATCCGAAGAGTTGGCAGTGCTAAAACGCCGTAGCATTTTGTTAGCCCAAAATATTAATCACCGAGCAAGAACGGTAGATCAGATTGATTCTGAACTAACACGCCTTAACACTGAAATGAAAAAGAAGAAAAAGAATTTACTTAAAATAAAAAATCAACTTGCCGTAGCACTCAGAGCGCTCCAGAGGATTGCCCGTATGCCGACTATAGCCATTATTATTGTGCCTCGAAATGCATTCGAAATCAGTAGATCTGCCAAGTCGCTAAAAACAACAGTTTCGCAACTAAAGACCAAAACCTCGCGAATTCATAGAGATCTACAACATTTGTTTGATTTGGCCAAAAAACAAAAAGAAGAAAAAAAACTAAATTTAGTTGAGCTAAACCAGATGGAGGCTCACCGGCAACAAATAGCGGCCATAGTGTCTAAAAAGCTTCGAATGTTCAGGTCGGTTCGTGCGGAAGAAAAACATGTCAGTACCAAAATTGCTCACACAGCGACTCGTGCGTCGAATCTTCGGGAATTATTAGGCAAACTATCCAAAAATAAACTCACGCGAAACGATACCGCGCTGATGCCGTCAACACAGATTTTATATAGAAATAAAAATGAAGTATTGCGGGTACCCGTGCGTAATAAAGGTGCTTTTCTTCCCGTTTCAGGGCGTGTTGTCCAGACATTTGGCGCAATATTATCAAATGGTACAAAAAGCAAGGGAATTTCAATAGCTACAGAGCCAGCTGCGGTGGTCGTAGCACCGCAGACGGGTCGAATAGCTTTTGCGGGACGGTTTCGCGGTTATGGGGAACTCTTAATTGTGGAGTTACCTGAGCAAGGATATGCCCTAATCGCAGGAATGGGAAAGATTAATCCAGAGGTCGGTGACCACGTATTGATCGGTGAACCCTTGGGAGAAATGCCCGCCTCGACTTTATCGGCGCCAAAGCTATATTTTGAATTAAGAGAAAACGGACAACCTATTAACCCGATGCCGAAGACTTCGGTAGCAAACCATAAAGCACCCGGACAAGGATGATGCGACAGATTGTAATAGCCATTGTAGTAATCGCTGCGGCAGTCGCCACAGCAGTTGCAGCCCAAAAAAATGATTCGGAAACCTATCGTCAGTTAAATCTATTTGGCGATATTTTCGAGCGTGTACGAACAGATTACGTCGAAGATGTATCAGAGGAGAAACTAATAGAAGCAGCTGTCAATGGAATGCTTACTTCGTTGGACCCACATTCTGGCTACCTCAATTCCAAAAATTACCGGGACATGCAGATTAGGACCCGTGGTGAATTTGGAGGCCTGGGAATAGAAGTCACAATGGAAAACGGATTGGTCAAAGTTGTCTCACCGATCGATGACACGCCAGCCTTTCGAGCCAAGTTACAATCCGGGGATCTTATTAGCCACTTAGACGGCAAACCGGTCCAAGGCCTTAGCCTGTCAGAAGCGGTTGAAAAAATGCGTGGGAAGGTTGGAAGTAAATTGACGATCACAATTCGCCGGGGTGTGTCCAAGCCATTTAAGGTAGAACTTACACGCGCAATTATAAAGATCCGTTCGGTTCGCTCCAGAATAGAAGGCAACGACGTCGCCTACATACGAATCACCACCTTCAGCGAGAAAACTGAAGCGGGTGTCAAAAATGCGCTTAAGCGCATGGAACAAACAGCATCAGAAAAACTTAAAGGTCTCGTTTTAGATTTACGAAATAATCCGGGCGGTCTACTAGATCAGTCGATTAAGGTTTCGGACGCCTTCTTAAGTCAAGGTGAAATTGTCTCCACACGCTCACGACGTCCAGAGACAGGACAGAGATTTAACGCCAAACCAGGAGACATTTCAAATGGATTACCCATTGTCGTTTTGGTCAACGGTGGTTCAGCCTCCGCATCGGAAATAGTAGCAGGTGCCCTGCAAGACCATCGACGCGCAATTGTTTTAGGAACGCGTTCCTTTGGTAAGGGATCCGTACAAACAATTATTCCGCTCTCAGGACATGGCGCAATACGCCTCACCACAGCGCGCTATTTCACACCTTCCGGGCGGTCCATACAAGCGAAGGGGATAGTGCCCGATATCATCGTAGAACAGCTTAAGCTTGAGAAAATTACCCAAGCAAATCGTCCACGTGAGGAAGATCTGCGCGGTCGCCTTGATAATCCAAACAAACCGGTCACTAGGAAAAACAAAAAAACACCAAAAAGCACATCCCAAGACTATCAGTTATCTCGGGCTTTAGATCTCTTGCGCGGAATAGCCCTTTACGGTTCTCGTAGCCGGCAATAACAGGGCGGAATGCATAGACCTCATTTTCTTTTTTCAAGTCACCAAATTAAATTGGTACGGTCACTGTGAAAAACTTGAAAATTTCAACCAAAACCATTCAGCGTTCGACTGTGCTATTATTCACTCTTTCATTTGTTACCGTCCTCCTTTGGCTTAACACCGAAGCCCGCACACAGAATAATAAACCAAAAAATAGTTATGGAAGCCTTCAAGTTATAAAGCCAAACCAAACCTTGTCTCCTGCTGGGACCCTCCCCAATAAACATGGCTCCACTTTCGGTACAAACGATGAAAACGTAAGGCGTTTTGTTACCTTAAATATTTACCAAAAAACACTTATCGTTGGACCTTCAATTCAAGGTCCTGATCTGGGACTTATCCAAAACACAGATTTTGGACAAGTCCCAAAGATAGGCAGCGATGGACGACAACCCTTCCAAGTGTATGCCAAACCATATGACCACTCTGATAAAAGACGACGAATTGGGATTGTTATTAATGGCCTAGGTTTATCAGATGCCGCAACAGAAACAGCAATACAAGGTTTGCCTGGTGCAATTACCCTAGCATTTGCTCCATATTCTAAACGACTAAAAGAATGGATCCGATTTGCGCGAGCAGCAGGTCACGAGGTTTTGATAAACGTCCCTATGGAACGCGCGGATTACCCAACCTACATCCCCGGGCCCTATACTTTGATGACTACGCTCGATTCAAAAAAAAATATAGAACATTTATTGTGGAATCTGGGCCGAGGAATAGGATATGTCGGTGTGGTGGACTATTATGGCTCCCGGTTTACGGCGTCGCGTGCACATATGAAACCTATTTTGCGCGAAATAAAAAGGCGCGGCCTCTTATATTTAGACAGCGGAAGCTCGCAACAATCCACCGCGTTAAGTATATCGAGACAACTAGAAATACCCGTAGCCCAGGCTACACTTACCCTCGACGGGGTAATTTCAAGAAGAAATATTGACATCAAATTCTTCGAATTAGAACAGCACGCTCTAAAAAATGGAAAGGCTATAGGTATGGCGTCACCATATCCCGTGTCTTTAGAACGAATAGCGGCCTGGGCCCCAAGATTAGAAGCGCGCGGATACGCTATTGTTCCAATCACAGCAATTGCCCGCGCTGGAAATTGATAATGACACCCGCACCCCAGGGTTATAGACCATGCGTTGGAATCCTACT
>CAZOHS010000084.1:0-11020 GCA_964579285.1 uncultured Rhodospirillaceae bacterium | reverse complement strand
GTGAAAGTAGAGGTGCTTGACGAAAAACAAATGGCAAAGTTGGGCATGGGTGCGCTCCTCGGTGTGGGCCAGGGGTCTGCAAATAAACCTAGGCTGGTAATTATGCGTTGGGAAGGTGCCCCCCGCGCCAAAAATAAAGCTCCAATTGCGTTTGTGGGTAAGGGAGTCACATTTGATACAGGCGGTATCTCCATAAAACCGGCCTCTGGTATGGAGGATATGAAATGGGACATGGCTGGTTCTGGTGTTGTGATAGGTTTGATGAAGGCACTCGCTGGCCGAAAAGCAAAAGTTAACGCTGTGGGTGTAGTGGGCCTAGTAGAAAACATGCCTTCCTCCAAAGCACAACGTCCAGGTGACGTTGTTAAAACAATGTCGGGACAGACTGTGGAGGTTTTGAACACAGACGCGGAAGGACGTTTGGTGCTAGCCGATGCTATGTGGTATTGCCAAGATCGATACAAGCCACACACGTTAATTGATCTAGCAACCTTAACAGGTGCAATCATAGTATCGTTGGGAAATGAAAACGCTGGCCTTTTTAGCAACGATGATGAGCTCTGCGCGCGTCTTAGAGTTGCGGGCACCGCGGTAGGTGAAAATGTGTGGCGTATGCCTCTTGGTGCGGCGTACGATAAATTAATTAATTCGGATATCGCCGATATGCAGAATATCGGTGGAAGGTGGGGTGGATCAATTACCGCCGCACAGTTTCTCCAACGGTTCATTAAAGATGGAGTTAAGTGGGCTCACCTAGATATAGCGGGAGTAACTTGGTCAAGTAAAAATGCCCCAACGGTTCCGAAGGGTGGAACGGCATTTGGTGTCAGGTTATTAGACCGATTAGTTTTAGAATGCTACGAAGACTAGATACTAATAAACAGCTGAAATGACCGAAATCAGCTTCTATCATTTGTTAAATACCCCAGTAGAAAAAGCCATCCCTTTATTGGTGGAAAAACTTTTGGAGAATGGCTCGCGTGGTTTGATACGTACCGGGTCCGAAGAAAGAGCCGAAATTATTTGTAGCGTGTTGTGGACCTATGACACTTCTTCTTTTCTACCGCACGGAACTAAACGGGACGCCAATGCTGCGGAACAGCCCATCTGGATTACGCCAGACGATGAAAATCCAAATGGTGCTGAAATTATTTTATTAATCGATGGTGTGACGTGCGCTGATCTTAAATCATATCGCCGGTGTTTGGACATATTTGATGGGCGTGATGTCGATGCTGTCCGTGATGCCCGAATACGTTGGCAGTCATATAAAGATAGCGGACATGCAGTAACGTATTGGCGGCAGACAGAATTGGGTGGTTGGGAGAAAAAAGTTTAGTGTGTTATTCGATCAACTAGTTGCCCCACTACAATTAACCGTCTATAAGGCCGGCCAAATTTTGGAATAGGAGTCCCTGCGCCCATGGCAATAGAAAGAACCCTTTCGATTATTAAGCCAGATGCAACCCGACGGAATATTACCGGTGCAATTATCACGCGTCTCGAGGGAGCTAGCTTACGGGTTGTGGCCCAACGACGGGTCCAGTTATCTCGCGAACAAGCAGAGAAATTCTATTTTGTACATAAAGAACGAGCTTTCTTTGAAGACCTATGTACTTTTATGACCTCCGGCCCCGTCGTCGTGCAAGTTCTCGAAGGTGAAGGCGCTGTTGCCAAGAATAGGGCTGTGATGGGTGCGACGAACCCGGCAAACGCCGACGCTGGAACAATTCGCAACGAATTTGGAGAGTCGGTTGAAGCAAACTCTGTTCACGGCTCTGACTCCGTCACCAATGCCAAAGAAGAGATAGCATTTTTCTTTAGTTCGATCGACATTGTCGGTTGATCTTATGTGCGACCGGATAGAGATGTATATGTTTAGTTTGCGTGTGTTGCGCGGCTAACTAAAGAAGGGTAAGCGCCATTAGTCCTACAATTACGATTACCGAAATGGTGCCGACAAACAACATTTTGGCAAAGCTTTCCCATCCCTTTTGATGGCGCGCAATTTCTTGCTTCATATTCATAGTCATGCTCTGGTGTGCTCCAAGCCTTCTTAGTTTACACAGGATATTTTGGATAGATCAGCAATCCCCCACAACTCGAACATAATCTGTTCAGGTCTGGTTGTCATCGGGATTCATAAAAACACCTTTAGGGATTGTCGCATTCTCGATCAGTACGATGTTATTCGCCGTTTTGGTTTTTCCGCTTGCCACTAGACGCAGAGCGAATGGATAGCATCTATGCTCGGCTACCAAAACGCGAGAAGCAAGTGTTTCCGGATTGTCCTTTGGGAGGACAGGTACAACCGCTTGCGCTATAATCGGTCCATTATCCATCTCAGGACGGATAAAATGAACTGTGCATCCGGTAAATCTCACACCGTCATCAATCACACGTTGATGTGTATTTAGCCCCTTATAGGCAGGTAGTAGCGACGGATGTATGTTAATAATTCGATTATGCCAACGGGAGACAAATTCCAGGGTTAAAAGCCGCATGAACCCGGCGAGGCATACCAGTTCGATTCCCGCGCCCACTAAGTTCTGATCTAATTCGTTCTCAAATTCGCTGCGGTTAGAATAGTCGCGATGGTCTATGAGTTTTGTATTGATACCTACTTTACCTGCCCATTGTAGTCCAAGGGCGTCAGGGTTATTTGAAATAACAAGGCTGATCTGGGCGGGAAATTGGGGAGCTGATGCAGCATTCACTAAAGCTTGCATATTTGAACCTCGACCAGAAATAAGTATAGCGGTCCTCATGTCCCCCAAGACGAGAGGAGGCCCTTGAACTCAACCCTTTTGTCTCCCTTTAACTCGATGATCTGGCCAATGTTCCACACCTTTTCGCCTCGCTTTTCCATAAGTTTTTTAGCGGTAATGGCGTCATCTGGAGCTACAATCGCAACCATTCCAATTCCACAATTGAAGGCCTTAACGATTTCTTCACTTGATACACCACCCTCGGTAATTAGCCATCGAAAAATAGGTAAAGTATCCCAACTCGATGGTTCGAGGGCAGCGGTAGTTTTAGCGGGTAGAATCCGCGGGATATTTTCAGACAATCCACCGCCAGTTATGTGCGCAAAAGCTTTTGCAAAACCGGCTCGATGGATATCCATGCAAGCATCAACATAGATTCGAGTGGGGGTGAGCAGATATTGCCCCCAAGATATGTTTTCGTCGAACGGTACTTGATCTGGGTAATGTATTTTCTTATCAGCGAGTATGTGACGCACTAACGAAAAACCGTTTGAATGGAGACCTGAAGAAGCGAGGCCTAAAATTACATCACCTGGACGAATGTTACTGTGTGGAAGCAAATTACCACGTTCGACCGCTCCAACCGCAAATCCGGCAAGGTCGTAGTTTCCACCCCTGTACATACCGGGCATCTCCGCGGTCTCGCCTCCAATTAAGGCGCACCTCGCTTGTCTACAGCCAGCAGAAATACCACTTATAACCTCAGAAGCGACGGTATTGCTTAAGCGCCCAGTTGCAAAATAGTCTAAAAAGAAAAGGGGCTCCGCGCCCTGAACAATCAAATCGTTTACACACATAGCAACCAAATCTATTCCGATTGTACTGTGAACCCCCATTTCAATTGCTATGTTAAGCTTAGTACCGACACCGTCCGTTGCTGCAACTAAAATGGGGTCCATATACCCGGCCGCTTTGAGGTCAAATAAACCACCAAACCCGCCTAGAGAGCCAATCGCACCCGGGGTTTTCGTAGTGCGCGCCATAGGTTTAATGTATTCGACGAGCTCTGAGGCGGCATCTATGTCGACACCTGAATCTTTGTACGTTGGACCGGTAATAACTACATTGCCTAGCAATAAAATGGTATAATATCTATATGATAAGGCGAGTCACACCCTTCAAATACAGCTTAACAGAATTCCCTATAAAATTGAACGCTATTGGGCGAATCTGTTTCATAATTGGTTTGATCGTCCCTTTATGCTCAAATATAGACGTCAGCCTCGCTGACGGTAAGCAGCATCCGGACGTTTATCTAATAACCAATGTTTCCGTTGATATTACTGCTGCGACAGCCGCTGACGCACGTCAACAAGCTATAGATCTTGGGCATCGCAAAGCTTCGGATCGGCTGATTAAACTCATAGTTCCGACTGGACAGCGTAACTTGGTTCCAGAAATTGACCGATCGGAACTTGATCTTTTAATTAAAAGTTACAGCGTAGATGAAGAAAGGCGTTCGGAAATTCGCTATATTGGAACGCTGCGATTCCAATTTAGACGCCCAGAAGTTCGCCGCTTTCTCCGTGCTTTGGGTGTTGGGTTTGCCGAAACTCTGTCTAAGCCGCTGCTAATAATTCCAGTCTTCGAGTCAGCTGGGGTAAAACTCCTTTGGGATAGTCCAAATCCGTGGCTTTCTGCCTGGCTGAGGCTTCCTATTCCCGATGGTTTAGTGCCGATACGCGTGCCAATTGGTAATCTTCTTGATATCAGAGACCTGAGCGCACGCCAGGCGATATCGGGAAACTTAAACCAGCTCAGGCTGGTCGCAAGTCGGTACGGGTCAGAAAAACTTATTGTTGCGAATGCGTCGTTAAATATAGACTTTTCTACGGGTAAGAGGTCAATTAGTACTATTCTAAAGTATTTTGGGGGCAAAAATAAGCGAACCCCCAGTGAATTTATATTTTCATTAGGGGATAACGAGACAATTGAAGATGCCACCAACCGTGTGGCTCAAAGTCTTGCGGATAAAATTGAGGAGGATTGGAAAAAAGAAAATCTAATACGATTCAATGAGCTCAGTGAGCTTACGACAAAAGTAATTTTCAATGACCTTACTGACTGGATAAATGTAAGAACTAGATTGCGTCATGTTGCCTTATTGAAGGCTGCACAGGTAATTTCTATTTCACGCCATCGTCTCATCGTAAGCATAGTTTTTTACGGCGATGCCGATCAACTTTGTGTTGCGCTTGCCCAACAAGATTTATCCCTAAAAAAGGACAAGAACCATTGGTTCCTGAGAGATTTACGTAAGAATAAAGTTTCAAGGACGCAATAAAAAAAAGAGTAGGATTGTCTGGTGTGAAGTTACCTAATTTAATCACTGTTGGGCGCCTTCTGTGCGTCCCGATTGAGGTTTACCTATTAATTGAGGCCGCCTATATGGCGGCATTCGTTCTGTTCATCCTGATGGTATTTTCCGACGGCCTGGATGGTTATCTTGCTAAACGGAACGGTCAGGTAACGGAATTGGGCGCGATGCTAGACCCTCTGGCTGACAAGGCGTTGCTTGTCAGTGTTTTTATTACACTTGGCTTGCAGCAAGATTTACCGACTTGGCTTGTCGTCTTTGTTGTTTTTCGAGATTTATTTATTTTGAGTGGAGTCATTGTCCTGTTTTTGTTGCAGGTCAAAGTACGGATGCACCCACTATTAGTGAGTAAAATAAACACTGGGGTTCAAATGATGCTCGTTGTTTTGATCCTAGCCGAACTGTCGTTAAAAATAGATTTTGATCTTCTTACCACTTTGATGATCTATCTTGCGGGGGCAACAACGGCAATTTCGGGTGGCGCTTACATGGTTTCCTGGGCTCGTCGGATGACAAGAAACGGAAAGTCGAGCGAGTTCGATAGTTGATGATTGATAAACCAACACAATTAGCCCTGGATCTCCGATACCGGACTGCGGTGGGTAGGGAGGATTTTCTTGTATCAACGTCTAACGCGGAAGCAGTAGCTTGGGTTGATAGGTGGCCAGACTGGCCCAGTTCAACAGTTCTCTTAGTAGGTCCGCCCGGTTGTGGCAAGACACACCTTGGGCAGGTCTGGAGAGAAGCCGCAAACGCCGTCGAGTATGAAGGGAACGAGACAGTTTTAGCAATGGATTCGGGACCCAGAGTGTTCGTCGATAATACAGAGTACGGTAATCGTGACCAGGAGATCCTCCACCTTTTCAATAATGTTGTGTCAGCGGGCGGGTATTTACTTTTCGCCGTTACCACGCCCCCAGTACGTTGGAAGAAACGGTTACCTGATTTAACATCCCGCCTTTCTGCCGCGCCTAACATAAGAATTCACTCGCCCGATGAAAAGCTGGTTGCCGCTGTCATGGTTAAGATGTTCGCGGATCAAAAGTTAGGTGTTAGCACCGAAGTTCTTGATTATTTACTCAACCGCATGGAACGTTCATTTGAAGCTGCACGCAACTTAGTTGGATTGCTGAATAATGCGTCTTTAGAGAATAGGCGGGGAATAACAATCCCACTGGCGCGACAAGTTTTTGAAGAAATGGCGAAAAAGTCATAAAGCCGGAGAAATGTTGGTCTTCATTTGCGGAATGTCTCTGGCGCAAGCATTAAATATATTATTCCGTTTTGATGATTCTCACCTGTGGGCCCTGTGCCGTCAAAGCGATTTCGCCACGTTTTAACCTTAACGCATCCTTCCCATAGACGTCGAACCGCCAGCCGGCTAGGGCAGGAATATGAGCGTGATCATTCCGGGCTAGTTCCTCGATATCACGAGTTGAAGCGATTAGTTTCTGGGCGACTTTGTGGGTGTCACACTTGTGCTTCAATAATACCTTCAACAGGTCTATCGAGGGCCCGTGGCGGGCTTTGATGATGGTTTCCTCGGGCAGTTCGGGAAATTGTGTGCCATCTTGGCGCCGGACAGCGTCAAGAATTTGCAGAATCGCTCTTCCTTTTTCACTATTCATTCGGTCCCGTTTGAGTGCACGAAGACCAAAAAGTTCATCAATAGAACGAGGGGCGTGCGTGGCAATCTCAGTCAGCGAGTCGTCTTTCAAGACTCTATTTCTGGGTACGTCGAGTTTTTGCGCGGTTTTTTCACGCCATTCTGCGATAACTTGCAGGTTTGCTATAAACGCCGGCTTTTTATTGCGTATCTTAAGGCGCTTCCATGCATCCTCTGGCATCACCACGTATGTTTCGGTGTTCGATAAAATACTCATTTCTTCGGATAACCACTCAGTCCGTCCGTTATCCTCTAACTTCCGAGAAAGGTATGCGTAGACCTCTCGGAGGTGGGTGACATCCCCAAGCGCATATTCAATCTGCTTATTAGTGAGAGGCCGTTTTGCCCAATCAGTAAAACGCATTGATTTGTCTATTGAGACCTTAGCGATATCGGAGACTAGTCGGTCATAGCCTACTGCGTCACCATATCCACACACCATAGCGGCAATTTGAGTATCAAAAATGGAGCGCGGCACTTCGCCTGAGAGGTGCACAAATATCTCGATGTCCTGTCGAGCGGCGTGAAAAACTTTCAGTACATCTCGATTAGCGAATAGCTTAAATAACGGACTCAGATCAATACTGTGAGAGAGGGCGTCTATAACTTTAGCTTCTCCTGGTGTGCCTATTTGGACCAGGCAAAGGTGTGGCCAGTAGGTTTTCTCTCTGATGAATTCTGTGTCGACAGTTATATATTGAAAGTTGGCCGCTCGCGTGCAAAATTCTGCGAGTTCCTCAGTACCTGCTATGATTGACATGTGTATGGTCATACACGGTATTCCGCATAACTTGAAGCGTAGCCGCGTTGGATATACAAACCGCTGCAGATACCCTGCGAGGGGCAAGCTGTTTTATTTCTCAAAACCCAAATGAAGGGCTTAACATGCATGTTTACCGAACCCATAATTGCGGTGAATTACGCGCGGAACACTCTGGTTCGGAGGCACGATTATCAGGTTGGGTGCACCGTAAACGCGATCACGGTAATTTATTATTTGTAGATTTGCGCGATCATTTTGGTGTGACACAGTGTGTTATTGAAACTGATTCAGGAATTTTTAACGATGTGGAAGCGCTGCGGCTCGAGACTGTGGTCTGCTTTACTGGACGAATTGATAATCGTGGCGTTGACACGAAAAATTCCGACCTTCCTACCGGTGAGGTGGAATTGCGCATTGAAACTTGCGAAATTCTGGGCCTTACTGATCCGCTTCCACTGGAAGTCAACAGCGATCGGGATTATGGGGAAGAGGTCCGGCTAAAGTACCGGTTTCTTGATCTCAGAAGAGACAAGGTACACCGTAACATTTTGCTTCGTAGCGCGGTGATTTCAAGTATCCGACGTAGAATGACAGAGCAGGGCTTTGAAGAATTTCAGACACCCATTCTTACCTCGACTTCTCCTGAAGGTGCCCGCGATTTTCTCGTCCCGAGCCGCCTAAATCCGGGGCAGTTTTACGCGCTGCCCCAGGCACCACAACAATTTAAGCAGCTCATAATGATTGCCGGGTTTGACCGATATTTTCAGATTGCGCCGTGTTTTCGCGACGAGGATGCGCGGGCTGATCGCTCCCCAGGGGAATTTTATCAATTAGATATCGAAATGTCCTTCGTTACGCAGGAGGACGTCTTTGACGCGATAGAACCTGTACTACGCGGGGTGTTTGAGGAATTTGCTGATGGCAGGATAATTTCGTCTGCACCTTTTAGGCGAATAAAATATTTAGAAGCACTGCAAAAATATGGGTCTGATAAACCCGATCTACGCAATCCATTGGAAATGATTGATGTAACTGACGTGTTTCGAGGCTCTGAATTTAAAGTTTTTGCGAACATGATCGAAAAGGATGAAAAAATCAGGGTGTGGGCGATACCCGCTCCCGGTGGTGGCTCGCGGGCCTTTTGTGATCGCATGAATGGCTGGGCCCAGAAAGAAGGTCAACCGGGGTTGGGCTATATTTTATACCGCGATAGTGAGGGGGTGGGGCCCATTGCAAAAAATATTGGTGAAGGCCGAACAGAAACTATACGGACTTTAATCGGACTTTCTGACGGTGATGCGGTATTTTTTGTTGCTGGGGATCCCAAAACATTTGCCGCGTTCGCGGGCCTCGCGAGAAATCAGATTGGTCAAAATTTGGAACTTGTGGATCATAGTACCTTTGAATTTTGTTGGATCGTGGATTACCCAATGTATGAGGTTGATGAAGCAACCGGCGAACTTAAATTTAGCCATAACCCCTTCTCAATGCCGCAGGGTGGATTACACGCGCTCGAAAACACGGACCCGCTGGAGATCCTCGCCTATCAGTATGATATCGTTTGTAACGGCGTGGAACTGTCGAGCGGTGCCATAAGAAACCACCGTCCAGATATAATGTACAAAGCCTTTGAGATCGCTGGCTACAGTCGGGAACGGGTTGAAAGCGAATTTGGTGGGATGCTCAACGCCTTGAAATATGGGGCGCCACCCCACGGCGGTTCAGCGCCGGGTATAGATCGTATGGTTATGCTTCTGGCGGATGAACCGAATATTCGTGAAGTAACCTTGTTTCCAATGAACCAGCAAGGACAAGACCTAATGATGAATGCCCCGGCTGAGGTTGATAAGGGCCGACTAAACGAACTCTCGTTGAGATTGGTCAGTCCCTCGAAGAAAGACCTTGAGGGTTAGCCGACTTGTATATTCATCCTATTAACTTTTAGGCCACAACCAAGCGGCACCCCTGACACCACTAGAATCTCCAAACTTTGGAGGCAACAAGGCTGTCTCGACGGTGTCGGAGAACACATACGGTTCTAGTTTTATTTTAACGTTTTTATAAAGTCTTTGCAGGTTCGACAGGCCTCCGCCTAGAACAATAGCGTTAGGATCCATAACATTAATAACGGCGCTCAAAGCTAACGCCAGCCTATCCTCGTATTGTCTAAGAACAGTTTCCGCCCTCGCATCTCCAGCGCGCGCTGCGTCATTTATCTGTTTTGCCGCTAGGTTTGCCCCAGTTAGTTGATTGTATGCCCTGCTCAGCCCGGGCCCTGATAAATAAGTTTCAACGCATCCTGTCTGCCCGCAGTAGCATTTCGGCGGTATTGGGTCGTCGGCAATATAAAGCCGATTGTGGCCCCATTCGCCCCTTATCCGATTGGCGCCAGTTTGAAGCGTTCCGTTTATATAGAAACCCCCGCCGACACCGGTGCCCAATATTGCCCCAAAAACACATTTCTGGCCGGCTGCAGCGCCATCTGTAGATTCCGAAAGTACGAAGCAATCAGCATCATTTGCTAATTTAATAGGCCGCTGGAGTTGGCGAGCGAGATCTTCCTCCAGCGGCTTCCCTATTAGCCAAGTCGAGTTAGCATTTTTGATAAGACCAGTTTTCGTTGAAATGTTTCCTGGGACGCCTATCCCGACAGTTCCGTGACATCCGGTTTTTTTCTCTATAATGGTTACAAGAGACACAACTGCCGTTAACGTTTTATGATAATTTCCTGTCGGCGCGGCGATTCTGTCGCGATATAGCACATCGCTATCCTCGGAAAGTGCTATGCCTTCAATTTTTGTACCCCCAAGGTCTATCCCTATCCGCAAAATTTTTCCCTTGCCGATTTGTGTCATTTGTAATTATTTCAGCGCACTGGTTTCTATTTTACCATCCTAAAGAAAACAAATAAAAAGCCGCCCCGAGGGCGGCTACATTATTTGTATCAACGAAGAACTTTAAACTATTTAATCTTAGTCTCCTTAAAAAGGACGTGCTTCCGCGCAACTGGGTCGTACTTCCGAAACTCCAGCTTATCTGTCTGAGTGCGAGGGTTTTTCTTCGCTACGTAAAAATAACCTGTGTCCGCGGTGCTTTGCAGCTTTACGACGATTGTGCTTGCCTTGGCCATTTAATATTTCTCGCGCGTTACGATAATACAATAACGCGGAAACTGACGACAGCTATCGTCTGTGTCAAGTGTGTTCCAATACAAAATAGATTTCCATTAACCAATAACGTAGTGTTTCAGATAACTAGTCTGGCTAACTGTGATGTTTTGTTGGGCTAATTTTCGAAGACCTAGGTCTTTTCTTTCCTCTCTTAGACTTCCCGCGGGCACGTCTTGCTTTGTGATTGTGGTTTTGGTCTGGCACCGAAAATACCAAAGAGCCCGTAGTAATGCTGGCTTCCTCCAGTCGAACGGTAATCGGGTCCCCCACCGCGAATTTTACGTCACTAGTTCGGCCGGTAATTATTCCTTTTCGGGTGTCTAGGTCTAATCGACT
>CAZOHS010000083.1:5254-11064 GCA_964579285.1 uncultured Rhodospirillaceae bacterium | reverse complement strand
CACAACAGGGTGTTCAAGGCGCGATTATTCAGATGATTAGCCATGGGTTTGTGTCCGGGGCCTTATTTTTGTGTGTTGGAGTGTTATACGATCGGATTCACAGCCGAGAAATAAGACGGTACGGGGGCTTGGTTGAACGTATGCCAAAATATGCGTTTGTATTCATGGTGTTTATGCTGGCGGCGGTCGGTTTGCCGGGTACAAGCGGATTCGTAGGAGAATTCTTAGTTCTTGTTGGTGCCATCAAGGTGAATACCTGGGTGGCGGCATTAGCTACAACCGGGATAATCCTAGGCGCCGCTTATATGTTGTTTTTATATCGACGGGTAGTCTTCGGTAAGTTGGAAAAAGACGATTTAAGAGCGATATTAGACCTTAGCCCGCGTGAAATAGCGATCTTTACACCTCTAGTTGCTGTTACGATCTGGATGGGTGTTTGGCCTGCGCCATTTCTCGACGTTATAGATGTCTCCGTTTCAAATCTTTTGCAACAGCATGAGTTAGCGATGAATAAGTTGCATTCGATGACTGTAGTATCAAAGTAGGGCTGCGTCGTTCGTATGGTCACAACCGCTGATATTTACCCGATCGTACCGGAGTTATTTCTAGCGGTAACCGCCATGGTGCTGTTACTTCTCGGCGTCTTTCGTGGTGACAGAGGCGCCCAAAGCATCTCGTGGTTATCGGTGTTAGCCCTTTTGTCCACTGGCGTGATCATGTCGTTTTTACCTGACAACGTTCAAATTGCGTTTGGCGGTCAATTTATCGTTGATCAATTTGCTAAATTTATGAAGTGGCTGATAGTGCTCGGATCAGCTCTCGCAATCTTGATGTCATTAAACTACAACGAGCGAGAAAAAATACAGCGTTTCGAGTTTCCGATTTTAATCCTATTTGCAGCTCTCGGAATGCTGTTAATGGTGTCCGCGAATGACCTGATTTCTTTATATGTTGGGCTGGAACTGCAAAGCCTGGCATTATATGTAATTGCGGCCTTTCGACGTGACTCTACAAAATCCTCGGAAGCCGGGCTAAAATATTTTGTTCTGGGTGCGCTATCATCAGGTATGCTGCTCTACGGGGCGTCGTTAATATATGGGTTTGCGGGTACAACTCAGTTTGGTGCGCTAGCGGGTTTATTTACCGGTCCGAACGCTGATCCAGGTATAGGGGTCGTTGTTGGATTAGTGTTTTTGATGGCGGGTCTAGCGTTTAAAATTTCGGCAGTACCGTTTCATATGTGGACACCTGACGTTTATGAGGGGGCCCCAACACCTATTACCGCGTTTTTTGCGGTCGCTCCTAAGATAGCGGCAATAGCGCTTCTCGTGAGGACAATGGTTGGACCGTTTGGGGAACGTTATGAACAATGGCAGCAAGTCGTTATATTTATTGCTGTTGCGTCGATGCTTCTTGGCGCGCTTGCTGCAATTTGGCAGACCAATATAAAACGATTACTTGCTTATAGCTCAATTGGGCATGTCGGTTTTGCTTTAGTAGGTCTCGCGGCAGGTTCTAAAGAAGGTATAAGCGCTATCGGTATTTATATGACGATATATCTTGCGATGAATATTGGCGCGTTTGGTTGTGTTCTCTCGATGAGGCGGCAGGGACTGTTGACAGAAAATATAGATGATCTAGCAGGCCTAGCACGTAATCACCCGTTAATGGCGGCGGCGATGGGGATTTTCATGTTTTCAATGGCGGGGATACCTCCGCTAGCGGGCTTTTTCGGCAAACTCTATATTTTTCTTGCCGCTGTAAATGAAGGGTTATACATACTCGCTATTGTGGGCGTGCTGACGAGTGTCGTGGGGGCTTATTACTACCTGAGAATCGTCAAAATAATGTATTTTGATGAGCCGGCTGATGCGTTTGACAGAACGGCTGGGCGTGAAGTTATTGTTATAACAACATTCGCGGGCGTGTTTACATTATTATTCTTTATTTTTCCCTCTCCAATCGTCAATGCCGCAACAAAAGCTGCAGCTTCTCTTTTCTCAGGTGGTTAGGGATAGTGGGCTAACGGAGGCCCAATTGATTAGTCCTGACGGTTATAAAATTCTTAAATTTTCAACTTTGGATAGTACCAATTCGGAAGCACTTCGTTCCGGTGCCCCGGTTGGACACGTCTATATCGCAGATACACAGACTGAGGGGCGCGGCCGCCTGGGTAGAGTTTGGCACTCTACGCCCGGTAACCTGCATATGACACTTTGTGTGGTGGTTCCGGGTAATCGCGCGCCTGGCCAACTAGCATTTGTAGCTGGTCTGTCGGTGTTTGATGCAGTTTCCGAGTTGGCACCAAGTCTGTCTTTTTCTCTCAAGTGGCCAAATGATATCCTTATTAATGGAAAAAAAATTGCGGGAATACTTATCGAGGCAGCGGAAGATAACAAATACGTTGTGGGTATTGGAATAAACATTAGATTTTCGCCACGTTCAGTCGAAGTGAGATACCCGACAACTGACCTAATGGCGGAATCGGGAACCGACTGTACGACTGATCGATGTGCCGAGGTAGTATGCTTTCATTTTGAACGGTGGTATGCGCGTTGGCTGGCGGAAGGCTTTGAGCCGCTGCGTGCGGTATGGCTTGCGTCTGGTTATGATGTAGGAGAGATTATTAAGGTTTCTAATAACAAAGAGCTGATAGAGGGTAGGTTTGAGGGGCTAAATGATGACGGGGCGCTTCTTCTCAAGGATGAGGAAGGAGTGTGCCAAGTTATCACGGCAGGAGATGTTATGTTTTCAAAGAAAGACTAACTGAATGCTTCTAACGATTGACTGTGGAAATACAAATATTGTTTTTGCCTTATATGAGGATGATAAAAGGCGAGCTATGTGGCGGCAAGCCAGCGATTACAGGCGCACTGCTGATGAGTACGGTGTATGGTTACTTCAGTTGATGAAACATGCACGACTGGTTCCAGAGGATGTAAGTTCGGCAATTGTCGCGACGGTGGTTCCCGACACATTATTTAGTCTAAAAGAGCTTTGTCTTAATTATTTTGAGGTTACCCCGCTAATTGTAGGTGAGCGTGATGTAAAGCTGGGTTTAAAAGTTCAAGTTGATTCCCCGGAATCGGTCGGCGCTGATCGTTTGGTCAATGCAGTCGCTGCATACGAGACTTATGGTGGGCCGCTGATTATTTTGGACTTTGGTACCGCAACGACGTTTGATGTAATAAATAACGAGGGTGATTATATTGGGGGGGTAATTGCTCCAGGGGTAAATTTGTCGATTGAAGCCCTTCATCAGGCTGCCGCCATGCTGCCTCGAGTTTCGGTGGAACCGCCGCCAACGATCATTGGTACGCGAACTAGTACCGCGATGCAGTCTGGAATCTATTGGGGATACGTTGGGCTCATAGAGGGTATTGTTACTCGATTGTGTAAAGAATTTGGGGAAGATTTGCCTGTAATTGCGACCGGGGGTCTCGCACCATTGTTCGAGTCCGCGACCGAAGCGATAAATGATGTAGATGGAGACTTAACCCTTAGAGGTCTACTAAAGGTTCATGGCTTGAATACCAAATGACAGTTGACGAATTATTTTTTGTTCCCTTGGGTGGTGCTGGAGAAATTGGCATGAACATGAGCCTTTATGGCTACGATGGCCAATGGCTGATGGTTGATATGGGGATCGGGTTTGCAGACGGTACGGCGAACGGTGTCGACATCTTTACGCCAGACCCTTCTTTTATAATTAAAGAAAGAGAGAGGCTTGCGGGGATGGTGATCACGCATGCCCACGAAGATCACCTCGGCGCGGTTCCATACCTATGGAATAAGATTAGGTGTCCAATATATGCTACCCCGTTCGCTGTGAGTATCTTGCGGAGAAAGTTGGATGAGGTAGGCTTGTTAAATCAAGTCGATCTCTATGAGATTCCAGTTGGTGGAAGCAATGCAATTGGCCAGTTTTCCGTTGATTTTATTTCAGCTGCGCACTCTGTTCCTGAGGGAAATATTTTAATTATACGTTGCGGTGCAGGAATAGTAGTTCACGCTACAGACTGGAAGATTGATCCCAACCCACTTGTTGGTCGAAGAACAGATGAAAAAGCTCTTCGTCAAATTGGGGATGAGGGAGTATTGGCTCTTGTGTGCGATTCTACAAATGTATTCGTTGAGGGTGTTTCCGGTTCAGAGGGTGTTCTTAGACAAAGCCTAAAAAAGATTATTGCAAACTGCACCGGTCGTGTCGCTGTGGCGTGTTTTGCGAGCAATATTGCCCGCCTTGAAACAATTAATCGGGTAGGGATTGAAACTGGTCGCCATACAGCTTTGGTCGGGCGTTCTTTGTGGCGAAATAGTGACGCCGGCATTGAGAATGGCTACCTACGCGATATTGAGCCATTCGTTGCGGAAGAGGAAATTAGTTTTTTACCAGCCAATAAAACTCTGCTTGCAGTAACCGGCAGTCAGGGAGAACCGCGTTCAGCGCTTGCCCGCATAGCCAATGGCAAACATCGGAATGTTTTGTTGGAGGCGGGTGATACAGTAATTTTTTCATCGCGAGAGATACCTGGTAACGAATTAGCAATTTCCAATGTTCAAAACAAATTGGTGCGCTTAGGAGTAGAAGTTTTGACAGAACAAGATGGGTTTGTTCACGTTTCAGGCCATCCCGCTCGAGAAGAACTTGTGACAATGTATCGTTGGACACGGCCAAAAATATTAATTCCGGTACATGGAGAACGGCGCCACCTTGCTGAACACTGTCGGTTGGGAGTTCAGTCCCAGATATTCCATACGCAAGTTGTTGAAAACGGGAAGATGGCTGCACTGTCACAAATGGGTATTGAAATTGTAGATGAGGTGCCCACGGGACGCCTTGCAATAGATGGGTCTCGGCTCGATTCTTCCGAAAGCCCTATAATCCAGGAGAGAAAAAGACTTCTCTATAATGGGGTCGCTTTGGTTACGGTCATTGCGGGACCGCAAGGTGACTTGCGCGGGGAGCCAAAAGTTTCCCTTGAAGGGGTATTGGATACAAAACTAGAAGAGACAATTTATAAACAGGTGGTTGAAGCGATCAAGAGTGGAATGGAAAAGCTTGGCTCCGACGAACAAAATAGTGATGATTTTATAATAAAAATGGTTAAGCGAAGCGTCAGAAAGGCATTGGGCGACATAATTGGAAAGCGGCCCGTCACGAAAGTACACGTGGTGAGGATATAGGCTAATGACTTGGTTTTCGGGTGCTCTCATCTTTATCGTAGTATGGTGGTTAATATTTTTTATGCTGTTACCAATTGGGGCACGTTCATACCATGAAGCCGGTGAAACGGTCGAAAAAGGGAACGCGGAAAGTGCGCCGATAAGGCCGCGCCTTTGGTTGAAGGTAATTGTTGCGACGTCGGTAGCACTTCTTATGACAGTGTTGATATACTTTATAATAGATTTTGGAGCATTAAGCTTCAGACCATAAGCGGCACACTTTTAAGGTGGTTATTAGCAAAAATAAAAGTTGTGGCGGCTTCGCATAGATAAAACGGCAATACCGTACTCCCGGTGACCTGATTAAGTGTTTCCCGGGTATTAGCTAGGGAAGTTTGTTAATGGCACAATCGCCACGGTTACAAGTTGTAGATGTCACCAAATCATATCCGGGTGTTGTTGCAAATGATAAGGTTAATCTAACGGTAAATTCGGGCGAAATTCATGCCTTGCTTGGAGAAAACGGCGCGGGAAAATCGACGTTAGTAAAATATATATACGGTGTGCATGAAGCGGATGAGGGTCGGTTAGTTTGGGAAGGTAAGGAACTTCAGATATCTAATCCTAGTCATGCCCGAAAACTC
>CAZOHS010000083.1:0-5244 GCA_964579285.1 uncultured Rhodospirillaceae bacterium | reverse complement strand
AACAAAACGTCGCTCTAGGTATAGATCGAAAACAGGTAGGAGGGGATCTTGCGAGTCGAATTCGAGAGGTGTCCGCCCACCATGGTTTGTTTCTCGACCCTAGCCGCTATGTTCACACATTATCTGTAGGAGAACGGCAAAGAATAGAAGTTGTACGCTGCTTGCTACAAAATCCTCAATTATTAATTATGGACGAGCCCACGTCTGTCTTAACCCCTCAAGAGGTGGAAAATTTGTTTAAGACGCTGCGACTTTTGTCCAGCGCAGGTGTGTCAATTCTGTATATTTCTCACAAGCTTCAGGAGATTAAAGCGCTTTGTCATGCTGCGACTATAATGCGGATGGGCAAGGTAGTTGCGAGATGTAAGCCTAAGGAACAAACTGCGCATTCTATGGCAGAAATGATGATGGGAAAGAACGTCAGTGTGCCGGTGCGTAGCATTGCTCAAAATATAAGTTCTGTGAGCCTTGATGTCGTGGAATTGAGTGTCCCTTCAACTCATCAGCAGGGAACCGATCTTAAGAATATTAATTTACAGGTTCTCGCTGGAGAAATCATGAGCGTTGCGGGTATCGCTGGCAACGGTCAGCGTGAATTTCTGGAAGTACTGTCTGGAGAAGTTTTGGTCGATGATCCTTCGAGCATTAGGTTCGGCGATATTGGCGTGGGACGGATGGGACCAATGGATCGGCGTAAAATAGGTGCTGCCTTTGTTCCTGAGGAGCGCTTGGGCCACGGAGCAGTCCCGGATATGTCGTTATGGGAGAATGTTCTTTTGTCGGCTGGACCACAAATAAAATTAGTAAAAAACGGTTTTATTCGCCGCCTAGCGGCTCAAAAATTCACTGAGGAAATTGTCGTAAATTTTCGTGTTGTCACCCAGGGTGTTAGACGCGCAGCAAATAGTTTATCTGGGGGTAATCTTCAGAAATTCATAATCGGCCGCGAGATAATTCAAAAGCCACGTCTTATTGTGGCCGTGCAACCGACGTGGGGGGTTGATGCCGGGGCAGCAGTCTCAATAAGGCAGGCACTAATTGATTTAGCGGGTACAGGTGCGGCAGTGTTAATCGTTTCTCAAGACCTAGAAGAACTCTTTGAAATTTCAGATCGCATTTGTGTAATCTCAAATGGTTGTCTATCGGCGCCTCGCCCAACCGCGTCGATAACAGTTCAGGAAATAGGGTTGTTAATGGGAGAAGTTGGACTTGGAGGTAAGGGTGCTAGCCCTGTTTAAGCTTGAACGTCGACCCGAGACCTCTCGTGCAATGGTCTACTGTTCTCCTTTGATCGCCGTAGTTCTGACCGTATTTACTGCGATGATTATGTTTAGTTTGCTTGGCGTTGACCCTGTAAAAGCTATCACCGTATTTTTTATTGAGCCTATTTCTTCCGTGGATGGGATTGCAGAACTCTCCGTCAAGGCGACCCCCTTAATTCTGATAGGAGTTGGGCTTTCACTTGGTTTTAAGGCGGATGTTTGGAACATTGGGGCGGAGGGCCAGCTGATAATTGGTGCTCTTTCTGGAGGAGGTCTGGCGCTCGCGTTTTATGATCAAGAAAGCATCTTTCTCTTACCGGCAATGCTAGTGTTTGGGGTTGTCGGCGGTATGTTTTGGGCTGCAATTCCAGCGTTTTTAAAGACTCGCTACAACACAAATGAAATTCTAACTAGTCTAATGTTGACCTATGTTGGCCTGTTAGTTCTTAGCTACTTGATACACGGGCCCTGGAAAGACCCAGACGGACAAAACTTTCCTGAATCTCGCCTTTTTCATGATTCTGCGTTGTTACCAATACTGATAGACGAAACGCGTTTGAATCTGGGTTGGTGCGTCGCGTTACTAGTGGTTGCATTGGGTTGGGTTTTGGTATCAAGACATCTTATCGGATTTCAAATAAAGGTCGTTGGCATGGCCCCGATGGCGGCGAGTTTCGCTGGTTTTAAAGAAAAAAGATTAGTTTGGTTGACGCTTTTGATCTCGGGCGGTTGTGCTGGTCTCGCTGGCGTGATCGAACTGTCTGGTGCAATCGGCCAGATCGTGCCGTCAATCTCTCCCGGTTACGGGTTTACGGCAATCATTGTAGCTTTTCTAGGCAGGCTCCATCCTGTTGGTGTTTTCTTTGCCGGGCTGCTCATGGCATTGACGTATCTCGGAGGTGATTCTGCGCAAATTAGTTTGAATATGCCTAATGCGGTGACAGGGGTTTTCCAGGGAATGCTCCTATTTTTTCTGCTGGCGAGCGATGTTTTAATTAGATATCGATTTAAATTCAGGCAATCCCCGCCCGTGTCGGAGCGTCGGTAATGGTTATAGAATGGCTGTTGCCTGCGATCTTGACGATCGTGACGGCTGCAACCCCTTTGGTATTTGCCGCCGTTGGTGAAGCCGTGGTTGAAAAGGCCGGCGTCTTGAATCTTGGTGTTGAGGGTATGATGGTTATAGGTGCTATTACGGCCTTCGCTACTGCCGTATCTACCGAGAGTGGTATATTGGCCGTTATAGCAGGCGCCGTTGCGGGTCTCGCGCTGTCTTTAATTTTTGGCGTGCTGACTGTATATCTCCAGTCTAACCAGGTTGCTACAGGATTGTCGCTGACGATATTCGGGCTTGGACTGAGTGCCTTAATCGGTCACTCTTACGTTGGAAAGACGTTTTCAGGCCTGCCAAAATTACAGCTACCGGTGATTTCTGAAATACCAATTTTTGGGCCATTGGTGTTTGGACACGACGGGCTCGTTTATTTATCCGTGTTAAGTGTTATGGCGGTCGCGTGGTTTCTAAATCGCACACGCGCTGGCTTAGTCCTTCGGGCCGTTGGTGAAAATCATGAGGCCGCACATTCGATTGGGTATCCGGTTCGGCTTGTTAGACTGTCCGCTATTTTATTTGGCGGGGCAATGGCGGGCATTGGCGGGGCATATCTATCGATCTGTTACACGCCGCTTTGGGTAGAAAATATGACGGCGGGGAGAGGTTGGATAGCATTAGCACTCGTTGTTTTTGCATCTTGGCGCCCATGGCGGGCCTTTTTTGGTGCGTATCTCTTTGGTGGCATAACAATTATTCAACTTTATGCACAGGGTATGGGTGTAGAGGTTTCCGCGGCCTTCCTTTCAATGTTACCTTACGTAGCGACGATCATTGTGCTCGTTTTGATTTCTAGAGATAGTATTAGAGCGAGACTTAACGCGCCGGCATGCCTAGGTAAAAATTTTCATGCAACGGGGTAGTAAAGATCTTTGGAAACGGCTTTTAAAAAGGGAGGCAAAAATGAATCTGAAAACAAAATTAACTGCCATTATTGGCGCAGCTTTACTAATATTTAGTGGGGCTACCGCGGTTAATGCGCAACTTAAGGTTGGTTTTGTTTATGTCGGTCCGATTGGGGATCACGGATGGACGTACGAACACAACGCGGGGCGGCTTGCTATTGAGAAAGCCCTTGGATCAAAAGTTTCGACAAGTTACGTAGAAAAGGTGCCTGAGGGAGCCGATGCCTTGAGGGTTATTTCTAAACTCGCTTCGTCAGGCCATGGGCTTATTTTTACGACCTCTTTTGGCTACATGAATCCAACAATTCGAGCGGCTAAAAGGTTTCCAAAAGTGAAGTTTGAACATGCTACAGGGTTCAAGCGTTCAAGTAATGTGGCCACCTATTCCGCCCGTTTTTACGAGGGTCGTTATGTTGTTGGGAAAATTGTTGGTAACATGACGAAGAGTAACGTCATTGGGTACGTTGCCTCATTCCCGATTCCGGAAGTCATACGGGGTATAAATGCAACGTACCTCGCTGCCAAATCGGTCAATCCAAACATTAAAATTAAAATTGTGTGGGTGTTCACTTGGTTTGACCCCGGCAAGGAGGCAGACGCTGCAAAGACTTTGATAGATCAGGGTGCTGATGTAATCATGCAGCACACGGATAGTCCGGCTCCCGTACAGGTCGCTGAGAAAAAAGGTGTTTGGGCCGTGGGGCAGGCCTCGGATATGACAAACTTTGGAAAAAAAGCGCACCTGACCGCTATCATTGACGATTGGGCGCCATATTATATCGCTCGAACTAAGGGTGTGTTAGACGGAAGCTGGAAGTCTGGCGACACGTGGCATGGTTTCAAAGAGGGTATGGTGAAGATGGCAAAGTATAACAATGCCATTCCTAACGATGTTATTGGCCTTGCTGAAACAACGCGCATAGGAATAATGAATGGCTCTATTCATCCATTTGCGGGGCCCATAATTGACCAATCAGGTAAGGTTCACGTCAAAGCCGGTCAGAATGCAAGTGACGGGCTGATGGCTGGGATGAATTTCTACGTAAAGGGCGTGAATAGTAAAATTCCAAAATAAAATTACAGCGGGCGGTATGGGGGAAACCCCTTGCCGCCCTTTTTTTGTATTATATTTACACCCTGTTTTCTGACGTAGGGGCCGATGTGTTAATAAATTTAAGGCGTCCGCTTTAAATTAAATTTTTGCGCCACGGAACTTTTCTTGTGTATTGGTAAAGTTGTAATACCTTGAGAGGGGCGTGACGATGGTTACCGACCCGGGAGATATCGATGACACTCTTAAAACAGTTACCGGTTCGAGTAGACCATGTTGGCAGTTTATTGCGTCCGCGGACTGTTACAGACGCTAGAAAAAAATTCTATTGTGCGCAAAGTGTTATATCTCCAGAACAGCTTGCCATTGTTGAAGACGCGGCGATCGTGGACGTTATCCGCATGCAGGAAGATCTCGGATTGCCGGTGGTTACTGACGGGGAGTTTCGCCGATATTTTTGGCACTATGATTTCATGGGAATGTTGACCGGATTCGAAATGGAAACGAGAGGTGAAGGAATTCAATTTAAGGGTCAAAAACTTCCCCCACTGTATCCAACAATTACTGGAAAATTGGGATTTCCTGATGACCACCCTATGCTCAACCATTTTAGGTTTGTCGCCGCAAACACAAACGCGATAGCGAAGATTTCTATTCCGGGACCAAGTTGTTGCCATTTTCGAACGTCGCCAGACGATATACACCCAGAAGAATATCGGGATTTGCAAGTTCTATTTTCGGATCTATCTAATACTTACAAAAAAGCCGTTTCAGAGTTTTATAATGCCGGATGTCGTTACCTTCAAATGGATGACATATTTTTTGCTTATTTGTGTGATCCGAAGCACCGGGCAGAAAAACAAGCAATTGGTCAAGACCCAGATGAATTAATTAATAGTTATGCGCTCATGGTGA
>CAZOHS010000082.1:6022-11078 GCA_964579285.1 uncultured Rhodospirillaceae bacterium | reverse complement strand
AGTTTACTTTTCTGTCGATTAGTTTATTTGGAATCATCCCATTACTCGCTGAGGTGGTCACGCAGCGTTGTACCTTTATAACTTTTCCTAAAACGCTCACGCCTTTGCAACTCGGGGACGATGAAGTCTACAAACTCTTCAATTGAGCCCGGGTTGTATAGTGGCGAAAGCACAAACCCATCACCCCCGATGTAATCTACATATTCAAGTAGACGGTCAGTAACAGATTTGGGCGTGCCGGCGAATTGGGGTACGCCAACGCCTTGGCCGTGTCTTCTCGCAACCTCCGCGACGGTGAGGGGTTGGCCTTTTTCATCGCGGTAGCGGGTCTTCATTCGTTGCAGGAGAGGATGGTCGTGATTTTCCATTATCGAATTTGGAGGTAGTGTTGATAAATCGAAGTTCAGATGAGCGGACATTACCGTCATACCGGCCTCTGGTTCCACAAGGTTGTTATGTTGGGCAAGTTTGTCTTCTGCCTCTTCCTCAGATGAGCCAATGACAACCTGGGCACCGAATAGCACCTTGCAGCTATCTGGGTCGCGCCCTAGTTCAGCTGCTCGTTTTCGAATGTCGTCCCGATATTTTTTTGCCTCGGTCCGTTGTGGCTGAATGGAAAATACGGCTTCGGCATACTGCGCTGCGAAGTCCCGGCCTTTTGGCGAGGTGCCAGCCTGCAGTATAACCGGGCCGTTTTGAGGTGAGCGTGTCACATTAAGTGGCCCACGAGAACTATAGTATTGGCCTTTAAAATCAATATGATGGACTTTTCCCGGATCAGCGAACAAAGGAATTTCTGGATCCATAATCAGCGCATCTCCATCCCAACTATCCCAGAGTTTTCGACAGACCTCAAAATATTCGTGGGCTTTTTCATACCTAAGTTCGGTTTCTTCCGGCACCGCTCCGTAATTCGCGGATTGGTTTTGGTTGAGAGAAGTGACAACATTCCAACCCGCACGGCCTGATGTTAGATGATCAATCGTCGCCCATGTTCGGGCGACATGGAATGGATGTATATGGCTAGTAGAAAATGTTGAGGCAAGGCCGATTTTTTTCGTGACTGCGCCCAACCAAGTTAGTAAGGGCATAGGGTCGTGCGAGGGTACCTGAGAGCCAAATTTTAAAGCGGGGGCTATTGTGCTGCGAAATGATTCAGAGACGTAATTCAGATCTGCGAAGAAGAGCATATCGAAGTTACCTCGCTCACAGGTCCGCGCGATATGCTCATATAGTTCCGGGCGCTGCCAATCATACCCTGCCTTGATAGTCTCAGGGTGTCGCCACATAGCGTGACTTTGATAGGTTGGCCCATGTACCATAAACTGGGCAAGATGGAGTTTTTTCGAGCTTTCAACCATTAGTTTCGTTTTGCTCTCTCGTTATCGCCCCATGATTTATAGCGAGGACATACACCATCCGAAACGTCGAAGACCACGGAACTGGAGTAACGACGCTCGTGCTTGAGGCCTAGGGGCGGTGACAAAGTTGCCAGAAAGACTATTTGAACTCCGAACCTTCGATGTTCCCTGACAGGAACACGTTGGGCTTGAGGAAGATCGCAAGTGAGAGACAGCCATTGGGCGCAGTCGCCGCGTGCCGGCTGCCGCTAGGCCGCCATACATAGTTGCCGGCGGTCACTTCACCCTCGCCGTCGACGATGCTACCTTCGAGGATGTAGGTCTGTTCAATGTCGGTATGCTCGTGATCAGGCAACGTGGCGCCCGGTTGCCAGCGGGTGAGTACGGTCAGGAGCCCGCGCTCCTCGTCCTCCATCAGTACCTTTGTCTCGACCCCCTCGCACTGGGTCGGCTTCCATGGAATCGAATCGATATCGACAAAACGTGACGCTAAGGGGCCGTCTAGTTGCTCCTGGCCCAAAATATAACTTTGTTCAGCCATAATAATCCTCCGGGTAATAAGACCTCGATATTCTGTCACATCGTTGAGGGTTACCCCAAGCCTTTCTATGCCATACTGTGGCCGCTACCCCGGCGCCTTTTCCAATTCGTGACTTTAGGGGTAAAATAAGGGCGTACAAAAGGGTCCCGGGTCCACAGCACAAGGACCGAAATACAAAAGGAATTGGGGTGCGAATAGCCTACGTTGACCTCGATAAAATGTGCGTTCATATCACGCCGGAACTAGAGTTAAAAACACCTAAACCCCTATTTATCCCAGTGTAATTTTCTGTAGTTTTAAGATTATAAATAATCCTTAAACCATTGATTTTACAAATAAATAATATGAACTAACTGGGGATGGTCCCACGTTTACCCTCGGCACGATGGCTGAGAAATCGAAGCCCTAAAAGGGCACGGAGAGGGTTTCGAAAAATCCGTCGCAATTGATGAGGTCAACGCGTTTAAAGGCGATCTCAAAGTCATTGTCCCTAACACTCAGCTTTACATCTATCGAAGCTGTAGTCAGAATTTTTGATTATGATGTTTGTTGACTAAAACATTTGGTACTGGGGAATTCAGGAATAGGGAGAATATAAATGCGGACCGTTATTCGTGGAGGTTGGGTGGTTGGTCATTCCGGTGGCACCCATACGTTGATTCGCGACGGGGTTGTAGTTTACGAGGACGATACAATCGTTCATGTCGGCGCGGACTTCGACGGCCACGCTGACCGGGAGGTCGATGCAACTTCTAAGCTGATTTCACCTGGCTTTATCGACACGCACATTCATTCTGGCCACCGTGCTGCCCACCGACTGATCACCGATGCCGGACGGCCTGAGTATTTTGGCCAGCCCTTTTTCGAGACTCTGCCAGCTCGCCGCGGCCGGCCCCACGGCGGCGATGCCGGCGACTGGGTTAAGCGGGCGGATGAGGACGAGGTGGCCGCCCAGCGCCGTATTGATGCAGCGACATATACGGTTGCCGAGTTGTTACGCAACGGTACAACGACGTTTATGGATTTCGGTGCACAGTTGCCAATGCAGGAGGCACTTCTCGCAGAATCAGAGCGGCTCGGTATACGCGCCTATCTCGCTCCGTCATACGCCTCTGCCGACTGGGTGGGTGAGGAGGACGGCCGTCTGGTGCGAGCCTGGGACGAGGAGAAGGGACGACGCGGCTTACAGTCGGCGATTGATTTCATCGGAGAGCACGCTGGCGCGGCTAACGGGCGTATCCGCGGAATTTTGATCCCCTTTACCACCGAATTAATGTCCCTAGAACTGCTCCGCGAGACCCGTAAGGCAGCGGACTCGCTCGGCGTACCTGTTTCAATCCATGCGGCGTACAACGTGGTTGAGTTTTTTCAGATCGTGACCGAACACGGTATGACACCAATCGAGCTACTGGATTCAGTCGGGCTCTGCGCATCGGACGTGCTTATAGGGCACGGCAACTTTGTTGCTGAGAATCCTAAGATGAACTATCCGGCTGGGCGTGATCTGGAGTTGATGGCCAAGGGCGGCGCCACGGTGTCGCATTGCCCCATCAACCTAGCCCGGCGGGGTCGATACCTTGACAGTTGGGCAACTTACAAGAAGGCCGGCGTCAACGTCGCACTGGGTAGCGATACCTTTCCACGTGACATGATCATGAACATGCGGTGCGCCTCGTTGGTTGGCAAAATCATGAGCGGAAGCTTTCTTGACGCGACGTCGGCTGAAGTGTTCGAGGCGGCAACCCTCAACGCGACGCGCGTCCTCGGCAGGGACGATCTTGGGCGACTCGCGAAGGGCGCCAAGGCAGATATTGCTATTATCGACATATCTGGTCGCGGGACGTTGCGTTACGGGCCGGTTCGGGACCCGGTCAAGAGCTTGGTTGACGTTGGCGTTGGTGACGACGTCGACACTGTCATTGTCGACGGGATTACGCGAGTTGAGGGAGGTCGGGTGGATGGTGTCGATATGGCGGCAGTCCACCGGTTCGGGCAAGAGGATGCCGACCGATTGTGGGGTGGGTGGCGGAACTGGGACGTTGCAGAACGGACCGCCGAGGAAGTGAGTCCCTGGTCGTTCCCGCTTTCCGGTTGATTCTGTTGGTGGTTGCCGCGTGTTCTCGTCTGCTTATGCGAAAAGTGATTTACGTTAACCCGTCTGAGTATTGACGGATGCGCTCCGCGGTTCATTCACTTTGTTGACAGAGCGCCGGGTGTGGCCACTAACGGCCGACCCTTGAATCGTAGCCGGAGGTATGCGAGATATGGACAATTGCCAAGTTTTGGAGCGCCCAAATGACCGACGTTGCCGAATTTAGCACCATCGATGACACGGGCTCCCTGCGGCAAAGCCTTGGTGTGCCGGTCGCGATGACTGCCAACAAAGAAATGCCGACCCTGGACAAGCATGCGCGTCAGTTCATCAAGATGTCTCCAATGCTGTTTATCTCGACCGTGGGAGCCGACGGGCGGGCCGATGTCAGCCCGCGTGGCGATCCGGCCGGCTTCGTCAAGGTAATCGACGATTGCACGATCCTGGTCCCCGAACGGCTGGGCAACCGCCGTGCCGATACGATGATGAACATCATCGAGAACCCCGGTCAGTCGGTCGGGCTGATCTTCTTGTTGCCCGGTGTCGAAGAAGTGGTGCGAGCGTCGGGCAGGGCGCGGGTGATCGACGACCGGAATGCGCTGGACGAATTGCGGGTACGCGATAAGGTACCGGCCCATGGCCTGCTAATCGAACTTGACGAGGTATTCTTCCACTGTGCCAAGGCGATCAAGCGCTCGAAGTTATGGGATCCTGCGACCGCGGTTCCGCGCTCGAGCTTCCCCTCGTACGCGCAGATCACTAAGGACCAGCGCGCGCCCGAGCGTTCACTGGAGGATATCGAGGCTGATATTCAGGAATCATACGAAAAACGCCTCTACTGAGTCCGGGCCAATAAATCCAGAACCTTTGGCACTAAAGCGTGTGACAGAGGTGCTACTTGGAGATAGGTTTGTCGTAACAACGACTACTGCGAGATAGATGCGCCGCTTCAATTTTTACATATTTTCCCATGTTTGTTTTGTCCTTGGCATTCTTGCTATGCCAATGTCGATTTGTGCCCAAAATCTGTCGTCGGATCGATCGGTAAACGCCGCGGGAGGT
>CAZOHS010000082.1:3571-5922 GCA_964579285.1 uncultured Rhodospirillaceae bacterium | reverse complement strand
AGGCTAAGGCTATAACCAATTTGGTTCGCACGCTTGAAGATGAAACAGCGCGAAGCGAACTGATCGCTCGCCTGAAGGCTTTGCAGGCATCTGCCGGTCGTGAACAAAATTCTCCCGAAACCCAGCAGGGTCGGTCCGGCGGCCAGATGATCCAGGAACTGTCCGCTAGGATTGAGAACGTTAGTCGAGAATTGGTGATTGCCGCTTCCATGCTACTGGATGTGTCACGGTTAGCTGACTGGGTCACGAACCAGGTCTCGCTCCCAGAAAACCGTGTCACGTGGTTTCATGCAGTCTGGAAGATTTTCTTTCTTTTTCTTTCCGCTCTGCTTGTTGAATGGGTTGTTCGCCGTTTGCTCAGTCGCGCTCGAATGGCCGTTGAGGGAAGCGAGCGAGATTCAGTTATTCTTCGATTGCCGTTTCTAGTTGCCAGAACATTTATCGATGTGGTGCCTATAGCGGCATTTGCTGCTACGGCATACCTGATTTTGACATTTCTCGACCCTACAGAAACGACGCGCTTGCTTGCACTAGCATTGGTAAATGCCAGTGTAATTGCACGCGCTGTAATGGCAATCACGCGGATGATCTTCGTCCCGACGGCTGCCGGACTGCGAGTTCTGACGATTGATAATGAAAATGCAAATTACATCGTACTCTGGGTCCGCCGGTTTACCAATGTAGGCGTCTACGGGTATTTTCTCGCCGAAGTAGCTCTGCTCCTGGGCATTCCATTAAGCGGCTACCTCGCCTTGGTCAATACAATTGGCTTTCTGATTGTCGTCCTCGCTGTAATTTTTGTTCTCCAGATACGACAGACCGTTGCGGGTTGGGTTGCGGGTCGAGAGGGTGGCGCATTGCCAGCTCTCAGCGTGGCACGGCGCCGATTTGCTGACCTTTGGCATGTACTTGCAATTGTTTATCTGGTTGGCGTCTACGGCGTTTGGGCCCTTGGAATTTCTGGAGGATTTGAATTCATATTGCGAGCCAGCACTTTGAGTCTTGTCATATTGACTATTGCCAAAATACTGATGATCCTTTCCAATACTGCTGTTCGCAAGGGCTTCGGAGTGCGTCCGGAGACGTTATCGCGATACCCTGGACTTGCAGCCCGAACTAACCGTTACTTCGCAATTTTAGAGACGGCGATTGTATCGGTGATCTCGGTAATTGCGGTTTTTGCAATTCTCCAGGCTTGGGGTGTCGACGCGTTTGGCTGGGTGAGAACAGATGCTGGCCGACGTATTCTGGGGAGTGCTGTCTCAAGTGGATTGGTGATTGTCGTCGCAGTAATCCTTTGGGAGGTGGTGAGTAGCGTCATTGAACGATACCTTGCACGTGGCGAAGACGGTAATCGCGAAGTCAGCGCCCGCGCAAAAACCTTGTTACCATTGCTGCGTAAGGCACTGTTACTGGTTGTAGGAACAATAGTAGTGCTCATAGTGCTGTCTGAAATCGGTGTTGATATCGGGCCGCTTCTAGCCGGCGCGGGAGTTATTGGCCTCGCCGTCGGCTTCGGTGCTCAGACGTTGGTCAAGGATGTTATCACCGGTGTGTTCATTCTCGCGGAAGACCAGTTTGCGATCGGTGACATAGTCCGCGTGAACGAGAAGTCTGGCGCAGTCGAAGAGATCACAATTAGAACTCTGCGTCTTCGGGACCTTAGCGGCAATGTACACATAATACCGTTTAGCTCCGTGAGTATGGTTGAAAATATGACCAAGGATTTCTCACGGTATATTTTCGACGTTGGGATAGCCTACCGTGAGGATGTAGATGAAGTAATTGAGGTTTTGCGAGCCCTTGGAGAGGGGATGCAGGCAGACCCCTATTATGGCCCAATGATCAATGAGCCAATCGAAATCATGGGCGTTCAACGTTTCGACGATTCGGCTGTCGTGGTGCGTGCGCGGTTCACTACTAAGCCCATCAAACAGTGGCAGATTGGACGCGAATTTAATCGCCGTATGAAGCAAAAGTTTGACGAACTTGGGATTGAAATTCCCTTTCCTCACCAAACGATTTACTTCGGCGAGGAAAAGAGTGGCGGTGCCCCGCCTGTCTACATGGAGACGACCGCTCACCCAGACCGTGGTAAGCGTACTTCCAAAGCCGCCCCAGAGCCTGTAGTACGGACCGACTCGGGTAGTGCCGACGGGGACTCTGAGTAAACCACATTTACCTTAGATGCGCCTCTTTAGTCCTTTGGATAAACGGACGGTAGTTTATCGGGCACCCCGGCGGACGCTTGGTTTCCTATCCGTCCGCTAAGTCCATCTTATCCTTTGGCTGTTCCCAGGTGCTCTGATTTGAATGCGATCCGCACCCGCCAGCGATCGCTGATGAGGACG
>CAZOHS010000082.1:0-3471 GCA_964579285.1 uncultured Rhodospirillaceae bacterium | reverse complement strand
TTTTCCAGTGGATCTATCAAACAAATATCTTGGTACCTTACTTCGTCTCATTACCCCAGTACTCAACCGATTATTGTCGCCGATTAAGATGATCGCGGCCCTCTTTATTTTTCGAGGGCAGAAAACCTCGAGGTCTTGGAGTGGGAAAGGCCAGAAACGTCCCACAACAAAAATTTTGACCTCGCATCCATACGCACTGCTTCCGGAGCTTCCCGCGTCGATGCCGCGATCAAATTCGGTGATAAACGGTGATCTATTATCGCGTGCGATTCTTGCGGCTCGGAAGGTTCATTGACATGTTCAAACTTTAAATCGCGGCAAGACCCTTCTTCTCACACTTAGCATGTACAACATATCCGCTTAACTTTTTTGGAGACCGGTGCGACAGCCACCTATTCTTGGTCGCCTCTCCACTCTATTTCTGTTAGGTACTGAACTGGGTCGTGCTGACTTTAATGCGCGACTAAGCTGTCTGAACGTCATACTAAATTATGGAGATACTTCCAATGAGCGAACCCCTCGAACGGAACCAGGTGATTGAGCTTCTGGATAAACTAGGCAGTGAACAGGATCAGGATGTATTAGCGGCGGCGCGGTTGCTTCACAGTCAGATTGCCGACTCGGGAATGAGTTGGGAGGACCTTTTGGTCGGAGATGAACCAGAAGATGAGGATGAACTAGAAGATGAGTATGACCTAGAAGATGAGGATGACGGGGAGGAAAGTTTTGAGGCCGACGATTATGATGACACTGCAGATGAGACTGATGACCCTGATGCAACGTTTACTGTAGACGAAACACGAACACTTTCGTTAATCGAAAAACTTCTGGTCCGTCGCGATCTTTCCGTTGAATTACGTGAGGAGCTAGAAGAATACAAAACGGACATTTCTGACGGCGAATTCGAAACCAGCGACCATCGCTACGTTCAAGCCCTATACGCGCGTCTGACAAAAAAATGATAACAGCGCTTCTCACCTTTCAGTCGTAGTTCAATGTATTTTTTGCGAGCGATAACTTCGATTTTTTCTTTGTTTTGGCACCATCCTCATTTGTCAATATTAGAAAGGTCCGTTCGTATATCGTCCACAACCTTAATCAGTTTCGCTCTGACCTAAAAAGCAATACGCGTTGTCGAGGGCGGCGGCTGGGGCATGCGTGTGACGGTAATTTCATTATTGATGGTAAACTGCATGAGGTCTTCGCCCACCACGAGTGGACCGTCATAGGTTGCCCGTGTTGCGGGGATTAAGTCGTCGGATGTGGCGTCCCCAAATAGTAGAATGTGCGTGTAAACCGCCAGCTTTGGACGTGTTCGGGAAAATACCCGGCCAGCGTCTTCTGGTATTGTATGATTGGCGCGGATCCGTTCTAGATTAGCGCGCTCGATACCGTCTCCCATGCCATGTGTGACCTCGTGTACGAGTAGGTCAGTGTTCTGTGCGTGATCAATCAAATTTTCGTTGAACGTTGTATCTCCTGACAGGACGAACGATCGGGAACCGTGGTCAATACGGTATCCAAAAGCATCCAGTTTTTCACCACCGTGATCCACCTCAAAGGCGGTGATTGAGGTGCTGTCGTCTTCGTAAACGACACCTTCTTTAATTTCACTCGGCTCTAGTTTGACGCCTTCTGCATTATAAGAATGAGCGCGGACACGAATGTCGGTAGCGAAAGCGAGGGGCAGGTGTGTGGCCATCTGGTGTGTCCCGTGGGGCCCCCAGATTTTAAGTGGTAATACCCGTTTCCCCCACGGGCGCCTGATCCAACCGGTCAGCCAAAGGTCCGCAAAGCCAACCACGTGGTCCGAATGGTGGTGAGTTAGAAATATACCGGTAATATCGCCGAACGGGATACCTAACTGAAAGAGCCGCTGCAGGGTGCCCCGGCCTGCATCAAACAAGAACTTATTTTCACCGACTTCTACCAACGTACTAGGGCCAAAACGGTCTATTGTCGGTGGCGGAGCGCCCGTTCCTAACAGGGTGACACGGAAAAGATCTTTGGCGTTCATCGTTACTGGACCATTCTGGCGGGGGTGCCGTTACACTAAGTGAAATACTTCGATAGTACGAAAGGGTAGAAATGGGACACAGAGAAATGACCCTAGGTGATAATGGATATGTGTTCTAGTTCCTAGAAATAGTGGAGTTCAAATGATACTTTGGTCTACACCGTGCGCCACCGCCCCGCATTTTAGGACAATAGATGTTATTTGCTAATTATTGACAGGGTTTGTGACATTTTTCGAGGAAACTGAAGGAAGCCTCTCCCAATAACGTTGAACCTCTTTTGGATACTGGTCTTTAATCCGCTTATAAACTGTCTGGATATTGGGGCGTGTCGCGGTAAATTCTAAAATCCATTTTAAGCTGCGCCATTCGTCTTCCGTAATTAGTCCATTTTGATATGCGAGCAATTCGTTGAGATTAGATGTTAATGTTCTCATCGCGAGTGAGTCCGCTCGATATTTTTCATCATCGTTGAAATTTTCATAGTCTGTCATTATTCGGCTATGGAAAGCTCGGAAATTATCGTCCGTGCTTAGTGTTTCAAAAAGCCAGTTCTCATTGCTTCGACGATCTCGACTCATGGAGTACCGAAGAAAAGTAGAATTCTGACGCACCTGTAGCGCTAAAAATATGATAGAAATCACGAACGCAATTCCAACAACAATTTCTGTTACGAGGTAGACTTGCTCGAGGCCCATTTCAATCTCCTTTTCGACGTGTGAGAACAGTCTTATATACTGACCATGATGGATGTCTTTCTTCAGAATTTCCACGATATTTGGACTTTAAGTTTATTGCTTGCGGCGTGTATTGCGCTGCCAGCTGGTATTATCCAGGGATATGCCGGGTTCGGGGGCGCTTTGTTCGCGGTACCCTTTTTTGCGCTGTTATTTGGTCCGGTTCCGGGGTTCAGCATCGTCGTAATTCTAATGCTCTTTGGTCAGTCACATGTTTTTTCTCAAGCGATAGTGAAAGCTAATTGGAGGGAGGTCGCACCCCTTGTCGGGCCAAGTATGATATGCATAACACTTGGACTTCTATTTTTTGTATCTGCCGAACCGTCATTCATTCGACGGGGTATGGGTATCTTTATTTTGTTTATTACAGTCTTCATGATTTTTGGTTGGAGATATAATGGGAAAAGGCGCGTTTTAGTCGGTGTTTGCACCGGTTCCGTTGCGGGCGGCATTACGGGGAGTTTTGGCGTACCCGCTTTTCCTCTTAGTGCAATATATTTTCACAGTTCGGCATCTCCTCCGGAAATTATACGAGCAAACGTTCTAGCCGCGTTAGCATGTAATTTAGTGGTTGGAATTATGGGCTTAAGTCTGCAGGGCGTATACACCGTTGCCATGGTTTTGCAGGCACTTTTTGTGGGGCCAGTATTTATTATGGGAATATACATGGGTCGGTATTTTTTTGGGTTAGCACCCACCGCTTGGTATAGAATAGTGAC
>CAZOHS010000081.1:0-11079 GCA_964579285.1 uncultured Rhodospirillaceae bacterium | reverse complement strand
GACCGAAAGCTGAATGAAAATTTTCTCTCGGTAACAACGTAACAACCAATCTTATTAAATTTAATTAATAAGAAAAATTCTCAAGCTACAAACAGGGGGACCTAAAATGAACACAAGAAAATTAGCCCTTATAGGGGCTGCAATAACCATCCCTCTATTTGCTGCTCCGGCATCAGCAGAAAAATATCAGTTAACTCTCGCGGGAGGGGCTCCAAAGGGTGTTTGGTCCCTTATAGGAAAGGGCATCAATGATGCGATGGCCGCACAATACCCTGGTTCTTCGGTTACCTATCAAACGTCAGCCGGCGGCGGGATAGGTAATATTCCTCTTGTGGAGGACAATAAAGTTCCCATGGGGCTCGCAACTGACTCTGCAGTGGTAAGAGCCGTAAATGGTGAGAAACCTTTTAGGAAAAAATATAAAAAACTACGGGGATTAGCATTCGTTGCGGGGTGGTTACCCATGCATATGATCGTCACAAAGTCCTTTGCGGATAAATATAAACTCAAAAATTTCGCCGATATCGCAAAAGCAAAACCACCTATAAGGGTGACTGTTAATCGCCGCAGTAATATGGCGGCATTCGCGTCGATGCACATGTTTAATGCGATTGGCGTAACAGCCAAAGACATCAAAAGTTGGGGTGGACAAGTGGTGTATCAGCCCTCACCCGGACAACGCGATCTGATGCTTGACCGGCGGATAGACTTGGTTTCAAACCAACTGCCACTTAAACACCGAGTAATTCGTCAAATGCAAAAATCTCTAAAACTGACTTTGCTACATATTGACAAATCGATATCAGTAAAAACAGCGAAAGCATTTGGGCAGGAACTCTACACGATACCCAAAGGGACCTATTCTTGGCAAACCTCAGAAATGACTGTGCCGTCTCTGGGTTCTACGTTAGTAACTGGTGCAGACCTCGATAGTAAAACTGCTTACGCTATTACTAAGGCTCTTGTTACACAAATTGGCAAAATTCATGCCGCCCATAGGTTTTTACGGAAACTAACGAAGGAATATTTAGCGTCCTTGAAGATAGTGCCTTATCATCCGGGCGCAGTGAAATACTATAAAGAAGCGGGGCTAATGTAGTATAAGTTTTCTTCTGGAAACATAGTGACAAAAAATCGTCTGCTTGTTGAATTTTTATTCTCTGTTGGCAAGCGGCGACAACCAGAGGGGTGGATTGCGTGGTTGATCCCCCCTTTTGCGGCCTTTATAGCCTGCTGGGTAATTTATGCAGCTTTATTTGCAATAATTGACCCCTGGGAACTCGCTGCGATTTTTCTCTGTGGTATGTTGGCCCTGGTTTTCCTGCTGATTGGGGGCAGCCCAAAATCCGATATAAAAAAACCAACATCATGGGATTGGTTACTTTCCACGGCATCCCTTGTAGCGGGCATCTACTTCTTTCTTAACAGCGAAGCGCTGGTTTCCAGAATTTCCATGCTGGACCCTCTCAGCAATTGGGAAATCGCTTCTGGCACTATTCTTTTCGTCGCAACCCTTGAAGCTGTGCGCAGAACTACCGGTGTCGGCCTGACATTAATTGTTCTTTTCTTTATTGCGTATAACTTTCTTGGTCACCATTTAACCGGCACCTTTCGACATGGATATATACCTTACTTACATTTCCTTGAACTAACAGTTTATACAACGGATGGAATACTCGGGGTTCCAGTTCGAGTTGCGGCTACTTACGCCTTTTTATTTGTTATGTTTGGGACGTTTCTTAGCCGAGCCGGCGGAAGTGAATTCTTTTTTAACGTGGCGGCAATCATTAGTGGCCGTAGACCAGGCGGGCCAGCCAAAATAGCAGTCATTTCATCGGGTCTCTATGGAATGTTATCAGGGAGCCCAACGTCCGATGTCGTAACAACTGGATCTGTTACAATTCCTATGATGAAACGGGTTGGTTACCCAGCACCTTTAGCTGGAGCTTTCGAAGTTGCCGCATCTACTGGCGGCAGCCTGCTTCCACCGGTAATGGGGTCAGCCGCGTTTATCATGGCGGAATACACAGGCATTGATTACAACCAAATCGTAGTGGCCGCTATAATTCCCGCGGTACTTTACTATCTTTCTGTGTATGCACAGGTTCATCTCAGGTCGTTGAAACTCGGGCTTCAGGGTATGCCACAAGACCAGTTGCCTGAAATTAAAAGAACCTTCCGATTGGGAGGTGTTTTCTTAGTTCCATTGCTCGCACTCATCACTGCTCTATTAATGGGTTATTCACCAAATATGGTTGCCGTATTTGGAGTAATCTCCGTAATAGCGGTTTCCGTATTCCGACGTGCTACCCGTCTTGGGCCGAAAAAAATATACGAGGCTTTGGTCGAAACCACCACCCGCATGGTGGCCGTAACTGGCGCCTGCGCAGCAGCGGGCTTGGTTATTGGCGGTATTACTATGACGGGCTTAGCGATGAAATTTGCCGATCTCGTAACAGCGATAACGCACGGACATCTTTTCTTTTCGCTAATCGTAGCAGCAATACTGACAATTATTCTTGGAATGGGTATGCCTACGCCAAGCGCCTATATTCTTGCTGCAGCATTAATAGCTCCGCTCCTCGTTAAGGAATTTCATGTACCTCTATTGGCCGCTCATATGATGATTCTTTATTTTGCGGTTATGTCGGCTATTACACCACCTGTCGCGGTTGCCGCCTATGCAGCAGCTCCATTGGCAGATGCAAACCCTTTGGAAATTGCCTTTCTCGCGGTCCGTTTGGCACTGGGTGCGTTTGTTGTTCCGATTGCCTTTATCTACAACCAAGAACTATTAATGCTTGGAGAATGGCAAAATATTTTGATAACCCTGTTTAAAACCGGAGCGGGATTAATTTTATTGGCAATTGCCGTGGAAGGTTTTATTAAATCAAAAGTTACCTGGTGGAACCGCATAATTTTAGCTGTAGCCGGAGTTTATTTTTTGATCCCGGGCGTATTTGCTATGTCAATTGCCACAGGTTTTGTTGTGTTTTATTTGATTTTGTTACAGATACAAAACAAATTCACCAAAAAAATTAATACTGTTACTGAGAACACAAAACCAAATTGTTAATAATTTCAGTTTTTTAAAATATTTTTCGCTTTCTCAACGACTGCGCCATCAATACTTGAGAACTGGTTTTTATCAACCTCAGTTAAATAATCGGTGATAGATGAGGCAAATGATTGACGAAGGCTGATTTGTTCAAACCACCTTAAAACATTTGGACTAATGTCCTCCCAGAGACTTAATAATTTTAAATCCCTTATTCTGTTTATATAGGGCGTAATCGCTGCGTCAGCGAGCGTATAATAATTTCCAACCAAAAATTCAGTTGTATTGAGCGCCGCTTCTACATCCGTGATAAAGGAATCAAAAACCTTGATTGCTTGGATCACTACAGCGGCATCAAATCCGTCTCTGTAAACTGCCTCCTGACGGGCCCTCCTTCCAGGGTCCGGAATTTTTTCCAAGTGGGCTTTTTGTTCCTCGGCTGTTTTGTTTAAAAAACTCGGTCTAAATGCTGTTCCATGAGTTAATGTCCCAATAGACGGGTGGACACTTTCATCTACGCGCTTTAGCCATAACCGTACCCGAGCCCGATCCATGGCATCTTTCGGAAGAAGGCTTGGATTTGGAGCGATGTCTTCAAGATATTGCATGATAATGGACGATTCTATTATTTTTAATTCATTATCAAACAGTGTGGGAACTACAGCGTTGGGGTTAATCGAAAGGTACTCTGGAGAAAACTGCTCACCCTTTCTTAAGTCTACATTCCGACTCTCAAACGATATTCCCTTTTCTGCTAAAACCAATCGAGCCTTAATTGCACAGACCGAAGTTGTTCCATCATATAGAATTAACATAAAGCCCTCCCCTAAAGCCCTTGTATGGCCTTTATTAAAATAACTGGCAAGGTAACAAAATCGCAGCCTGACTACTCGAACCCCCACTCCATACGAAAGCTAAATTCAAAAACATTCCAGTAGGAAATGAAATCCAATCAGATAAGCCGCTGATATAATAGCGGAGGCGCTGTCGCCTTAAAATTAGGATTAAAAGACGCTATAAATATATAGAGCTTAGTCAACAAGAGACGAAAGGTATCGACGATTCTTTAATAGTAAATGGCAGTTCTATCCATCATCCGGTTGATAGACAGAGGAGCAGCCATGACCATCAAGAGAATTCTCGCGCTACCCAATGACGAACTAACCCGTCAATCCGTACTCAACACTGCACTCCATATTGCAGAAGTTTTCGGCTCGCACATTGACGTTGCATACGTCAAACACGTTCCAATTTTCTACGCCGACACCGCAGGCGATGAGATGTCGGTGCAAATCGCTAGCGATCTTATGAAGGGCAAGAGTGACAGCTTGGAGAAAGCAGAACAAAATATGCACGCTATCTTCAAAAGGTTTTTCCGCACACATGGTCTAAGCCTACTCGACGGTCCAATCAACAGGCCATCGCTGACCGCGCAATGGATAAGCGTCGACGGTCACCCGGCCGATGTCTTAGGCCAACTCGGCGGTGCACATGATTTGATCATCACCGGCCAACCCAAAACACCTCAATCGCTCGGCCGCATCACTACCGAGGCCGCATTATTTGCCACGGGCCGACCGGTCATAATTGCTCCGAGCGAGCCACCGATACATATGGGACAAACTGTGTTAATTGCCTGGAATCGTGGACCCCAGGCGGCCCGGGCCTTTCACGCAGCAAAGGTGCTTCTACTAAATCGTGCTCGGCGAGTGCGTATACTTTCTATTACTACCGGCGCAAAAAAAGGGCCGTCCGCATCGGAAGTTGGCGCCAATTTAAAATGGCACGGAATTGAAGCGGATGTAGTGGAACTGTCGCCAGATTACCGCTCAGTGGGTGAAGTTCTACTTGCCCAAGCGAGAGCAAATAACGCGGATCTGCTTGTAATGGGTGCATTTTCCCATAGCCGCTTGCGCCGAATTATTCTGGGTGGTGTCACCGAGTATGTATTCCAGAACGGAGCCTTGCCAGTATTAATGGCACACTAACCATAACCGTGTCGCTGAATTTGGTTTTGATTGCTTAACAATAGTTAAATTTGGAATAAAAATTTTAAAGGCGTCCGTTTTATTTAATCGAATTCATGATTGTTGATTAATCATCATCCCGCAATGCCGGCATAACCTGTTCTACAAATAACTCGATGGAACGGGTTGTTTCTTCTTCAGATAGGCTGCCAAAGGCAAACTGACCGACCAAATAGTTGGCACCAGACTTCTTAAGATCAGCCGACAGATATTTGATAACCGTATCGGGTGACCCCGCGATACCTTGACCCTCAGCACACAATTTGTCGAAATCAGCGGCGCGAGGATGGCGAGGTTGACTACCGTGCAGCCGAAAAAGGTAGTTGAAACTGTCGTGCCACATGGGATAACCGAGCCTAGCGATGTCTAACGCCTCGTCGTCAGTCTCAGCCAATACAATAAATCGGCCAATGCCGATAAGGGGTTCAGGTTCGTCGCCATTACCAAGGTCTAATAGGCGCGCACGGTAACTATCTGTAAAGGTTCGGGTTAGCTCGGCATGATCAAGGCTGATCACGTTGAGTCCTTTGCTTGCGGCACGCGCAGCACTTTCTGGTGAATGAATTCCATACCACATTGGCGGGTGAGGTTTTTGAAATGGGGTAACGCATACCGGTACGTCGTCATAAGTATAATGTTTTCCTTTGAAGTTGAGGTATTGATCAGCCAGTCCCTGCAAAATAACCTGCAGTCCCTCAGTATAGATGCTTTCAGCTTTGACGGGGTCACACCCAAAAAATCCGAGCTCAATGGGCGAAGCACCGCGACCAAATCCCATATCGAGGCGCCCCCCACTCATTTGGTCGAGCATGCATATCTCTTCAAGCAACCGCAAGGGATCGTAAAGCGGGAGTGCATAAATCATCGGCCCAAAACGTAGCGACCTCGTACGCTGCGCAACTGCCGACAAAAAGACACTGGGTGACGGCGACAATCCAAGCGGTGTCGCGTGATGTTCGGCAATGTGATAGCTATAAAATCCCGCCTGATCGTATAGTTCCACCAGTTTTAGACGCGCCTCGTAATACGTATGGAGCGGCAGGTCATTGCGGTCAACATGGTCAAAAATGCCGAATTTCATTCAGCGCCTCTATGCCGTTTAAGAGTTCAACACAGGATAGCATCCATGGCGGAAGAGAGTGGGAGTTGAACCCACCAGGCACGTTTAACGCCCCTCACCGGGTTTGAAGCCCGAGCGCAGCACCGGCTTACGAATCCCTTCCGTGGTCAAGTTTAAGATGATTTTCCTCCTCAGGAAACCGAACTGCCGAAAATTTGGACCGCCGGCTTAAGTATACGACGCGCATCGCCGATGCGCCGGGTAAAACCAGCCTTATCGAAATATTCAAGGACTTCGATAGCGAGATTGCGGCCGACACCAGACTCACCGCGAAAGGCGGCAGCGGTGATCATGCCGTCCTTCATAGTCAGCGCCAAGCTTTCAGCTATTTCCCCCAATTCGCAGACTGCACCGGGCAATAAAAACCGATTCTTACCGATATGAAACACCAAGCCTTGAGCCGCTGCGCGACGCAGGAATTCAAATAAAGTTTTAGGCTCCACACCTATGTTTTGTGCTAGATCATGTACCGCTGGCGGCTGCAACCCTCCCCGTTCAAGTGCAGGTTGGACAGAATTCCAAAGAATTTTATCCTTTTCCCCCATGACTGGCTGATGATCCGGCAACTTGACTTGCTTGTTGGAACTAACCAAGTCACCGCTTGCCACAAGATTTGCTATCACCTCACCAAACAGTCCAGGTAGTGGGGATTTATCTAACAAGAGGCGGAGTGCATTTTCTGCAGGTCCAAAGCGATCGGGTGATTTTTGATGCCAAGTTGCCAACGCGGAGAGCGTTTCATCACGTAGGGCCTCCCAGTGACTAAGTGCTATACCAATTTGTTTTCCAGAATATTCCAGCCGCACCATATCCACTTGCTCAAAAAGAGCCGTCATTTCCCGTTTGTTTAGATTTCGTGCTCGGCAGAACTGTGAAAGATCGACACCCGAAATTATCAGTTTGAGTAAGCTCATCAATGCCTTGGCCGGGTCGTCTTCTTCCAAAGCTCTGAGTATTTCTAGTCTTTCGGGACGTGCACGTCCCCGCGCTGGGGCAAATGGATCTATTACCCGACCGCCCCCCATAGTGCGTAAGGCTGACTGGTCGCGCAGTATCAGCCTATCTTCGCGAACCGCACCAATAGGATGATCCAGTACCAGTTGTATTAAAGCGGAATGGCCGGGGGAGACTTGACGCTCACCAAGAACAGCAACTCGAGCAGTAACATCCGCAGCCCCTAAATGAAGATGCACCGGCGTCCAATGTTTCAAGGGGCAGGGTTCGGATTTCAACAGACGAATTCTTGCATCAAGTCGGGATGTTGGCGCATGGGCCGGTTCAGCAACTACCCAATCACCTCGATGGACACAGTCTTTTTCTATATTCGGTCCCGCAATGTTAAGTGCGCAGCGCTGCCCCACTTGTCCCCGAGCCGCTTTTTTGTTCTGCGCATGGATACCTCGTACCCGCACAGGCAACCCGCTAGGCGACAAAACCAGCCGATCGTCATCGTTCACATCACCGGAAAAAACCGTCCCGGTCACCACTAGCCCGGCGCCAGGCACGGTGAATCGACGGTCGACAGCAAGACGAAAATTTCCGGAAGAAGAAGCGTGATCCGCTTCATGGGCCTTAAGATGCAGGTGATCGCAAAGATCAGCTACTCCGATGCCGGTCGTGCCCGATACTGGAAACATTGGTGCACCCTCTAGCCCCGTACCATCAAGCAAAACTTCCATTAACTCCATAACCTCTTGTACGCGTCGTTTATCGACCCGGTCGATCTTGGTCAGCGCAATAGCGCCCTCTGTGAGTCCTAGCAGATCGAGAATTGCAAGATGTTCTTCCGTCTGTGGCATCGGGCCATCATCAAGTGCAACCACCAACAACGCATAATCTATACCAGTCACGCCAGCGAGCATGTTGCGAACAAAACGTTCGTGACCTGGTACGTCTACAAATCCCAGAATTTGATCACCTTCGATAGATGCATAAGCATACCCAAGGTCAATTGAGATACCGCGCTTTTTTTCTTCAGGTAACCGGTCCGTATCAACACCGGTTAACGCCTTAACCAACACCGTCTTACCGTGATCTATATGTCCGGAGGTTGCGATGATCATGGGCCTGAACCCGTATGTAGTCGGAGCAATTCAAGCTGTTCAACAAAAGCCTTCTCCGATCGCATTTCGAGGCATCTGAGATCAAGCCAGAATGCATCGTCTTGGATGCGCCCAATAACGGGTATAGGCAGGGCTCGGAATGCGGCAGCAATGCGGTTTAATGCTGCTCCACTACGTCTTGCCGAATTTAGGCGTAAAACGATGGCTTGGCTTTCAAGTCGCTTGGAAGGTAGAGACCCACTGCCTATTAGGCTCTTGCATGGGAGGATCTCCGCAGAAACACTCTTCCCGGTTTTACGGGTTAGAGCGGGTAACAAACGCTGCGCGCAGGCCAAAATGTCATCGGCAGAACGTGCCAAGAGCCGCAAAACCGGTACTCGCTGGACCAGCTGATCCGGATTGGCATAGAGCCGTAAAATTGCAGATAACGCCGCGATAGTCATTTTATCGCAGCGCATAGCGCGTTTCATGGGATTCTTTTTAATTTTCGAAATAAGATCTGCGCGACCAACAATGATACCGGCCTGAGGGCCACCCAGCAATTTGTCACCGCTGAATGTAACGATATCTGCACCACTGGACAGTGTCTCGGATGCAGTGGGCTCGTGAGGCAATCCAAACCGCTCTATATTTGTGAGCGTGCCACTGCCAAGATCCACCACAAAGGGTAGTGTGTGATCATGGGCAAGCTGCGATAGCTGGGTTTCAGCTACAGTGGCGGTAAAGCCCTGCACTTCGTAATTAGAGGCGTGGACTTTCATAAGCAAAGCTGTGCGAGAACCGATGGCGTAGGCAAAGTCTCGAAAATGGGTCCGGTTTGTAGTACCAACCTCGACCAACTTACAGCCGGCCCTCACCATAATGTCTGGCATGCGAAACGCGCCGCCGATTTCGATCAATTCTCCACGGGATACGGGCACTTCTTTCCGTAATGCCAATGCATTGAGTACCAAAAGTACCGCGGCAGCATTATTATTCACTACAGTAGCGGCTTCCGCACCAGTAAGATTACACAACCAATCATCCAAATGATCATCCCGGTCACCGCGGCGACCAGAGGCAACATTATATTCGAGATTGCTGGCACCCCCAGCTACAGCCGCTACGGCATCGAGAGCTTCGGGTGGCATTGGCGCGCGCCCCAAATTGGTATGTACGACCGTACCAGTCAGGTTAAAAACTTCTTTTAGAGATGGCACGAGATGCGCCTCGAGACTCGACTTTACCCGAGAGATGACATTATCGACACCAAACTCACCTTGCACCGGCTCGCCTGTTTCCGAAAGGTGTTTCCGCAAGGTAGTCAAATCTTGGCGTACTGCATCCGTAACCGCCTGACGACCAAAGGTAGCAGTTAAGGCTTTACCTTCTTCACTTCGGAGCAATTTATCGACAGACGGAACCGCGGCTTGAGGGGGTTTTGCATCAGCCATGGCCAACAACCCTTCTCTTTATCAGGCACTTCCACCGTAAGGCCACCTTGGGTCTTACTATTCGCTCTGCTAAGGAGCACACGCCATTTAAACCAGCGCATTTGTCGAATAATAGATGATCACCCAAATCGCCGTACATATGATTGTATAAATAGAATGTACGTTTAGGTTGTAACCGTCGTAGTTTGCACTTTGATAGCGTCCTCCCAGCCATTAGGATCGAACAACTGTGGCCCTTGCTCACCAGCATAAGTGATGATGCCGTCCTTATTGATGACAAACAGACGAATGGGCGCCGCCACATATTTCTGCTCCACCTCGTTGTCGATGCCATCAATGAGTACGGGGATTTGGAGATCCAGTGCAATCTGACAGGCATTGCCCACTTGAGCCCGTTCATCATCATTAGTTGGTGCATTATAAATCACCTCTTCGTAGAGGTTTTGGGGCGTCTGCCAACCGTCTGATGGGTGTGCCTCTTGCACATAAATTAGATAAAACTCGATCCAATTCTTGTGAGCTTGATAAATTTCGTTCAGCCGCACGGACTGAATACGGAATGGCGGTCATGTGTAAGAACCAAAAGCCAGTGCCACTGGCCGCCCCCTCAGATTAGAGAGCTTGACAAACTCACCCGTACGTTTTTTGGCGCGATCAAGTCGCTCGAGTTTAAACTCCGGTGCAAACGCACCAACCTTAGGGACACGGTTTTGACGTGCCTTTTGGGCCGACATCATTGCATCAAAGTCCTTCTCGGACATGTCCGAAATCTTAAGCCAAATTTTCTTTTTCTCCGAAAAGGTAAGCTGGGATGATGAAAAGTCTTTAAATTGTTCATAACTGGTATCCATCAACTTACTTCCCGCTGTTAATCATATAATTGTAAAGTTAGGAGTAAATTGAGTGGGTGGCAAATACGAAGGATGGATAACAAGTGGTATGATGTTAGGGCGAGTGCCGATACAACGAAACTTAGGAGCTATTTTGTTAGCTACATTATGTTTCGGTGAAACAATAGTTACCTCGAAGGCCGCTAATATTAAAATTGAGAGTGTAGAGACACAGATTATTCCATGGATCTCTCAACAAGATCGGGCGGGTAAAGTACAAATTGATGATTTAGCCTTTAGCACAAAACGTGCGGTTGCCCTAAGCAACCTCTTAAAGGCGCTCATTAGCGGTGATGAAGCAGCGGCGTTGACGCAAGGTATTCAAGGTGGATTTAACATCTTTTCCTTCAAACGCGAGCCGGGAGATATTTTTGGCATCACCGATAAAGAGAGACCAGATGAGGGCCCTACCATCATCCTTAACCCACGAGCAACCAAAGATCTCATCGCGAGTGCACCCCATCCAATTAACGAGAACGGGACGTTTC
>CAZOHS010000080.1:0-11173 GCA_964579285.1 uncultured Rhodospirillaceae bacterium | reverse complement strand
CGAAGCTCTTGGTGGGATAGATCATGAATTTACCTTTGAACCGCGTCCTTGTTGGGGACTGCGTCGCGGAACTCCATAAACTTCCTGCAGGGTCAGTTGACGTAATATTTGCCGACCCTCCCTATAATTTGCAAATTACAGGCGAACTTCACAGACCCAACAATACCCGCGTCGATGGGGTAAACGCAGCATGGGACCGTTTTGCTACCGACCCCAGCGATCATCTCGCGAGTTTCTGTGCTTATGATGCGTTTACTCGCGAATGGCTAGCGGCTGCAAAGCGAGTGTTAAAAGACAGTGGTTCAATATGGGTTATCGGAAGCTACCACAATATATTTCGTGTCGGCACAGTTCTGCAAGATTTAGGTTTCTGGGTTCTAAATGACATTATTTGGCGTAAAACCAATCCTATGCCCAACTTTCGCGGAAGACGGTTCACCAATGCCCACGAAACAATGATCTGGTGTTCAAAAGATAAAAATTCTAAAGGGGTAACGTTCAACTACGAAGCTATGAAGTCTTTAAACGACGGTGTGCAAATGCGGTCAGACTGGACATTGCCATTATGTACGGGTCCCGAGCGTATAAAGAAAGACGGCAAAAAAGCCCACCCCACCCAAAAGCCTGAAGCATTGTTATATCGAGTACTGCTCACTTCAACAAAACCTGGTGATATCGTTCTCGATCCCTTTTTAGGCACGGGGACAACGGCCGCCGTCGCAAAAAAAATGGGGCGGAACTACATCGGAGTAGAGAGGGAAAAGGCGTACGCTACAATAGCCGAAAAGCGAATTGCGGAGGCCCTGCCACCCGAGGAAATATCAAATTTTGAAATTCCTTCGAAAAGAACGGAACCCCGCATACCATTTGGTAACTTAGTTGAACGTGGACTAATAGAGCCTGGGCAAAAGCTGTTTGATACCCGAAAACGTTTTTTTGCGAAGGTGCGAGCAGACGGAACTTTAATTGCCGGGAAACGCCGCGGATCCATTCATAAGGTAGGTGCAGAGGTTCAGGGGGCACCCGCTTGCAACGGCTGGACGTTTTGGCATTACGAAGAAGAGGGACGCGCCCAACCCCTAGACCATCTTCGGCAGGTTGTGCGAGAGGGGTTAAAAGAAAGCGCATAAATAAAACTAGTTATTGCGCGTTACTAACCCGATCACTTTTTTCATTACCGTTGGCAGGGCTAACTGGCTAAATGCTTCTGGAAAGTACCAAACACCATCTAAGTTTTGTTCTTTGGGCACATCCGCCACAAGAACTCGTAGCTGCAAATCAAAGTGTGTAAACTTATGATGGACAATTCCAGATAAGGGTGTCCACTCTGCTTCCAAAGGCGCGGCGCGGCGCACACTCCTCATCGTGGGCGGTTTGCTTGTCCAGGAGGTAGAGGGCACCTCCATCATACCCCCCAAAAGACCAGAGGTCGGCCTTCGACGCAGCAACACGGATCCTTCGGGCGACACAATCCAGTACGCAAATCCGTATCGAATAGGCCTTTTCGGTTTAGGTGGCTTTACCGGAAGATCAGCAGCTATTCCCCTTTTGTGCGCCACACATGCTTTAACCCACGGACAGATATCGCAGTCTGGCTTGGAGGGGGAGCAAACTGTTGCACCCAAATCCATTACCGCTTGCGCATAATCGCCGCAGCGTGTGTCCGGTGTATGTCTGGCTGCTAATTTTCGTAATTGCACCCTGGCTTTAGGGAGTGAAGTCTTGACAGCATAAAGACGTGCCATCACACGTTCCACGTTTACATCAACCACAGTAGCCGTTCGCCCAAAAGCGATGGCCACAATTGCGGCAGCAGTATACTGCCCAATACCGGGCAGTTTCAGAAGTTCTATTTCGGTATTTGGAAGACGTCCAGCAAATAGTGTGGAGATAAGTATCGCGCTTTTATGAAGGTTGCGGGCGCGAGCGTAGTAGCCTAGTCCCTGCCAGGCATGCAGGACATCATCAAGCTTAGCGGATGCTAATTCAAGAATAGTAGGCCAACGGATAATAAATCTTCGGAAATACGGCTCTACGGTGGCTACTGTCGTTTGTTGCAGCATCACTTCGCTGAGCCAGACATGGTAGGGGTCCGGATAACACCCGGGACTAGCCCGCCAGGTCATTACACGACGATTTTGATCGTACCATTCCAGAATCAAATCCGATAAGGGCACCAAGGTTTTTACGTTTAGCTCTTCTTTCGTGGACTGTGACATCTATGAGATCTCTGGGCCCGCATATTGTGAGTTTTGTCAGACTATTATAACATAGTGCGATGGCGAAAACGCAAAGTGTCAAGAGTGCTAAACACACCCCAACTAAGCGGAAAGAAAGGGGTCTGCTCGCCATAGGCATTAATATACCCAAAATTGCAGCGCCAGCCATACGGAAGCGAGGGTTTACACAAGCACGTCTTATAACAGATTGGCCAGCCATCGTAGGTGAAAAACTTGCTCAACAGACAGCGCCCCAAAAAATTGTTTTTCCGCGTGGGGCAACAACCGGAGCGTTGCTTCACATCCGCGTATCACAGGGTTTTGCACTTGAGCTCCAACATATCGCGCCCCAAGTAATTGATCGCATAAACCTTTTTTTTGGCTACCGTGCAATCAGTGATTTACGTTACCTGCAAGCACCTATAATGCCGCGCAAACGTCGCCGACGCGTAAAGGCACAGCACCTTTCCGATATAGAGGAAGCTCGCTTACGGCACGATCTGGCAAAAATCGTAGACCCGGGACTGAGAGAAACCCTCACCACCCTCGGCCGAGCAATCCGCTCGGGATCTCTTTCGGATAAAGAATCGGCCTAAAGTCGTGCAAAACCTCAACGTAAAATGCCCAAAATCCGCGAAATTCTGCGTGGAGCGTTTGCTGGACTCCTAATTACACCCTAGATATGGTAGTAAAGGAATTGGCACACGGAATATGTTGAAAGTTTTAAGCATTTTTGTTTTAACGGGTTCGTTACTATTAGGCGCCCCTACATTTGCTCAACATAAGAATACAGTGATCCCCACCCCACAGGGAAGAGTTAACAACCTAAGAATCACAGATACCGACTTTGGGCTGGGCCCTAAGAATGCAAAGGTTGTTATTGTTGAATATGCCTCGCTAACATGTGGACACTGCTCGGAGTTTCACACACTTGTGTTACCAGAATTAAAGAGAGAATTCATTAAAACAGGTAAGGTCCGATACATCTATCGTGATTTTCCACTGGGTAGATTCGCTCTCGGAGCAGCGATGGTAGCTAGGTGCGCTGGTAAAGACAATTTTTTCGGCTTCATCGACACATTCTACCGCGTCCAGCCACAATGGGCAGAGGCTGCCGACCCAATTTCTGCGTTGAATAAACTAGCTCGCCTTGGAGGTATGGACCAAGACACATTTGACCGGTGCCTGACCAATAAGGATATTCGGGATGGTATCCTTCGCCAACAGTTGGAAGCCGTCAAAGAATTTGACGTTCGTTCCACCCCAACCGTCTTTATTAATGGAGATAAATACAGTGGAGGAATGCCGCTAAAACAATTTCAAAAGATAATTAGACACAGGTTGTCTAAATGATCTCCAATGGACTCAGTAGACGGGGAGTTTTGTAGGTTGCAGTTCACACGTATGCGCATGGCCGGCTTTAAATCCTTTGTCGAACCTACTGAGCTTGTTATCGAGGAGGGTTTAACCGGGATTGTCGGACCGAACGGTTGTGGTAAATCCAATCTTGTTGAAGCCCTACGCTGGGCAATGGGTGAAAGCTCGGCAAAACAAATGCGCGGCGGGGAAATGGATGATGTTATTTTCGCCGGGACATCAGATAGGCCAGCCCGCAATATCGCAGAAGTAATGCTGAGCATGGATAACTCAGATCGCCGCGCTCCTGCTCAGTTTAATGGAACGGATGAGCTAGACGTAGTGCGCCGTATAGAGCGGGGCAATGGATCCAATTACAAGGTAAACGGGTTAGATACCCGCGCACGCGACGTACAAACGCTTTTTGCTGACGCATCTACGGGAGCGCGCTCTACCGCCCTAGTAAGTCAAGGCAACATCGGAGAAATAATACACGCAAAGCCCACGCAACGGCGTTTGCTGCTTGAAGAAGCTGCCGGAATCACTGGACTACAGTCCCGGCGACATGAGGCGGAACTTCGTTTACGTGGTGCAGAGAACAACTTGGGCCGCCTTGAAGATATCGTTGTTGCTCTCGAGGAACAACATAAACTCCTGAAACGCCAAGCTAGGCAGGCGAGCCGATACCGAAATTTATCGGACCATTTAAAACGGCAGGAGGCAATAATATTGCATCTCCAATGGGTCGCGAGCCAAATAGATCAAAACGCCGCAAGCGAGCGGCTACAAGACATCGAAAAACTGGTAGTGGAACGAACTCAAACCGTGACCTCCATCAACACAGCCCAAGCCAATACGTCGAATGTCCTACCAGGTTTGCGCGATAACGAAGCTAAAGCAGCGGCTGCACTTCATCGTATGTTGGTTTTACGCGACGCATTAGAGGCAGAGGGCCAACGTATTGAAAAACAGCAAATCGAACGGACCAAACGTGTTCAACAACTTGACGGCGATATTGCAAGGGAAAACAACTTACAGATCGATGCGAATACGGCGATCGAGCGTCTAACGGAAGAACAAATCGAGATAGAAGAAAACCGTACGAAAGAAACCAAAACTCTTGAGTCGGCCCGAACCCACCTCAAAACCGCCGAGAAAAAAGTTGAGGAGCGCGAAAACGAACTCGCGCAATTCACTCACTCGGTAGTTACGGACGAGACACGGCGCACTGCCCTTCAACGCCAGTTAACCCAATACGAAACCCACCATCAGCGTCTCAATGATCGCAAACAAAATATGTTGGCGGAGAGAACGGAAGTGGAGGACAAAACAGAGAACGAAGCTGCTGTAACTAACGCAAGGCGCTTAGCAGACGAATGCCGAGCCAACGCACAGAAAGCACGAGAGTATCTTCGGGTTTTAGAGGCACAAACACTAACAGCTCGTGAAGCCGAAAATACAGCACGTGAAAAATACCAGCTATTAGAGTCCAAGGCCGCCAAATTACGCGCAGAAAATGAGGCCTTGCTGCAACTTTTAGAAACTGGCGACCCACAACTATGGCCGCCGATGATCGATGCCGTGGAAGTTAACCCAGGATACGAAGTGGCATTAGGTGCCGCCTTGGGCGAAGATCTGACTGCACCAACTGACGAGGCATCACCAATCCATTGGCGTGTTTTGCCACTATATCTGAACCCATATGATCTGCCCGAAAAAATTCCCCCACTAAGTAAATTTGTGAGAGGCCCAGCGGCACTTATGCGCCGAATATCTCAAATAGGGGTAGTAGAGACAGACGCTATCGGAAATCATCTCCATCCATCATTGGAGCAGGGCCAAAGGCTTGTCTCCATTAGCGGCGCGTTATGGCGGTGGGACGGCTACACAGCTGCTGCAGGAGCTCCCACCACAGCGGCAACCCGCCTCGCGCATCGCAATCGTCTGGAAGAAATGCGTGACGATCTGAGCACTTCAATCGAAAACGCCCAGGCAGCGAAGTCCGCTCAGGAAATGGCGGCGGCAGCTGTACGTAAATCAGCGGAAAAAGAACGGAAAGCGCGAGAAGCGTTATGGACAGCCGACAGGGCCGCCTTTGAAAAAAGAGACGCTGCCGCTTCCGTTGCCGAAAGTTCGGCCAAAACTCAATCGCGCCTAAGCGCCCTTGACGAAACAATAGCTTCAATCGAAGCTGATCTAACTGAGGGGACAGATCAACAGAACAAGACAAAAATAGAATATGACAACCTCACCGATGTTGTCTCTCGCCGCTCGCAATTAGAACAAAAACAGTCTGAACTCGCGAAAGATCGGGCGATGTTAGCCGATGTTCGGAGTGCCCATGACCGACTAGACCAGGAGGCTCATAACCGACACCTGCGCTTACAGGTTATCGAAAGAGAGTTGGAGGCTTGGAAGAACCGCTCGTCAACGGCAATCTTACAGATTGAACAGTTGTCTGGTAGGAGAGAACAAGAATTCGACGCTCTTGGTAAACTGGAGTCTCGTCCGTCGGAAATAGTCGAAGAACAAGAGACCCTGGTAGAGCAAATAGGGACCGCTGAAATTGACAGGAATGATGCCGCCGATGAGTTAACCAAGGCCGAGGATCATCTTAAACAACAGACAAATAAGCTTAGAAATGCGGAAAATATTCTGGCCCAGACGCGGGAAGAACGGGTAAGATTTGAAGCAGAGGTTAAGCAGGCAGAACAGAAATTATCGGCTCTTTCCGAAAGGATAAGTGAGAGACTTGAGTGTTCACCAAGCGAAGTGCTTGCCCGCGTCGGGATTGAATCAGACACGGAACTGCCAACACAGGATACTGCCCAAAACAAACTCGAACGCCTCCAGCGCGAGCGCGATACTATGGGGCCTGTAAACCTGCGCGCTGATCAGGAAATGGCCGAGCTCGGTAAAAAAATAAATGAAATGGAAGTCGAGCACAGTGATTTAATCGCCGCAATTGCGCGTTTGCGACAGGGAATTTCCGGACTAAATCGCGAGGGGAGGGAGCGTCTTCTACTAGCATTTAAGGAAGTGGATGAGCACTTCCGCGACTTGTTCGCAAAATTATTCGGAGGAGGCCGGGCACATCTTCGACTGACCGAAGGGGAGGACCCCCTGGAAGCAGGATTGGAGGTTTTCGCAAGCCCACCTGGAAAACGCCTACAGAGCATGACACTCCTCTCGGGAGGCGAGCAAGCTCTAACCGCACTAGCGCTGCTTTTCGCGGTTTTTATGACAAACCCCGCACCAATTTGTGTTTTGGATGAGGTTGATGCTCCACTTGATGATAGCAACGTAGACAGGTTCTGCAGTTTGTTAGAAGAAATAAGTGTTGCGTCAAGCACACGCTTCATGCTCGTCACACATCATCGATTGACTATGGCACGCATGGACCGACTTTATGGCGTAACTATGGCAGACAGAGGGATCTCACAATTAGTTTCGGTGGATTTGCGTAAGGCGGAAGAGCTTCGTGAGACAGCCTGACGCAGCGTATTTTTTGTGTTTAAAATCAATGTGTTATGATGGTTTAGTCAGGGTTGACAGTCCAAAGGTCGCGCCGTATTGTGCGCTCGCTGCCTCAAACATAAGTTTGTCTGCAAACACCTGATAATGTCATTCACCGATGGCGGAACGCAAGTCGCAAGAACCCCAGAAAGATTTAGACGATAGGATAGACCAGTTACGACATACGCGGGGTAAGACGCCCGATGGATCTAAGTCTGCTCACAGTGGTTTAGGCTTTGGTATGCGGATAGGCGTTGAGCTTGTAGCGGCCCTGATAATTGGAGTGGTGATTGGAATTGCCCTTGATGATTGGTTGGGTACGAAGCCTTGGTTTATGGTAGCGTTTTTCGTTCTTGGCGCCGTGGCGGGAATGTATAATGTTTTCCGGGTTGTCACAAACCAAGGGGGAGCGATCGGACACCGGCCGGCAACCAAGAAAAATGCCGAGCCATTGAACAAGGACCGGACCGGAGAATAAATTTGGCTAATACAGAGTCTCACGGTAGTGAAAAGCATAGCCCGCTCGAACAGTTTGAAATCAAAGAGCTGGTACCGCTTGAAATAGCGGGAAATGATATTTCCTTCACAAATTCGGCCTTAATGATGGTGCTAACTGTGGCAGTAATCTGTCTTATCATGATCATAGGAACACGCAAACGAGCGATGGTACCTGGCCGATTTCAGGCAGTCGCTGAAATTTCATATGAGTTCGTCGCTAATCTTATTCGAGACACCGTGGGTAGCGAGGGAAGACGTTACTTCCCATTTGTGTTTACACTATTCATGTTCATTTTAGTGGGTAATATGTTGGGGATGGTCCCCTATAGTTTTACGTTTACCAGCCACATCGCAGTAACATTTGCGATGGCAATGGTTGTGTTTGTGGGTGTAACTATTCTCGGATTTGCGAAACATGGGATTAAGTTTTTTACATTTTTCGTACCGCCTGGCGTCCCATTCTGGATGTGGCCGTTAATGATACCAATAGAAGTTATTTCTTATCTGTCACGCCCTATAAGCCTCGCTATGCGACTTTTTGCGAACATGCTTGCGGGACACACGCTTCTGAAGGTTTTCGCCGGTTTTGTTCCTGCTCTTGGTGCCGCAGGTATCGTGCCGCTTGCGTTTGTCGGTGCTCTTACCGGACTAGAGTTATTGATTGCGTTTCTTCAAGCATATGTATTCGCAATTCTCACTTGCTTATACATAAATGATGCGTTGCATCTACATTAAGTGAAGACCGAAACGTAAGACCCGATTTTTACTAAACAACTAGAGGAAAGGATTTGAACAATGGAAGAAGCAGCAGCCAAGCTTATTGGGGCAGGCCTAGCAGTGGTTGGGGTTATTGGTGCTGGAATAGGAATTGGTAACATTTTCGCTGCATTTATAACGGCAGTGGGACGGAACCCTGCAGCACGTGGCGAAGTTTTTACAATGACAATGTTAGGATTCGCTTTAGTTGAAGCTATCGCACTATTTGCACTTGTTATTGCGTTAATTATCCTTTTTGGCTGAGTTTTACTCACCTTGAACCTAATTTCTAACGATAAATGCCGCAATTAGAACAAATACATACATACCTCGGCCAGATATTCTGGCTCGTAGTTACTTTTGGGTGTCTATATCTTATTCTTTGGAAGACGGCTCTGCCCCGTATTTCTGGCATACTGCAAGAACGAGAAGAGCGCATTGACGAAGATCTGCGTAAAGCCGAACAATTTAAAAAAGAAGCTAACGACGCTGTAACGGCGTACGAAAAATCGATGGCAGAGGCAAGGTTGGAGGCTCAATCGATCATCCGGGCTGCAAACGAGAGATTAGCCATCGACGCAATTTCTCGCCAAGGTGACTTGACTGATAAGATCAAATTAGAACTGAGCGAAGCTGAAACAAGAATTGAAGAAGCCCGTGATAAAGCCTTAGAAAGCATCCAATCAGTTGCCGTCGAAGTCGCGCAGGCGGCGACGGCCCGATTAACCAGTTATGAGGTCGACACCGCTGATGCTGAGACTGCGGTCACTGCAGTCATGAAGGGGCGGAAATAATGGATTTTAATGACCCTACGTTGTGGGTTGCCGTCGGGTTTATTCTACTAGTTATAGGACTCTTTAAACCCGCCAAAAATGCTTTATTACGCGCATTAGATGAACGGACGGAAAATATTCGGCAAAACTTAGACGAGGCAGCTAGCTTACGAGAGGAAGCCCAACAATTGCTGGCCGAATACCAACGCAAACAGCGTGACGCGTTGAAAGAGACCGATGATATAATCCGCCACGCAGAGTCGGCAGCAAAGCGATTGGTGCGCGAAGGAGAGATCGAATTAGAGAAAACTCTAAAGCGTCGAGAACAAATCGCGTTAGAGAAGATAGCTCAAGCCGAAATAGATGCTATACGTGAAATGCGGTCTCTAACCGTCAATATTGCCGTCGAAGCAACGCGCTCTTTGATTGTGGATCGTTTAGACGAAGTTAGGTCAAACGAGTTACTGGATCAAGCAATTGAAAATCTCTCCGAAAACCTACAATAGAAAACTCGTAAACGTTAGGTTCTTGCCAAAAGGTGCTTCAAAGAAAAGTTAAAGACTAATTTTTTCGTTTGTCGCGATTATATCGCAACTCCTCAGGGGAAAGTTGAAGACCGAGCAGAATCTTTAATGCCGCGCCGCGCGTTGGATCGTCCAGCGGGATCCGTAAACGAATTCTGTCTTCATAAAGGAGCGTGTTTCTTTTCCCTTTAAATGTCCCAATCACAGGGAAAATAGATTTACCTTCCACCCGACTTTTGAAACTAGGTATTGCTACAAAATACTTAAATTGAGTGCCTGCAGACTTGTTTGCGTTACCCCGCACAACCAAAAACCTTACGATTAAGTCTACTTGAGTTTCCCATTTTCCCAGAGGATTTTCGTATTTACAACTGCCCTTAAAATTCAATATTTCGGCTTCGAATAAGATATCCGTAATATCCCGCCTGGAACCTTTTTTAAACTTAACTAGTTTATTACCATCTTGAAGTATCAAAACATTTGGGCATGGATAGGTAGCACCTTTTTCTAGGACACTACATGCCGCCATCAAAAAACTGATGGCACAACAGGAAATAATATACTTCAAAATCTAAACCATAAGAAACAGGTTCGTTTTGGGCGAAACAATAAACTAGAGTTTATTGTGCGACCCATCACAAACTGGCACATCAACAGTACTTTTGCAGCCACAAAACCAAATCGTGGCAGCTTCTTTAGCAGTATATTGTTGGGGCTGAAAACCTGTCCCCTTATGAGAACCATCACAAAAGGGTTGACTTTCGCTTTTACCGCAAGCGCACCACCAATAATCCTCTCCCCCCTCCACTTCGACTCCATACGGCGCCTTCTGGGCTACTACAGGTTTCGCCATCTTAATTCCCTTCTCTAAATAATCGAATTACCGGTAAAATTTGGTGCTTCTTTTGAGTAATATTAGTTAATGCTAGCGGTTTCCACAATCAAGTCGTTCCTATTAATATAGAAAAACAAATTGAGGAATTGAATGTCTGACCTCCCCCTTGAAATCCTTCTAGCTAAACCCAGAGGGTTTTGTGCCGGTGTGGACCGAGCTATAAAAATTGTCGAGTTGGCACTCCATAAACACGGGCCACCCGTTTATGTTCGACATGAAATTGTCCATAACCAGCACGTAGTCGACGATCTGCGCGCTAAAGGGGCTATCTTTGTAGAAGAACTGAAAGAAGTTCCAACTAATGTACCCGTAGTATTTTCAGCACACGGCGTTCCAAAATCTGTTATTGCCGAAGCAAAAAACCGTAAAATGTATTATTTGGATGCAACTTGTCCGTTGGTAACAAAAGTTCATGTTGACACAGCGCGGCACAGAAAAGATGGGAAAGAGCTCATCCTTATCGGGCACGCAGGACACCCGGAAGTCATCGGTACAATTGGTCAAGTTCCGGACGGCAATATGCATCTCGTTGGCAGTCCAGAAGAGGCCGAGGCCCTTCAGGTGGAAAGTCCAGAACAACTCGCGTTTGTGACTCAGACAACCCTCTCTGTCGACGACACCTCAGCAATTATTGCA
>CAZOHS010000079.1:0-11236 GCA_964579285.1 uncultured Rhodospirillaceae bacterium | reverse complement strand
CCAAAATTTATTAAAACTCTCATAACCCGTTAGATCCGACCATCTACCCAACAAAATTTGTCCCGTTAGAAAGAACAAATAATAACAAATAGGCACAGTAAAAACGTTGGTTACCCACGTCCAAGCCATGGCCACCACGACATTAAAGTCTTTTTTCAAGAATGTACGGGAGCAATACCAATGAATAAACGTCAGGCCCATTTGGATCCCAAATGTTGGGGTGAATGCCCAGAACAAACCTACCGCGACCGCTCGGGCCGTGTTTTCAGCTGGTTGACGTGCCCTAAACATTGGAATTATCAGACGCAAACGTAAAAGGCGGTAAAATCTCTGCCCACTTGAATATTTTCGCCTACGGATAGGGTTTTCCCCGGACACCATTATCACCGCCACAAATTAACGAACGAAACTTTTTAAGATGAAAAAATATAACAACCCGGAGAAATAGTGAATATTAAGCCTAAAATACATTATAGTTTTGACTAAAAAAATCCCTAAACAGATATACCTAACGATATTAACCCTGATTCTTATACAGGCCTCGCAACATCCTCAATTACAAATTGCGGTTTTTTTTCACCTTGCCAATCATTTACATTCAAATGTCCGGCCACATGCAAAGAGGCTCCTCTTCCATTCATGAGCGCCTCACCAATAGGCTTCCCTAAGCTACGAAACGAAATTGCTCTGATCCTTGCACTACTTTCAGGGGCACCGAGTAAACAGCTAACATGGTCAATCCCCACATTTTTTGGCGACAAAATCTTTACGGAGGTCAGCACGAAACGTGGTCGTGGATTACCAGCGCCATACGGACCCGCCTTGTCAAGAATTTCGATGAGATCCAGATTGGCGCCCTCAACGCTCAGCGCACCGTCCACCCCAAGCTCAGGCACCAAAACCCGACCACCGAGCTGACCGGAAATATGTTCAGCAAGAAATTCCTTAAACCCTTCGATACGCTCCTCCAATAACGTAAAACCCGCGGCCATGGCGTGACCGCCCCCGTTTATTAGGTAGTCTGCCTGCTGTGCTGCGATAATCGCCGGTCCGAGTTCAACACCCCTTACGGAACGCCCCGATCCTTTACCCAAACCTTTTTCTAGTGAAATTACGCACGTGGGGCGGTTAAAGGTGTCTTTTATACGTGCCGCAACAATACCGATCACTCCCGGGTGCCAACCTTCTGCAGCAACAACAATCAAAGGTGAGTCGGTTACAGCCTGCCGCTCCGCCTGCGCCATGGCCGATGCGAGCACTGCAGCTTCGATCTCACGCCGTTCTGAATTGTATTTGTCGAGCTGAACAGCAAGCGTTGCCGCTTCGTCAGGGTCTGTAGTTGTCAATAACCTAACCCCAAGGCCCGGTTCTCCAACGCGCCCCCCGGCATTAACCCGCGGACCAAGCAAAAACCCAAGATGCCAGGCCTCAGGCTTTTGGTTTAAGTCGACAATATTAGCGAGCGCGGCGATACCATGGTTCTCTCTTTTACCCATAACAGAAAGACCGTTCTTCACGAGCGCTCTGTTAACACCCGTAAGCTTTACGACATCGGCGACTGTAGCCAAAGCCACAAGATCAACCCACGCCATCAAATCAGGCTCATTATGCCCTTCTTCATACCAAAAGCGTTCTCGCAACTCTCGGTTTAGTGCGACAACAAGCAAAAATACAACCCCTGCTGCACAGAGTTGACCTACCGCACTCGTCTCGTCAAACCGATTGGGATTAACGATAGCGACAGCGTCGGGAAGTAGTGGTTCCGCTACGTGATGATCAATGACGATGACATCCAAACCATTTTTAGCAGCTGCCTCTAATGGCTCAAACGCTGTCGTTCCACAATCCACCGTCAGCACAAGAGTAACGCCTTCATCTTTAAGTTTCATCAAAGCCGCCGAATTAGGTCCGTATCCTTCGATCACACGATCGGGAACGTACACTGTAACTTCGCGTCCAATTTCCGAGAGGAACCGCGTTAGGATCGAAGCAGAGCAAGCACCGTCAACGTCATAGTCCGCAAAGACGCCTATCTTCTCACCCCCTTCAATCGCACTGATAATTCGTGCGATAGCCTTGTCCATATCAAGCAAATGTAGTGGGTCTGGCAGAAGATCTCTGATTTTTGGATTTAGAAAGGATTCCGCATCCTCGACTGCGACACCGCGTGCAGAAAGCACCCGACCCAGCACCTCAGGCAGATTAAACCGTTGCGCGATTGCAAGTGCACCACGATCATCCACAAGCCGCGCGCGCCAGCGCTTACCACCGATAGAATTTGTTATATCAAAAAATGAGGGTTGCCTCTTGGGCACTGGTCCCTCCAAGGGTTTCTATATTAATTGTCTGGATCAAAAACAGTTTTTTGATTGAAGTTATGATCTGCTGCGACGTAGCGCACAGTTCCGGACTTCGATCTCATCACCAGCGAATGGGTCTTTGCGCCGTTAGAATGCCTTCGAACACCATTTAACATGGTCCCATTAGTCACTCCCGTTGCCGCAAACATTACGTCGCCATTGGCCAGATCCAACAGGTCATATTTACGATCAAAGTCCGTGATCCCACAATTTTCTGCCCGAATACGTTCATCATCATTGCGGAATGTTAAGCGCCCTTGCATTTGCCCACCGATACACCGCAACGCGGACGCCGCTAAAACACCTTCTGGTGCTCCGCCACTTCCGAGATATATATCAACGCCACTTGCTTCCTCTGAAGTCGCCATTACTCCAGATATATCGCCGTCCGAGATCAACATTATACGAGAACCAGAATCTCGAACTTTCTTAATCAAATCTTCATGTCGCGGGCGATCCAAAATGCACGCAACAATATCTTCGACACCACACCCTTTCGCTTTAGCGAGTGATTTCAAATTTTCTTCAGGTGCATTGTCGATATCAACCACTCCCTCCGGTAACCCGCCTCCAACGGCTATTTTTTCCATATAGACGTCAGGTGAATTTAAAAAACCACCCTCTTCCGCCATTGCGATAACGGCCAAAGCGTTGGTGAGTCCCTTCGCGGTAATTGTTGTACCTTCGAGCGGGTCCAGCGCAATATCAATTTTTGGCCCACTACCCGTCCCAACTTCTTCGCCGATGTATAACATTGGCGCCTCGTCACGTTCACCTTCTCCAATGACAACGGTTCCATCAATATCGAGGCTGTTAAGAGCTTTCCTCATTGCATCAACAGCAACCTGATCTGCAGCTCTTTCGTCGCCCCTGCCCATCAAGCGCGAAGCGGCAAGCGCGGCGGCTTCTGTAACACGGACCGCCTCTAATGCGAGATTACGGTCCATCTTGCCTGTATCAGCCATCGAATACTCCCCTTAATTAATAATAAACGGCCTAAGATGGTTAGAATTGTTCTATTCTAATCATACACGGAGGCTCTACAACACTGTCTAGTAATTCGATTCGTTTTAACGCCCGTTGGATCGCTTCTTCCTGTGTTTCATGAAGTGTTAAAACAACCGGAACGGAGCCTTCCTGGGAGAGACCACGTTGAAGTAGCGCTTCTACGGACACCTCCTCATCACGCAATGCGGCCGATATATCCGCTATAACACCGGGCCTATCGACGACCGTTAAACGCACATAATAAGGCCCGACACGCTCACTGATAGATATTTGGTCAAATTTCTTCAAACCTGACACCGGTACTGAAAACGCGGGAAAAATTCGGCCACGGGCAATGTCTACTATATCCGCAACCACTGCTGTAGCTGTCGGTCCAGCGCCTGCCCCCTGACCCTGCAGAACACCCGTGCCCAATTCATCTCCAACCGCAACAACGGCATTGAAAACACCCTCTATATGAGCAAGCGGCGTATCTTTTGACACCATGCAAGGATATACACATTGCACTATCCCGTTACTGTTCTTCCTTGCGATCCCAAGCAACTTAATTCGAAAACCAAGTTCGTCGGAAAACGCGATATCTGCCGGGGTGATGTGACGAATACCTTCCACATGAACTGAAGAAAAGTTGACCTCGGAGCCAAAAGCCACACCTGCTAATAGAGCAAGCTTGTGTGCTGTATCGGTTCCATCAATATCAAATGTCGGATCTGTCTCCGCATAACCAAGTTCTTGGGCTTCAGAAAGAACGTCAGAAAATGGGCGTCCCGTCTCCCGCATCGTTGTTAATATATAATTGCAGGTACCGTTTAGAATGCCATAGATACTCGAAACGTGATTACCAACAAATCCCTCTCTCAGGGCTTTTATAATTGGAATACCGCCGGCGACAGAGGCCTCATAAGCTAGCGCCACCCCAGCCTTTTCGGCCTCTTGGGCTAACGCCATTCCATGCCGCGCCAAAAGTGCCTTGTTCGCGGTTACTACATGCCGACCGGCAGCCAACGCACTTTCGCACACCGCCTTTGCTACTCCGTCTTCTCCACCAATTAGCTCTACCACAACGTCCACATCTGCCGCGACTGCCATTTCGCGTGCGTCGTCAAACCACGGCAAACCTTTGATATCCACGTTACGTTTTTTTTGGCTGCTCCGCGCTGATACAGCAACCACGTCAATCTTCCGGCCGCATCTTTCAGCCACCAAATCATCTTTTTCCTGAAGAATCTTTACGACTGCAGCGCCAACCGTCCCGAGCCCAGCAATCCCGATGCGCAGTGGTTCTATCATACGGATTCTAACAGTGTGTTGGCCCGCTCGAGTGCATTGTCGGCGTCTCCAAAAAACCTTTTAATATTGCGTGCCGCCTGCCGTATACGCTGTTTATTTTCGACCAAAGCAATCCTCACAAATCCGTCACCGTATTCACCAAATCCCAGCCCAGGCGACACTGCGACCTGCGCCTCATTAAGTAATAATATAGCAAATTCTAGCGAACCAAGGTGAGCAAATTGTCCGGGTATTGGCGCCCATATAAACATTGTTGCGGATGGAATGGGTAATTTCCAACCCGCCTGCTCAAAAGATCGCACCATCACATCACGGCGGCCCTTATACAGATCACGAATCCCTTCGACACAAGTTTGTGGGCCATTCAATGCCGCAGTCGCGGCAACCTGAATTGGAGTAAAAGCACCGTAATCAAGATAGGACTTGATCCGCCCCAAGGCCGCTATGATCTTTGAATTACCGCTCGCAAATCCGATACGCCAACCCGGCATCGAGTATGTTTTGCTAAGGGATGTAAACTCCACCGCGATATTCTTTGCACCTTTTACTTGCAGGAGCGATGGTGGCGGATTTCCATCAAAATAAACCTCAGCGTATGCAAGATCAGAAACAATAATGATATTCTGCTTTTTACAAAAAGCGACCACTTCCTCATAAAAGGAGAGATCTACTGCCATAGCCGTCGGGTTCGCTGGAAAATTAAGAACAAGTGCCAACGGAGCAGGCACGCTATATTCAACGGCTCGCTGTAACTCCGTCAAAAAATCGACGTCAGGGTTTACCGGTACGTGTCGAAGCGCGGCGCCTGCTATAACGAAACCGTAGGCATGGATTGGGTAGCTGGGATTAGGCACGACAATGACGTCACCCGGAGCAGAAATAGCCTGCGCTAGATTAGCAAACCCTTCTTTTGATCCTAATGTAACAATAGTCTCGCTCTCCGGATCCAAATCTACACCAAACCGTCGAGCGTAATACTCTGCGTTCGCTCGGCGAAGGCCCGGAATTCCTCGTGACGCAGAATAACGATGGGTTCTCGGATCCGCGACAGTTTCAACCAACTTATCAACTATGTGTTGCGGTGTGGGTGAGTCAGGGTTTCCCATACCGAAGTCCAAAACATCCTCGCCAGCTGCCCTTGCTCGAGCTTTCATCTCATTGACTTCAGCAAAAACGTATGGAGGCAAACGCTTTACACGGTGGAATGTGTCGTCCATCGCTACTTCCGGGCTCTCAAAGCTTTTAGTTTACGAAATATATTTCCACTCTCTGATTACCTGCGTCGCCCGCCGGCATTATCTCTGAGTAGATTGGTTTTGAATCTGATATAGCGGATACAAACAGTGCTTCAGAAGAAACTCCCCGTCGTATTAATTCGCGAGCAACGGCATTGGCACGTTTTAGAGAAATATTAAAATTAACCATGTGGTGTTTGACCATAGTCATATCACGCGTTCTACTACTGGCGTGTCCGTCTATTCTCAATGCCCCGCCGCGTTGACGGTAGGCTTCAGCAATTTTCCGAAGTACAGAACGCGCGGCTTTAGTCAGTACAGATGAACCCGACGCAAATCTTACCGTCCCGCCACGTTTTTTTGTATAAACTGAACCTGGAGACTGCGTACCCGGCACCGCAGGCGGCGCAGAAAGCACGTTTTTCATTTCTGGACCTACTTGTGCACCTTTCGCTACCGCGATATCCGTCGGGGGTGCGCCAAATATTGGATTTCCGACACGTGCGTAAGAACTAACACGCTGGTTTGGTCGTTTAATTAATGGTTTTACTTTTAAGTTTGAATTAACCGCGCGGGCTTGTCTTTTAGACCCAGTGGAAAGAGCTTCTGACGGTCGGGACTTTGACGATACCTCACTTTTCCGTTTCCGTTCGGCCACACCCGGTGTCGAATTAATCCGAGACAAAGGACGTTTTATAGCGTCCCCGGGTTTCGGGCCCGAGAGTTGTTTTGAAGGCGCTTGTCGCAAAAGCCTTTTTCGCGCATAGCGCGCATTTTGACGATCCGCTAATAGGGCATCAGAAACACGCCTACGTTCGCCGGCTGTTGAGGATCGTGGTCGTTTCGGCACAGTCGAAAGATTGGGAAATTTCTTGTATTTGATTGAGCCTTTATCCGAGTTTACTGGCCCGGTTTTTGATCTTTGTTCGTTCTTCCCGCTTCCATTAATCACGCCAGCGGCGCTTTCATACCACTCAACCGGATTTGCCCAGTCGGGAATCGCAGAGCATCCAGTTAATAATGTCAGAGGCAAAATAACTGCTGCTGCAACCGCGAAATTATTATGTCCCAAGAAATTCCGTTTATCGACCCGGTTTGCTTTCATATACGTCAAGCCTCTGTTTCATTTATATTATTTAAATAGACCACAACATACCATCTGACATAAAGAAATTGTGCGTCGCAATATACTAAACTGTTATTCTAACAAATTTGTTCAATTTTAGGTTAAACTACTGAGCAATTCTACACACCAAGTCGTCCAATTATACCCCATGATCGAAAACACAATAAAGGACCGTTAAAACAGGCACTCTTCGCCTCAAACACTATTGACCTCTGACATGTGTGAAAAGATAGCGCTCCTTCTCAGGGTAGGGGCAAAGAACCAAAGTCAAGTGGCAACATACTGTCGTTACCAGACACGCAAACTTGACTATCACAATGATCCCCTAAACGCTACCAAAGCTTTCAGGAATTCTACCAACTTTTGCTGAGCAAACACGACAAAAGACCTTGAAACGTGCACATATCTGCCGGAAGGATTAACCGAATTTTTTTTTCAGATGGTTAAATATCTATGGTTATAAAATACGCCAATATTGTTATCCGGGAACGGTGCTCGAGTACTGTCGCCAGGTATATTGTTCTTAGGTAACGGTTTTTTCGCACAGTTCCGCAGCCCACAAAACCAGGTTGCAACGAATAAAGATAGCATTACCAGGAACAAACATCACCGTATCACGGCCGACCGTATTCATGTTTACCGGGATTCCAACCCACACTACCTATCGTCTGATTAGCAAATTCCTTGGGGGCGTCTTCCAATGCTGTAGCGAGTGTGTCATTCCAACGGTTAAAAAAACCATATACCGCTATTACAGAGAGCATTTCAACAATCTGATAATCGGTATAATGCTCCTTCAACTCGACGAAATCCTCATCAGATACCATATTAGGAACTGACGCTGCAGCCTGAGCGAAACGGAGAGCACAACGCTCGGCCTCACTAAAAAGCGGACTTTTTTCAAATTCCCATATTGCAGCTATTTTTTCCTCCGACGCTCCTGCCTGGCTCGCTATACCACCGGTGTGTGCAACACAATACATACACCCTGCGGCAAGGCTCGCGGCATTACCAACCAGATATTTTAGTTCGGGTGAAATCGATTGCTCTGTCTGCAAGCTAATCGCCTTAAACATCGCATTTATTCCGCTTAACAACTCGGGTTTGTGTGCCATTATCCTTTGCGAATTTGGCAAAAAACCAAGCCTTTCTATGCTTGGTTTCATGATTTCCAGTGCGTCGCCAATTTCTTCATCAGTGAGAGGGTCAATGCGATTCATAAAATAATACTCCTAGCTTACTCCAGCCAAACTCGTACCAGAAACCGGTATGTCCGAAAAGCCTCTAACAGCAACATAAACCAGGTGACACCGCAGAACCTGCTAGGGCTCGAACCCCTTCTTTTTTCCTATCGCTCTGAACTCTGTATCAAATTCTTTTGCACGTTCAGAATATGTCTCCACGGTCCAATCAAAATTATTAATCTCTTCCAAGGTAAGGCTTCGCATTAACTTGGCAGGACGCCCAGCCCACAATTCTCCCGACTTTACAATCTTACCAGCAGTCAATAAGGCACCAGCCGCTAGCATGCCGTGTGTCTCAATAGTACACTGATCAAGAACAATCGACCCCATACCTACGAACGCCCCGTTTTCAAGGTTGCAAGCATGAAGTAAAACCATATGGCCTACGGTTACGTCATCCCCGATATAAGTGCCTTGGTATTTTGAGTGTACGTGAACCACGGAACCATCCTGAATATTAACCCTTTTACCGATGCGGACAGGGTTATCGTCAGCGCGAATCACCGTATTAAACCAAATCGACGAACCGCTACCAATTTCGACGTCACCGATAATTTGAGCGCCGGGCGCTACAAAGACATCGTCTGCAAGTTTTGGCCATTTACCATTATAGGGTAGAACGCCCCCTGGAATTTTAGACATCAAATGTTCCTTCGCCCAGGTGTTAGACCAATCCGGCCCTCTCATCCAATCCCAACATTAGGTTCAGGCACTGGACCGCTTGCCCGGAAGCACCCTTTCCAAGGTTATCAAGCTGTGCTGCTAAGATAACTTGTTGGTTGTCCTTGCTTCCAAAGACATAAAGGTGCATGTCGTTCGTATTATTCAACTCTTCTGGATCTAGCAAACCAACATGCTCTTCGCATGCCTCCTTGCTCGCCACAGAAACAAATGTCGCGTCAACATAGCGGGCCTCTAGAGCACTCCGGATGTCATCAACTGATGGCCTCCCCGGCAAACTCCACAATTGAAGTGGTACTTGAACAATCATTCCCTGTCTGAAACGCGCTACGCTGGGGCTAAATAGGGGAACTTTGTCTAGCTTAGCATAGTACCCTATTTCGGGAACGTGTTTATGCGCTAGGGACAAGCCGTAGGCAAACCAGGTGCTCCGAATGACATCCTCATTGGTGCTATCCTCCATCCGATTGATTAATTCTTTTCCACCTCCGGAATAACCGGATATGGCATTTATCGTTAAGGGATAATCAACCGGTATGATTTTCTCTTCTATTAAAGGCCGAATTAATGATATCGCGCCGGTTGGATAACAACCAGGATTTGAAACTCTTTTCGCACCACAAATCCTTAACGCCTGCTCACTATCAAGTTCGGGAAAACCATATACCCAGCCTTTACTAATCCGGTGAGCCGTAGAGGCATCAATGATACGAGTGCTTCCATCTTTGAGTCTTGAAACAGAATCTCGCGCGGCATCATCTGGAAGACACAGCACCCCCACATCCGCATCATTAAGTGCTTCATGACGAGCACCTTCATCCTTCCTCTGACTTTTCGGTAAACGGATGAGTTCTATTTCCTTACGTGATTGAAGGAGTTGACGAATTTTAAGACCGGTGGTGCCCTCTTCTCCGTCAATAAAAATTGTTTTAGCCATAACTCTATTTCACTTTAATCGCTGTAGCGTATCAACCACAAAGAAAGAGGGCGTCCCCTGGGACGCCCACAAAGTTTATGTTTGGCTGTCCCAGCCTTATCTTTTGGAAAATTGAAAAGATCTACGGGCCTTGCGTCTACCGTACTTTTTACGTTCCACCGCCCTCGAATCTCTCGTCAGAAAACCACCCTTTTTTAGGGTCGGTCTCAATGTTGGTTCAAAAAATGTCAGGGCCTTCGAAATACCATGACGAAGAGCCCCAGCCTGCCCCGACAATCCACCGCCCGAGACAGTGCACCAGACGTCATATTGAGTTGCACGGTCTACAACTTGAAGAGGTTGATTAATGATCATCTGTAGAACTGGCCGCGCAAAGTAGTCTGGACCATTTTTTCCATTTACTGTTAGTCGACCACTGCCTGGCTTTATCCAAACACGAGCTACTGCGTTTTTGCGCTTTCCTGTAGCATAGGCCCTTCCTTGAGCATCAAGTTTAGGTTCACGTTGGCTGGATTCGGGAGAAGGCGTAATTTGCTCTTTACTCACGTTTGTCTCTTCTTGCGACTCCGTTTCTGAGGCCGCAGCTGCGGCTTCCACTTCGGCCACTGCCTTCTTAAGGGCATCACCAAGCGCGCCGTCACCGGTTTCTTTATCTTGATCAGCCATTTAACCGGCGCTCCTTTTGTTCTTCGAATTCATAGCACCCACATCTAGAATTTCTGGATTCTGAGCTTCGTGGAGATGCTCCGCTCCCTCAAAAACGCGTAGCTTCGTAAGTTGCTGCCTCCCGAGTTTTGTCTTTGGCAACATCCTTTCCACGGCCTTCATAATAATTCGTTCACTTTTCCCGTCAGATATTAGCTTTTCAGGAGTGACCGATTTTATTCCTCCTGGATAACCGGTATGACGGTAGTATATTTTATCCGTCTTTTTGTTACCGGTCATTGCTATCTTTGCGGCATTAACCACGATTATATTATCACCGCAATCCACATGAGGCGTGTAAATAGGTTTGTGTTTTCCACGGAGGATTTTCGCACAGACGGACGCTAGTCGACCAAGAACAAGGTCTTCCGCATCAACGATATACCACTTAGTACTGATTTCACCCGCTTTAGCGGAAATCGTTTTCATATTTTTATCCCAAAGACATCTTTACATAACAACCAGAAAGGCGGGCGAATATGACATAAAACACGTTTGTGTCAACTTACAGTTAAAAAATCAATAAATATCAAGGAAGTGACAGTGGGGTACTATATTACCCTTACTTTTATTCACTTAATTTTTAATAAAAAATTCAAGTTCTACCGGGTCAATTTTCCTTGTGCTACACTGCGGCGCTATTTCTAATA
>CAZOHS010000078.1:0-11503 GCA_964579285.1 uncultured Rhodospirillaceae bacterium | reverse complement strand
TTCCATAACATTATCCAGGTTCTCATCGGAGCAAGACATTACGGTGCGGCAGCGATCGCCAATTTCATCTACCACGATATCAAATTGCCGTTTGCGTTCTTCAAGCGTCATCGAAAAGAATTCGCCCTGTTTTCCATTCACAAAAAGGCCTGCGATCTTGAGTTCATCGACCCAATGACGAAGGTTGGCACGAAGGCCTTCATCGTCCGTTGTTCCGTCGGAATTAAATGGCGTCATGCTAGCCGCAAAAATACCGCGAAAATGTTCTTGAGCGTATTCCTTAGCCTCCGCTTTACCGTATTTTTTCATAATTCCTCTTTGATTTTGTCACTATATTCTTCGCATGCATTTTCCTCATCCTGATATAGGCTGAATAACTGAGAAACAACACCGTCATATAAAAAGCTAGTTAGAAACTGATATTGCTAGAGCGTGTTTTGGTTGTTGTTCATTCTCTTCTTATTATTTTGGGTCAATGGGTGTTTGTACAGCATTGCGGGCCTCAATGACTTCTCCTGCTATAAGACACTGCTCCTCGTGGAATTTGGCGGCAACGAGCTGGACCCCTACCGGCACTCCGTCGACAAGTCCTGTTGGCATCGACAGCCCAGGTAAACCCAGCAGAGAGATTGCCACCAGGGTTCGGTGCGCTTCTAGCATTTGCCCTACTTGCTCGTCTCCCCCCTGATCAAAATCAATGGGCCAGGGGCGGTGACAGGATACCGGCATAAGTATAAGCGGATAGCTTTCTAGGAAAGTTTGCCATTCGCGTAAAATAGTTGTCCGCGTTGCCAGCCCCCTAATATACTCGGAGTAGTCCAGGCTCCCAGCGTAAGCCCGGGTTGACGCTCGCGCACGCCGAACAGCTTCGTCTCCTAATTGCTCGATAGCGTTCGTTGAAAGGGAGCCGGTCTCTTGCGAGGCTGCACGTTCCTCGGCTAACAGCAGTGGCCAGAATAGCTCCGCGGCGTCGGGAAAACGGGGCGGTATTGCTTCCTCAACCCTATAACCGGCTTCTTCCAGCCATTGCCCCGCGGTTTTTATAGCGTCCTCAATGGCGGGGTCCATATCCACGCCCGGTATTGATGGGATCATAGCAACCGGGACTGGTTCGCGGCTTGGTTGGACGGTTGCCGGTACCCACCAGGGGTCTCGGGCATCTCGCGCCGACAGCGCTTCTAGTCCTATACGCACATCAGAAATTGTCCGGGCAAGCGGACCTTGTACGTGGGTGAGTTGGGTCGATAATCCACGATCTTCGACGCTGGAAGGGTTGTAGTCCGGCACTCGGCCTACGGTTGGCCTTAACCCGAATACCCCGCAGGAAAACGCAGGCTGGCGAACCGAGCCCGCTCGGTCATTGCCGTGTGCTATTGGCCCGACGCCGGCTGCGACCGCGGCAGCCGCGCCGCCGCTAGACCCGCCAGGGGTGCGTTTCGGGTCCCAGGGATTTAGCGTGCGGCCATGCAGAGCATTGTCTGTGAAATAACGTGTTGAGAAACCGGGCACATTCGTTCGCCCAAAAATTACAGCGCCAGCTTTTCGCAAATTCGATACTGGTATGCTGTCTTCCTCAACGATTAAGTCTTGGAAAGCAACAACACCGTTGGTGGTAGGGCGCCCAGCAAAGTCCACATTTATTTTTACCGTAATCGGCACGCCGTGCAGACAACCCAGGTCCTCGCCCCGCTGCACTGCTTCGTCGGCGCGGTCCGCAGATGCCAGAGCTTCGTCGGCGAGGATGTCGACGACAGCGTTAATCGCTGGATTGACCTCATCGAGGCGTTGAAGACAGCTTTCTGTAGCCTCCCGGCTGGAAATTTGCCGAGTGCGAATTCCGTTTGACAAATCCGTTGCAGTCCAGCGCCATAGCGTATCGGTCATGGTATCTCTCCCTTATCGAACAATCATTCTCGATTACTGATTATTGCCTCTACTACCGCCTTGTAATACGTGCCTTATAATGGAGTAAGCTTCTCTCTTCTTTCGCACCGCAAAAGAGTTCTTTAAAATTATAATAAATCGCCCAAAATAGGGAAAATTATTAATTGGCAAAACGCAATGGTCAGGAATTCGGTATTTTACATCAGTTTGAGGAGCGCCGACGGACGAGTATTAGTTTCGTTGAGGCTACTGCCCTGATCTTTTGTATGCGCTAGACTGCTCTCATGGTTCAACTCTCAGTACTTGATTTGGCGTACATCGGCGAAGGTTTTACTCCGGCTGACGCTCTGGAAAATGCTGTCGATCTGGCGCAGCATGCGGAAGCCGCCGGCTTTGAGCGCTTTTGGTTAGCGGAACACCATAACCTCTCGGGGATTGCGAGTGCGGCGACGGCCGTGTGCATTTGCCATGTTGCTGGGGGTACCAAGAAAATCCGGATTGGTGCGGGTGGAATTATGTTACCAAATCACTCGCCAATGGTGATTGCCGAACAATTTGGGACGCTGGCAACGCTGTTTCCCGATCGCATCGATCTCGGATTGGGTAGAGCACCCGGGACAGACCAGGTTACACTGCAGGCCTTGCGCCGCGGTCCTAATTCTTCGGAATATTTTCCGCAGGACGTTGTCGAACTGCAAGCATTGCTAGGGCCGCGACAAGAACAGCAGACGATCCACGCAATTCCCGGCGAGAACACTAACGTGCCCCTCTGGATTTTGGGTTCTAGTCTTTTTGGTGCCCAACTCGCGGGTATTCTTGGCTTGCCCTTTGCTTTTGCATCCCATTTTGCACCGCAAGCGTTGATGCAGGCCGTATCTATATATCGCGAAAGATTTAAGGCTTCAAAACAGCTTTCCGAGCCTTATGTGATGGTTGGTTGTAATGCTATTGTCGCCGACACAGAAGACGAGGCGCGGCGCCTATTTACTACCCCACAACAAAATTTTACACGTATGGTCCGGGGTACACGGGGTCCATTGCCTCCACCTGTCGAAGATATTGAGAAAATCTGGTCACCAATCGAAAAGACCCAAGCCGCATCGATGTTAGCGTGTTCCTTTTACGGTTCTCCGAAAAAAATAAAGGCGAAGTTGACATCCCTAATTGAAAGTACTGGTGCCGACGAGCTTATGGTCTCGGCGCCGATCTGGGATCATACAGCGCGAGTCCATTCATTCGAATTACTAGCCGACGCAATGCAATAAGGTATCGCACCGCATTGTTCCCATTGGCCGTTATCTTGAAAATGAGGGCGCCGAATGAAGATTTTTACAATTGGATCTACCAAAACGACGGCCAAGGAGTTTTTCGAACGCCTTAAGAATTCTGGAGCAAAGCGGATCATTGACGTGCGCTTGCATAATAGATCACAGCTCTCCGGTTTTGCGAAGAAAGAGGATTTGGCTTTCTTCTCGCGTTCTATTTGCGGAATTGGCTATACACATTTAATTACCCTGGCGCCCACGAAGGAAATTTTGGAACTATATAGAAAACGTCGCATTACATGGCTGGAATACCAGTTTCAATTTCTCGATCTCATGAAAAAAAGGCGTATCGAGAAGCTAGACCGCTCGATATTCATCGATGCCTGTCTTCTTTGCAGTGAGGATAAACCGCATCACTGCCACCGTCGGTTAGTCGCCGAATACTTAAGACAAGAGTGGGGTAATATTCAGATCCAGCATCTTTAAACATCATCTTAGTTGTGGGGCAAGGCGATTCGTAATTGGATGGTAATAGCCTTTTTAATATAAGAGACCCTTCCTTTTGTAGGCCTGGACTTAAATACCTACAACTCACCCAAACACGGACCCCCTATGAAAAGTTCCATGAACTCCGCTGACTGGAGCCTGTTGATAGTCGCCTCGATATTTCTTGGCAGTACCTTTTTATTTCTCAACATTGCGGTCACCGAGATCTCTCCCCTTACCGCCGCGGCTCTACGGACGTTGATCGCGGCACCCTTTTGCTGGATTTTGATGCGGGCTTTCGGCGCGCGAATGCCCAGCACATTTAAGGGATGGATACCTCTGTTCTGGTTGGGTTTGCTTACCGCCGCAATTCCCTTCGGAACGATCGCCTGGGGGCAACAGTATATTGAAAGCGGTGTTGCGGGTATTTTTTACGGCGCTATTCCCGTCATGACTGTCGTACTCGCGCCTGTTTTCCTTGCGGAGGAGACATTCACACGGCGCCGTTTGACCGGCGCCGCCGTCGGTCTAATTGGGGTTGTACTGGTAATTGGTCCCACCGTATTAAATGAAGTAGGTAATCAACTTTTGGCTGTGCTCATCTCCTTTCTCGCGCCCGTAAGTCACACGCTGGGAGCAATCTATGCGCGCCGGCTACCTAATATAGCGCCGCCGGCGATGGCGACTGGCCAAATGATCTTTGGTGCGGCAATACTGGTCCCCCTCGCATTTATAGTCGAGACGCCCCTCAGTCTGACGCCAGGTACGGAGGCAATTGGGGCGATGTTGATTACCGGTACCGCCTGCACAGCTGTTGCTATGAGCCTCTACTTCATCGTTGTTCGTCGCGTTGGTGCAACTCGTGGCTCGTTGATGGCCTTGTTTATGCCAATCGTTGCGGTGCTTCTCGGCGCTTTAGTGCTGAATGAACGTCTCTCTATCACGGTGTTTTTTGGACTAGCGCTTATCTTAATCGGTGCTCTCGCCGTTAGCGGTAACACCACTAAAAAGGAACCTTTGAATACTCATTCTTGTACTAAAAACTAGTAAAAACTCGTGAGTGTGGAACTCGTGTTCTAAACGCTTTAGAACTTATGTTTTGCATTGGGGCTTTAAATTCAAATTTCTGCATTTTTGGGATGTTACCGAGCAGGCATAATTTCTGGAGTTTAGATGATGAGTATTGGAACAAGTGCTTCGTCAAAACCTAACAAAGACAAGTTCTATAAAAAGATTGATCCGTCGAACCTTTATCCCCTGTGGGAAGCGGTCAAAGAAATGATGACCAAAGGACCGCAAACTAGAGCAATACCTCACCTATGGAAGTACGAAGAGGTTCGTCCCTACGTTTTGGAAGCCGGAAATTTGGTAGGGGGAGAAGATGCGGAGCGGCGCACTTTGATGCTTGAAAACCCAAATATGCGTGGTGATCGTCGTATTACCGAGGCCCTATACACGGGACTACAGTGCATTATGCCTGGCGAGATCGCAGAGCCCCATCGCCATTCACCTTCTGCTCTCCGAATGGTGATCGAGAGTGAAGGCGGATATACGTCAGTAAATGGTGAGAAATGCGATATGGAACCGGGCGATTTGATATTGAACCCGTCGTGGCACTGGCACGGGCACGGACTAGAGGGTGATACACCACACATTTCAATGACATGCCTTGATTTGCCCTTGGTCCGCTTTCTAGGCCCAGTCTTTGCGGAACCATGGAGGGGTAATACGGTTTTTCCTGATGGACCTCCTGAGGGAGACAGTCACGCGCGTTATGGTGCGAACATGCTTCCCATGGATCATCGGCCCCACTCGGTGTCATCGCCAATTTTCAGGTATCCATATAGTGAAACCAAGGATGCGTTGAAGCGACTTAATGCGGCGGGAAACCTGGACGATTATCACGGTATAAAAATGGAATATGTAAATCCAGAAACCGCGGGTCCGGTAATACCTACCTTATCGGCTTATATGCAACTTCTACCCACAGGTTTTGAGGGTAAGACTTATCGAAGCACGGCGGCCTGGGTTTATCATGCGGTGGAAGGTGGGGGTCGGACCAACGTCGGGGAACAAATTATCGAGTGGGGACCAAAGGACATATTTGTAATACCTGCGTGGTACCCGCATTCTCATCATGCTGAAACGGACAGTTTTTTATATAGTTTTTCAGATAAAGGTGTTCATGAAAAACTAGGTTTGTTTCGCGAAGAACGCGGGGACGAATAGTTTCTCCGTTTAAATGTAAGACGAACCGCAGAACATTCCGTGGTAAGCGCCTGTTTTAATTATACTCGGGTCTATAAATGGCAAGGCATAATGATTTTTGCCGTAGTCCTTTAGTTACTTGCCTCAACGGCCGACCCGTCTCCTTCCTTAAACCACCGATCATACAGTTCTGGTTCGGGTAGGCTTTGAATTTCCCACCAGTTTCCGTCAAGATCTTGAAGGTAAAAAGAATAGACACCATGTTGTTCAAGTGCTTGATTTACTTTCTGAATACCATATTTTTCTTTATATTTGAGCGCATTCTCCCGAGCCTTATCTACGAGTTCTCTACTTGCGACATCAATACCCCAGTGATTAAGCGGCCCCATAGGACGCACTTTATCGCCGCGGTTTACACAGACGATCCCCCAATAACCACCTTTCCGAATTAACATTGTTCGTTTGCCGTGGAACACGGTCTCGAGACCCAAAAACTCCTCATAAAAAAGCCGTGAAGCTTCGACGTCATGGCACTCAAGCGTACCATGCGAGAGGATTAGGCTGTCGATGATTGGATCGCTGCGTTCAGGCCCGCTTTGAGACGCGGTTCCTCCCTTTGACCTGTTTTTAATGGTGTTGTTTTTATCCATCATTAAACCTTCCGTACACTGGAGTAATGCTTACATTTTGATATCGCACGAGCAAGGTGGGTTAGCCGAACGTACTTAAATTTGGCCATTTCTAAAACAATGTGCTCGGGTTCTATCTGCCGAAAAACGGCTCTCTAAAGCCAGGAACGCTGACATCAACGGCAAACACACTCCCAGCCAAAGGTTGCTTAACGAGTGCTGTCTTCTGGAGGGGAAATGTTGCGGTCGTAATGTAAAGTGTTTTTAAGTCCCCCCCGCCAAAAGTGCAGGCCGTCGGTCGTTGTACCGGAACACCGATGACCCGGTCCACAAAACCGTCGGGAGTGTATCGAGCAACCCGCCAGGCCCCAACACAGGCAATCCAATAGTAACCTTCGGCGTCAACGGCTGCACCGTCGGGACGTCCCTCCGTTGGGTCATTTTGTATGAAAACACGGCGATTAGAAATCCCACCGGTTACACTATCTAGGTCCCACGCCCAAACGATATCCTGACGACTATCGGAATGATACAGTGTGTTTCCGTCGGGGCTGAAAGCGAGCCCGTTGGGACATATCAGACCATCAACAATTTTTCTACATGTGCCGTCGGGCTCGTAGCAGAAGAGCGCGTTCGTTTTCTTGTCCATGCTTTCCCGCATACTGCCGACCCAAAACCTTCCCTGGTGGTCGCTCCGGCCGTCATTGAACCGAGTTTGTTGGTCCTCGGGGTCGAGGTCGAAGACCCTGTCGACTTGGCTAGTAATAAGATCCACAAAAGCGATGCCGGATTGCATTCCCGCGATTATTCGACCGTCTTTACAAAACGAAAAACACCCTATTCTCTCCGGCATAGGCCAACTTTTGCGTGCACCGGTAGTAGGTAGGTAACGTTCTATCGACGGTCGATAAATATCTACCCAATAGAGTGCTTGTTCTTCCGGCTGCCAACGGGGGGATTCGCCAACGATAAAGGGCTCATTTACGACACAGGTTATTTCCGTCAAGAAAATTCACGGGAGATTAGACGTTCAATCCGCTCCCTCACTGTGTTTTGTCTTGCCCCGGGGGTAAGCGAACCACTTTCAATAATTAGTTCAGCGACACGCTTACCAAAGCGGCGGACTGTCAGTGTGTCATCTCCACCATTTTTGATAGGGACCCGGGAAACTAACTCCAGATTATACGTGGACACGGGCTCGATGTTACTTCGGGCTGGCCAGGAAAGCTCATCGCCCTTGCCAATTGCGCGAATCCCCGCGCGTATTTGGCGTCGTGCCATAATTACTCCCTCATCGGTCACCCCTGGCGTTTCGTTCGCGTGGATGGCAACCGGCCCCTGTGCAACCAATGCCTCGTAGTCACCGGGGTTTCGTTGTCCCTCTGTATGCTCAGCCGTGGGAACCTGTCCGGGAAAGTCAACCATACCAAGCCCAATTCCCGCCGCGTTTCCTGTTTCGCGGGGATCGATCACTGTATTAAAATGCCGTAAGCCGATTGCATAGGCACTGGTATCGTCAATGGGTACGATCCATCGGGTAAGCCACGGGCAGAGCGCAAATTTTTCTTCTGTCGCGACCTCAGCAAGGCCGAATTGTGCGGCATTGGGTAGGATCACGTCGCTCGCGCGGATCCAGATGTAGTCCTCCCAGCGTCGCGTCGCTACGGACAGCAGTCCAATTGGTGTCTCGTGAAATGAAATTTGTGGCAACGCTTCGTATTGTTGGGAGAATTGCCGCTCATTTCCGCGAGCGTGAAGGAAACAAGTGTGGATTGGATCTGCACCATTCTCGTGGGCCTGCAACCAGTTGCACGGATTAAAAATTTTGTAGGGCACCAACCGGTTTTCACTGGGGTATACGAAGCTGTCAAACACTGGGAAGTCCGGCATCGTTTCTGGTGGCCCCATGTATGTAAAAACTAATCCCTGAAATTCTTGGGTTGGATACGCACCATGGCAAAGTTTGTCCTTGATACGGCTGCGGGATGGTTCCCCAGGGGTTTCTAGGATTGTTCCGTCTATGTCGTAGTGCCAGCCATGATAACAGCAGCGGATGCCGCGCTCTTGAATGAAGCCATATTCGAGAGAGGTATTACGGTGACTGCACCGAAGATGCAAAAGGCCAATTTGATCGGAGCCATCACGGAATAATACCAGTTCCTCATCAAGAATTCGAATTGCCAGTGGAAGTTCTTGAAGTTCGGACGCTAGTGCGATTGGCTGCCAGAACCGACGAAGGTATTCGCCACCCGGCGTTCCCGGGCCAACATGAGTAAGTTCCGAATCTTCTTCGTAGCTTCGTGCGCGGTGATACCCGCCAAATTTCATCATTCGTGTGTTTGTTTCGACCATTCCGACGCCCTAATAGTTGAAGGTGTAGCCTCACCCGGATTGATACGTTGCGCGTCTAAACAGTATAATAGCGTTCGGCGTTGTGTCGATAAGACTGTTAATAAAGGGAGATTAACCCGGTGTTACCCATTTTTCACATGGCCGCGAACGCACCTGATCCCGTCGCACCCTTTAGTCACGCGGTGGAGGCGGACGGCTGGGTATTAATTACAGGCCAGATGCCAAATGAAGCAGGAAATGAAAGTGCGCCGCTACCACCGGACATAGAAGGACAGACCCGGAATGTTATGAAAAACCTTAATGCCGTGCTTGTTTCGTTGAACCTTGGTTTTGAAAATGTCGTCATGGCACGGGTATATCTTACCCATTTTAAGGACGATTATGCGGCGATGAATGCGGTTTACGAGACTTACTGGGAGCCTGAAAAGAAACCTGCTCGCACTTGCATTGGCGTTACCGGGCTCGCCTTAAATGCAAGGGTCGAGATCGACCTGGTGGCAAAACGTCCGGACTAAATAGTTGAAAGAGAATTTAAAGCAGTCTATTTGGGTTACTTAGTTGTCAGCGTTTTTATAAGAATCCCATTCTTTTGGTATACGGTTCCAGTGCTCTGAATCACTATGTTCTCCAATTTGGCCTGGGCGAAATTCCTCTCCCTTTGGGCCGGGCATCGTGAACACCTCGGTCACGTGCGTATAATCCATATAGCCCATGCGCGCGAGTGGTTGGATCTTTACCCAGTCTATTTTACCGTTTGTGAGTGCTGCGTCATTGATGTGGATGCCAATGACTTCGCCAATGACAACGTGATGGATTCCTTTCGGAGAATTTGAAGGGAGGGTTAGTGTGGAGTGATGTTTGCATTCCAAGTTTATCGGGCTTTCCAAGACGCGGGGACATTTGACTAATTTACAGGGCGCGGCACTCAGGCCACACATTTCCAATTCGTCGACATCTGGAGGTACATGTTTCGACGATAAGTTGACCTCGTTACGGAGGTCATAAGTTGCCATATTATAGACAAATTCACCTGTAACTTCGGCATTTACAACAGAATCTTTTCGACGCGGCTCAGCGTCAACTCCATCGATTGCTCCCGAGCCAGAAAAGAACACAAAAGGTGGATCATAGGCCAGCTGGTTCGAGATTGAAAAAGGTGCAAGATTAATGATGTCTGTGTGGCTCAATGTCGTTATCCATCCAATCGGACGGGGCACCACACAAGCTTTGAACGGGTTGAAAGGCAATCCGTGGTTGTCTTTTTTAGGTTCGAAAAACATTGAATGCCTCCATGGGGCAATTTTGATTTGTATTTAAAATATTTTGGTCGTTCAGTGCAAATGAGAGAACGGCAGGCCATTCAAGGTCGACAATGTTTGTAGAGGGGGGTTCAAACTATAGCGTACCCTCTCTAAAATGTATCCGATAGCTTTCTGTGTTCGATTAATTTCAGGGAAGAGAATTCAAATAATGGCGCGCCATCGTGGTGTTTATGATCAAAATAATCCGCTGCCGTATGAGCTTAGCCGGTCGCGCATAGAAAATTTTATCAAATGCCGCGCCTGTTTCTACCTGCAACAAGTTAGTGGGGTAAAATTTCCAAGCATACCGGGTTACAACATAAATGAAGCTACTGATGTATTGCTGAAGCGTGACTTTGATAAACACCGAGCTTTGGGAACGTCTCATCCCTACCTAGAAGGTGAGGGGTTGGCGCACTTGGTGCCATATCAAGACGAGAGGTTTGAACTTTGGACGCAGAGTTTGCATTTTGGTGCTGAGGGGCGGTTCAACACAATCCACACGGAGACAAACCTGAAAGTCGGCGGGGGCCTTGATGACGTGTGGCTAAATACAAAAACCGGCCAAGTTCATGTGGTTGATTATAAGAGTACCTCGCAGAAGTCGGCGGGAAAAAAGATCACGCTCGAGGATTGGTGGAAGGTGGCTTATAAGCGACAAATGGATTTCTACATCTGGATCATGCGGCGGCTGGGCTTAGATGCTTCAGATATTGGATATTTCCTTTATTGCGATGGAGATCGCTTTACCGAGGAAACATTTCTGAAAACGAGCAGCGCCGTTATGCAATTTAAGATTACGCTGCTTCCATACAAATGTGATTTGTCCTGGATTGAGCCGGCCCTTTATAGGATTAAAGAGGTGCTGCACAAAAATAATTGCCCAGAACATTCGGAAACCTGCGAACATGGAGCTTTTATTGAAGCTTGTACCTCGCAGCAGTCGGTCAACCCCTTCTAGAATTCCCAGTTATGACGAAGACGCTCATAAAAAACATCGGAGAATATTTTACGGGGGACTTGTCGGCACCCGAAGCCATGGTGTCCAGTCTATTGATAAGTGACGGGCTAATCTCTGAGCTCAACCCGCCAGTAGGCACATCTTGTGACCGCGAGTTGGATGCGAACGGCCTCGCGGTATTACCCGGCTTGGTCGACGGTCATGTCCATCCAGTTTTGGGCGAATGGACGCCTGTACAGGATACAATTGGTTGGATTGGAAGCTATCTGCACGGGGGCACGACCACGATGGTTTCAGCCGGTGAACTGCATACCCCCGGCCTTGATTACAATAACCTCACACCGGATTTGGTTACTGCGCTGGCTGAGGTCAACTGCTTGACGACGGGAAATGAGAGGTGGAGTGGGGCAAAACTTC
>CAZOHS010000077.1:6296-11920 GCA_964579285.1 uncultured Rhodospirillaceae bacterium | reverse complement strand
AGTGTCCCGACAAAGCAACTTCCTGGCTCGACAAGCGTGATTATTGAACGCGAAGAAACATCAATACGCTTGAAGGTCCTTTTCATGAATAAAAGAATTTCCCGGGCTAGCCAGTGGTCTGCATTATCGAGTAACGGCTTCTCGGCGTCTCTCACAAGGTCAGGATTCCCCTCGGTCTTAAACACCCACGTCCCTATGTCTTCTTCATTTACTCGAAGTTCTAAAATAGCGTCTTCGAGGTCTCGGGTCATCGCCAAGGGCCAAAACCTTGGCCCTTCCTCTTCGATGCCTGCAACATCCAAAGGTGGGGGTGTACTCGGGGCAAATATCGTAATGGTTGCCAACGAGAGGTCACGTTGGAAATCAATAGAAAGAGTGTCGTACGTAATGCGATCTTTCTCAATATTTCTATTTATGGCTGTCAACTCAACGCCCTTCCCATCAAGAGGTCTGTCGGTGACCGCTGCAAATTCCGTTGCCCGCGACAGTACCGTTTCGTCAAACTTGGAGCGCGGTATAACCTCGTCAACCAGATCCCAGTCCGTCGCCCGTTTTCCTCGGATACCTTCAGAGGTGGTACAAAAGTAGTCGGCCCGATCGTGACGTACTTTTCTCTTATCGACTAACCTTGTTAACCCTCCTGTCCCGGGCAAAACGGCAAGCAACGGTAATTCGGGCAAGGACACCGTTGAAGACCCGTCATCTATTAACATTATATGTTCACAAGCTAGCGCAAGCTCGTATCCGCCCCCGGCGCATGCTCCGTTTATTGCCGCCAGAAAGCGAATGCCCGAAAAATCGGCCGCATCTTCAATGCCGTTTCGTGTTTCATTGGTAAACTTACAAAAATTCACTTTGTGTGCGTGCGTCGATTGGGAAAGCATTCTTATGTTTGCACCGGCGCAAAATACACGCGGTTTATCAGAAGTTAAAATCACTGCGCCGACACCTGGATGTTCGAATCTAATACGTTGAAGCGCATCATATAGTTCAATATCCACGCCGAGGTCATAGGAGTTGAGCTTTAATTCATAGCCCGAAAACAGTGTCGCGCTTTCTTCTACATCAAGCGCAAGCCGAGCCACTTTTCCGTCGACGGATAGTTTCCAATGCTTGTATTCCTGGGGATTAGTACGAAAGTCGACACGCTGGGCTTCGGACGCGTTGCTGGTAGAAGATTTTGGCCCCATGATACCTCCGATTGCAATGGTCACGGAATACGCTTTTATAGAGCAATTTGGACACTAAATAATACTGACTATTTGGATAGTATGTTAATTTTTATCAATATTCAAGTCTTTTTCAACCACGTTGTAGAAACTTGGTCTCCAAATCAGGTTGCCGGCATTTTCAAGTCTGGTAAGTTGCCTAAGAAACAACAATTTAATCGACAGCCCAGCGATTGCTGCGTCAAAGAGAACCTTGATTTGCGCAAATGACGAAGAAATGGCATTCAAAAAAATAAGCAACCGTAGCTTTTTCAAGTGGCTGGAAATGAATGCTCGCATCACACCGGACAAGGTGGCGATTAGGTCTATTGATCAAGGAAAAGAGATAACCCACGGTGAACTCTTCGCACTCTCAAACAGAATTGGCCATTACTATGAAAGCATTAATATTGGCCAAAATGATCGCGTCGCACTCCTCTCAAACAACTCGATCGAACACTTAATCGTCTACCTCGCGTCGCTCGCTTACGGTTGTACGATATGCACGATACACATCGAAATGAACGCCAGTCACTTTGACCAGATCCTAGGAGCCCTGGGTGCGCGACTTACGCTATATGAGTCAGGACACAATATTATAGAGGAAACATTGCATGATAGAGATGGAGAATGGATAGAGTTGGGGGAATGGGCGTCAGGCAAGAGCACAGGAATATTTAGAGATTTTTATAAATTCGACAAAACTCCCGGGAATTGGCCAAAAGCCGACAGGACCGACGACATCTCTATCTTTTATACATCAGGCACGTCGTCCAATCCGAAAGGCGTTGTTTGTTCATATTCTGAGCTATATGACAATACCATTCCAATAGCCGACGCCTTTGGCATCACCTCGGAAGATCGCATCCTCGATTTTCGATCAATGAATTGGATGTCAGCGCAGGTGTTATCGGCTCTTGGCAGCATCGCGAAGGGAGCCACTCTGTTGCTAGCGCGTAAGTTTTCCGTCGGCAACTTTTTTGATTGGATTAATGAAAACGGCGCAACGATAGCCGCTGGTAATCCTACAATCATCAATATGCTTGTTAATCGAGAAAGTAAGCGGGGACATCGTGCTGCACCCAACTTACGTTATATAACGTCTAGTTCAGCCCCACTTCTGGTCTCCGAATGGCAGCGGTTTGAAGATACTTTTGCAATAAATATTTGCCAAGGATACGGAGCCAGCGAAGTTGGCTGGATCAGTGGGAGCCACGAGGGCTCTCGCAAAATGGGTTCTGTGGGCCGCCCGGTAGACTATCAGCAGGTCCGTATTGTTGACGTCAATGGGAAGGCACTCCCTACTGACGAAATTGGTGCCATTCAACTCAATGGAAACCCAGCGGGCAAATATCGGTACCTAAATGAAAATGGGGAAGTTGTAATACACGCAGAGGGCTCGACCCTTACTGGCGATCTTGGGTTTATCGACAAAGAGGGTTTTCTCTTCGTCACCGGAAGAGAGAAAGATCTTATTATTCGGGGCGGAATTAATATTTCGCCACTTGAAATTGACAACGTCGTGTTGCAAATGCCGGGTGTGGCAGAAGTGGCCACCATAGGCGTTCCGGATGAAATATATGGTGAACAGGTTATTATTTATATCCAGTCAAAGGACGGCCAAAACCTTAAGGTGTCCGATGTAGAATTCCACTGCCGTCAGCATTTAGCAGATTTCAAAATGCCTAACGAAATAATTTTTCGAAGTGAACTTCCAAAAACCGGGCGCGGCAAAATGGATCGCAACGCCCTCACCGCCGAATGGAAGGTAGCTCACAAGGTACCGTAATTAGGTACCTGCCCCAACAAACGCCATGGCTTCAACCTCAACTAATGCCCCTGGATCAGCTAGGGCCGAAATTGCCACTAAAGTGGAACAAGGCATACGTCCAGAGAAAAACTCACTCCTTGCTTTACCAAAAGCCGGCCGGTTCGCCATATCAGTAAGGTAGACCGTTAATTTTACGACGTCTTCCATCCGCCCGGCATTACCTTCAACCAAAGACTTAATTTTCTGGAAACATTCGACTGACTGCTGATAGGCATCACCAGAGACGTCCCCTGCAATCATCCCGGATAAAAGAAGCTGGTTCCCTACTTTCAAGCAATTGCTATAGATATTACCCTGCGGTTCAGGTACTCCTGGGACAGAAACCTTTGTAATTTTATCCACTGTTATTCTCCTTTTAATAGAGTTATTGAGGTTTATTTATCGAGCGCGCTTGCTGGACAGCCTCATCAGCCATCAACTTTCGAACGCGGGCCACCGCCATATCATGGCCGTAAAGATATTCTTTTTTATCTGCGTCTGTCGCCATTCGTTCGGTAAGAAGCCGGTCTTGTTCTAAAACATGCCAATGCCTCCCTTCCAGCCGGGTCTTATACAAGAAACGCCAGACGTCGCGTTGCCAACCAGAAACTTTCCGGTGGCGCCAGAAGAAACACGCGGAGGAAACTTCGTCTATGGGTGTAACATGAAAAACAATTCCAAAATTACCCCCCGGTCCCCCGGTCAATGGGTAAGGTATTTCAAGGCAAACGGCTTGAAAACCCGCGTCATACCATTCAGACCAATCGAAATTTACGTCCCGTTGTCCCTTTTTTCGAAAAACAAATCCACTGCCCGTTTCGTGAGTTTCGAACTCAGCTTCTGTTGACCCTACGGCCATCGAGTGCGACGCCTGATGCAAGAAAACTCCGTGCATCGGATCCATGTTATTATCTATCAGAAAACGATAGGGACAGCGCCACTCCGCATAAGAAAGAAATCGATCAAATTTCTTATTAGTTAGCCTTTCGGGAAGCTGAAATGGCGCGACCGGCGTTTCGCGACCATCTCCCAACCACGCAAAAACCGCACCGTGTTGCTCCTTAACAGGGTAGGTACAAACAACCGCTCTACCGACGAGATCACACTCGGGTTCACCTGGCACTTTTGCGACAGTACCGTCTGCGAGAACCTCTAACCCGTGATATGCGCAGGTAAGACGATCACCATCATTTCGCCCTATTGATAGGGGTGCTCCTCGATGTGGACAACGGTCATCGTGGAGGTGTAGGGCGCCGGTAGCATCACGCCAAAGCACGAGATCTCTACCCCAGCGCTTAAGGGATAGTGGACGCGTTCCAACCGCACTCGTTTGACAGATACCGTACCACCTATTCATCAGGCCAGTGTCCAGTATGTGTTGCGCCGTTTTATTCAAACGATACCGAGGGGGTCCTTTAGTCATAACAGAGCTTTCAAATTAACGGCCAAGCCGTTTCATTATTTTAGGAAAATTTTCCTCTGTCCATAACTCCTCATTGGGAGTTTGTGACCCCCTTTCATTTAGAGCCTGGACAATCCCCTGAATGTCTTGGATTCCTTCTCCAAAAATGGCCTCTAAAGCGTCGCCTAAATTCATTTCATATTCAGTGGGTGTGCCAGAACCCGCCTGCCATTGCTCCAGAAATAAGCCATTGTGCGGTAGCCTCGGGTGGGTGCCCCCACCTGCCTCACTATTCACCTCAGTACCTTGCTGATCTCCTGTCGTATTTTTCATCCGACGTTCTCGAGATTCTTTCGACAGGCGATCCCTTACCGGAACAAAATCGTAGCTTACATAAGCCTCTGTGCGGAACACACCCCATGCGTATTTTTCGAGAGCGACGTTCACAGCCTGCAGCCTTTCAGGGGGGAAACGCAGCGTTACAATTTGGCCTATCCCCATAACCACGTTCCATGAAACAATTTCGACACGCTCAGGCGGAAAATTCTCCCACCAACCACGCTCGTCGAGTTTTGTTTGAAACTCGTTTAGCGCCTGTGCCTGATCATGCCGCAAAAACACGGTTAGCATAATAGTGTCGTCTTTTATGTCATCCATTTTGCAAACCTCTTGGGTTACACGCTGAACGCCTGGTTATGTTTTTACTCTCTAACCGAAAGGCCGGAAAAGGCCCAAGATTTGGGATCGTCTGTTCGAATTTTTTCGTTCAAAATTCCTCGAAACTGCAACGGCGCATTATCGATATTGATATCCACAACGGGTCTATCACCGTAGTTTTCTATAGCGCTCTGTTGACGCTCCAATATTACAACGTCTTCCATAAAAGTCTGTACGCCGCCATTTGCTAGTATTTCGGAAACAGCTTCGTCGTCCAGTTTAAAATTCCGGGAAAAGGCCCAGTGGTAGTGGGTCGTGGTCTCTGTTTCAGGAGTAATGATGTGGTTCGACCACATCGAAATACCGGAAGATCTGTTGCCTTCAGGCGCACCTGACCCGGCATCGGCACAACCAATATCGAGCGTGACAGTGGTCGGACATTGCCACTGGATCAACTGCCATCGATCCACAAGCCCCGCAAATTTGCGCGCATCGTCATACATGGGAGGAGCTGCAAACCCCAACATCCATCGCTCTACTCTGATTG